>CAYRWE010000578.1:0-1510 GCA_964427655.1 uncultured Solibacteraceae bacterium | reverse complement strand
CACCTTTTCGACGTAGTGCCAGGGCCGGTAGCGGCGGTGCATGCGGCGCAGAACGACATCGGATCCGGACTGCAGGGGCAGGTGTGCGTGACGGGCGAGGCGCGCCGGGCCTGAGCCGGGGCGGGCGAACTCCGCCATCAGGGCGATCATCTCCGCATCCCAGTCCATCGGCTCGATGGAGCTGAGGCGCAGGCGGCGGAGATCGGTCTGGGCGAAGATCCGCCGGGCCAGATTGGCCAGTGATAAGCGCGGCAAGGTTGCGGGCAATTCCCTTCCCCAGCGGCCGAGGTTGATTCCGGAGAGCACCAGTTCGTGCCCGCCGGCGGCGACAAAGCCCTCCACCTGGCGGAGCACAGCCTCGGCGGGCAGGCTGCGCGACGAACCACGGGTCTGGGGAATCACGCAGAAGGTGCAGCGGTTGCCGCAGCCCTCCTGGATCTTGAGATTGGGCCGGGTCTGCGCGCCGGGGGTCAGTTGCGCCTCTTCCAGGAAGGAGTGCGCGAAACGGTCGTCGACCCATACCGCTGCCTTGCCCGCACTCGCGCCGAGCACCGATTGCAGGCTGAGAAAGCTGGGCGCTTCGACCGGAGAATCGGCCTGAGAAACAGAGAATTGTTCAGCTGCCGGCGACCTCTGCACGTTGCCGGAAGCACCAAGCTGCAGCACGATCCCCGGCGCGAGGCCCTTGTGGCTATTGCCCACCACGGCGGCAACGCCGGCCAGGTCGGACAGTTCGCCGGGCGCGCGCTGGGCATAGCAGCCGGTGACCACGATCTTTGCCGCGGGGTTCAGGCGGTGGGTGCGGCGAATGTAGGCGCGGGCTTCGCGGTCGGCCTCGGCCGTCACACTGCAGGTGTTCACGACGACTACATCGGCGGCGGACGGGGCTTCCTCGCTCATGCCTTCGCAGCGGAGACGGTCACCGACCGCTTCGCCGTCGGCGCGCGCGGCCCGGCATCCGAAGTTTTTTACGTGAAAACCGCCCATATTTCCAGTCTATTGCACGAGCGCCTACGGCACCTGCGGTGCGGCGGGCGCTTCGCGTGGCCCGCGCTCATGAGACGCGCGGGGATGAGTGTGGTCTGGGTTTGGACGGAGAACGGAACTGGCGGGGTTCGTGGCCGCCCACCCGAGCCGTATTTGCGGGCCCCATCAAAAAGCCGGGGCGTGGGTGGCCGGAAATGGAACCACATTCAGGCTCGCGGGTCATAATTTAGAGATGCAGACCTCACTTGCCGAGAGCGTTTTCGATCCTGCCCCCGCGCCACGGGCCGGCAGCACGCGGCATATTCTCGGCTTCGTCTATTTCACCTGCATCGTCTATCTTTCCATCGGGCTGCCGCTGGCGGTTCTTCCTCCCTATGTCCATCTGCGGATGGGCTTCAGCGCGGCACTGGCCGTGATGGTGATCAGCATCCAGTACGTTGCCACGCTGGCCAGCCGGCCGTGGGCCGGGCGCATCTCCGACCACGTGGGCGCCAAGGTTGCGGTGCTGTGGGGGATGGGCCTG
>CAYRWE010000577.1:0-1528 GCA_964427655.1 uncultured Solibacteraceae bacterium | reverse complement strand
TGAGAAAGCGCATCGCCAAGTTCATGGCGGCGGGATTCCTGGCTCTCAAGAAATAAGCCGGAGCGAGGAAAGAGCCTTCACCTGCCGCAATTCGCAAGCGACTGAGATGAAGGCTCGATCCAGGGATTCAGCAGCTATTTGCACTCCGCGCTCTGCGCTGGCATTTTCGGGGACCAAAGACCAACCAGCCAGTTCCAACCGATGGCGCCGCTTGCTCGGCGGCGGCACATAACCTGCTCGTTGAACTCGTACATTCCTGGCAGCAGGTTATCCGAAGGACGCGGCGCGTCGGTGAATCCCATGTAGGCGCCTTTTGATCCGAAGGCCGGCCAGTCGGGCTCATGCGCGGCCTGCGGGTGGCCGGTGCGTGCAAAGCTAGTCCAATAGCCGATCATCGCGTCGGAAATTCTGGTCTCCTGCGGCGTTGGCGGAATCTTGGGCCAGAGCTTCGTTGTCCTGTCGAAATCGCCAAAGACGTAAGGCAGCTCGCTGGCGTGAAAGCCATGCAGGCCGGCCGAGTCAGCGGCCGGATAACCATGATCGAAAAAGTAGAGGTAGGACGGCTGACCAAGAGCGGCCTGCTTCTTAACCAGCCGCTCTGCGGTCCAGCCGTAGAGGGCGTCGCGCGCTGTGGCCAGAATGCTTTCTTCCAGATTGGTGCTGGGATAGAGATGGAGGAACGCGTCGGCCATATCGGCATATTGGTTGCGAATCGTGGTCTCGTACTCGGCCGCAGTGGCGGGAGGATGCGGGGCCAGGACTCTCAACGAGCGGATCTCGCCGCTGTTGAATCCGGCCAGTAGCGGCACGGGCGCTTGTTCGCCCTTATCGAAAACGTCCACGAGTTGGTGCGGGAAGACGTGTCCGTCGATGGCGCCCCAGGGCGCGAAGCCGGCTGCCGGCGCGGCTTCGGTCAACGTGGCTGCATCCATGGCGCGCATGGCGGCGATGTCTTTCGCTTTTAAAGCAGCAGCCAGACGCGTGCCGTTCTCTTCGGCGGATGGCGAGCCGAACCTGGCCTGCTTCAGTTCGGGCGTGGAGATCATGTACGCGCTTTCTGCAATCGCCTTGGCGAACAGGCCCCGTGCGCCGGGCGCTGCCATCAGGTACATCACGCTGAGCGCGCCCGCGGATTCGCCGGCGATGGTTACGTTCGAAGGATCGCCGCCGAAGGAGCCGATGTTCTGCTTGACCCAGCGCAGCGCTTCAATCTGGTCGAGCAGGCCATAGTTGCCGGAAATGCCAAGCGGCGACTCGCTGCTGAGTTCAGGATGCGCAAGCCAGCCAAAGACGCCGAGGCGATAGTTGATGGAGACCACGACGATGCCTCGATCGGCAAGCCGCGCACCTTCGTAGACCGGCTCCCTGCTCGATCCTCCGCTGAGAGCGCCGCCGTGTATCCAGAAAAAGACCGGCGCATTGTGCGCGTTTTCGGGAGTCCAGATATTCAGCGTCAGGCAATCTTCGCTCATGGGCATTGGATCGCCGACGTAGAAAGTGGAACACTGCTCATCGCTCTCCCAGGTAG
>CAYRWE010000576.1:0-1529 GCA_964427655.1 uncultured Solibacteraceae bacterium | reverse complement strand
GATCGGGCAGTCCTACAAGGGAGAGATCGACCTCATCTCGATCGATGTGGATGGCAACGATATCCATTTCCTGGAAGTCCTGGACGTCGTCAGTCCGAGGGTGATCGTCATCGAATACAACGGCAAATTCCCGCCGCCGATGAGCATCGCCCAAACCTACAATGCCGTGCATCGGTGGCGCGGAACCGACTATGGCGGGTCCTCTCTCGCCGCCATCACCAAGATCGCGGAACGGAAGGGCTATGCCCTGGTTGGCTGCAATATTACTGGGATCAACGCATTTTTCGTGAGAAATGACCTTTTGAAGGACAAATTCTGCTCGCCATATACGGCCGAAAACCATTACCAGCCGCCCCGGTATTTTCTCACTCCGACCTTCGTCGCTGGCCATGCCCCTGATTGGGGGACCTACATGACGGTGTGAATGCCCGCGGCAAGGCGGTCGCCTATCGTGCCACCGCCTCCAGCCAATGCAACGGTACCTCAGCCCCACCCAGGCTGGTCTTGTAGCGCTGCGCCCCGGCGAGAAAGTCGTAGCCGTCCATGCCCTCGGCCAGGGCCGCCTCGATTGCCGCCTGATGGCAGGTCAGGCCCGGCTTCTCGTGCGCCGCGGCGTTCGCGTAGTCGAAGCCGCTCTGGTAGGCCAGTACACGCCCCCGGAAGCGGAAATTATACAGGTAGCCAATCACCCGGCTGCCCGCCCCGATGCACAACACCTCCGCCTCTCCGCGCGGCACGGCGCGCGCCAGCAGCGTCCGATGGAAACGCCGGAATTCCGGCCGGGCGAACGCCCCGGACTGGCCGCGCCGCGTCCAGTTGGCCTGGTGCAGCACGGCCAGCGCGTCCAGCATCTCACAGGCCTCTTCCACGCCATCGGCGCGCCGTATCGTGATCGGGCCGGCTACGGCATAGCTGCGCGCCGACCGGCGGAGCTGGTGGCGGGTGTTGGCGCTCAGGCTCTCCAGGAAGGGCCGCCCGGCTCGCCGCAGCGCCGTCAGATCCAGCAGCGGCGCCGGCCGGGTCTGCAGCCGCCGCACCGTTCCCCCCGCAGCGGTGACCGCCCGCAGCACCGCCTCGCCGACGCCGCTCAGCACCAGCCGGCACGGCGGCGTCCGCAGCGCCGCCGCCAGCAGATCGGGCAGCAGCGCCTCGCGGCCGCGGCGCAGCACCGGGCCATTGTGCTCGACGAACACCGAATCCAACGCGCCGGCCCCGCTTTCGCCCAGATGAAGCACGGGACGCGACAGCAGCCGGCGGCGTCGGTTGAACAGGGCGAGCGCCACCAGGACGCCATCCTCCTCGGCCGCCAGCAGCACCGGGTCGGGGAAACGCTCCTCGGCCAGGCATCCCACCCAGGTCCAGGACTGGAAGAACGACAACTCGGCCTCAGCCTCGAGCGATTGCCAGCGGTCGGCCACGGCAGCGAGGTCGGACGGTTTGGTGAGGGTGATGCGAACCATTCAACCGGAACAAGCCCATGCCCCGGCAACACTCCCATGGCCGGAGGCATTTGCATAGCGGTGCGACAA
>CAYRWE010000575.1:0-1540 GCA_964427655.1 uncultured Solibacteraceae bacterium | reverse complement strand
ACCACGGCTTTGACCGCGTGCTGCCGAATATCGATTACCTGGTGGCCAGCTCGGACTTCCCCTCGGCCTGGACCGGCAAGACCGATCCGTTCGAAGCCCTGGAGGCCATCCAGAGCGAGTACGGGATGCGCGTGGCGGCCATGACGCTGGGGGCGCACGGCTCGCTGGCCCGCATGGACGGGCGCTTCTACTACTCGGCCGCGTTTGTGGTGAATTGTGTGGACACCACCGGTGCGGGGGACGTGTTTCACGGGGCCTTCTGTTATGCTGTACTCCAAGGCATGCCGATGCCCGAAATCTTGGAATTTTCCAATGCCATGGCGGCCCTCAATTGCACTGCTCTGGGCGCGCGCGGCGGCATCCGCGGACTCGCCCAGGTCCGCGCGATGATGGCGCGGGCCGAGCGGCGCTTGCATCCGGAATTCGCGGCGCGCACGGCGGCTTTGAGCGGCTAGATGGTCCCCATACCCATCAAGGTCACCGAGCCGAGCTACTCGCGGCCGCTGGTCACTATCCTGCTGATCGCCGTCAACGTGATCGTCTTCCTGCATGAGTTCTCGTTGCAGCTCGCCGATCCCTATTCGCTGAACCACTTCATGGCGATCTATGCGCTGCGGCCGGCGCGCTTTCATTTCGCCAACATCTTCACCTCCATGTTCCTGCACGCCAGTTGGGGACACGTGCTGGGCAACATGCTGTTCCTGTGGGTCTTCGGCGATAACGTGGAAGATATCCTGGGCCACGGCAAGTACCTGCTGTTCTATTTTTTGTGCGGCACGGTGGCGGCCATGACCCAGGTCCTGGCGGACCCGTTTTCGAACCTGCCCATGGTGGGGGCGAGCGGCGCCATCGCCGGCGTGATGGGCGCCTACCTGGTGAAGTTCCCGCGCTCCAACGTGGTGATACTGATCTGGCTGATCTTCGTTTTCACCTTCGACGTGCCGGCCTGGCTGATGCTCATCTACTGGTTCGCCTTCCAGCTTTTCGGCGGCGTGGGCGCCATCACGGAATCCTCCCAGGGCGGGACGGCGTTTTTCGCGCATGTGGGCGGATTCATCGCCGGAGCTGTGCTGGTCAATCTCATGGGCACGCGCCAGCGCTACTGGCGGCGGCGCGATCTCTCCTGGTAAATGGAACCCCTCGACGTATTAGCCATTGCCGCGCACCCGGACGACGTGGAGCAGACCTGCGGCGGCACGCTCATCCGCATGGCCGAGATGGGCTACCGCACCGGCGTGCTGGATCTGACCGCCGGCGACATGGGAACGCGCGGCACACCCGAGGAGCGCGTGGCCGAATCCGAGGCCGCCGGCCGGCATCTGCTGCTGCGCTGGCGCGAAAACCTGCACATGCCCGATGCGCGCCTGGAAAACAGCCTGCCCGCGCGCATGACGCTGGCCATGAAGATCCGCGAGACGCGCCCGCGCGTGGTGATTCTGCCGTATTGGCAAGCGCGCCATCCCGATCATTACCGGGCCAGCGAGATGGGCTACGAGGCCTGCTTCCTGGCGGGCCTGAAGAAGCTCGATCCCTACTCCGA
>CAYRWE010000574.1:0-1547 GCA_964427655.1 uncultured Solibacteraceae bacterium | reverse complement strand
CTCACACCAGCTCCAGCCGGAAGCTGATATCCACCGCGCGCGCCGAATGCGTGATGGCGCCGGATGACACGAAATCCGCTCCCGTCCCCGCGTAAGCCCGCACATTTTCGAGCGTGATCCCGCCCGACAATTCCACCTTGGCGCGCCCGGCAATTTCGCGCACCCACTCGGCCGCTTCCTCGGGCGTCAGGTTGTCGAGCAGAAGGTGCCCGGCGCCGTTTTCGAGCGCTTCCCGCAACTCTTCGCGCGTGCGCACCTCGATCTCAATGGGCAGCCCGGTCGAGCGCGCCCGCGCCATAGCCTGCGATACGCCGCCCGCCGCCGCAATGTGGTTGTTCTTGATCAGCACCGCGTCGAACAATCCCATGCGGTGGTTGGTCGCCCCGCCCGCGCGCGCGGCCATCTTTTCCAGCAGGCGCAGCCCCGGCGTAGTCTTGCGCGTATCGAGCACGCGGCAGCCCGTGCCCGCCACGGCCTCGGCATACTGGCGCGCCGTGGTCGCTACGCCGCTCAGCCGTTGCAGGAAATTGAGCGCCACGCGCTCGCATTCGAGCAGCGTGCGAGCCCGCCCACGCACCGTGGCGATCGTTTCACCCTCCACACACCGCTCGCCATCCCGCTTCAGTAGTGTCAGCTCGTCCACCCCGCCGCGCTGTTCGTAGATTGGCCGCAGCACCTGCACGCCCGCCACCACCAGATCCTCGCGCGCCAGAAACCGGCCGCTAGCCTGCTGCAATTCCGGAACGCAGGCGAACGTCGTCACATCGCCCGTGCCGATATCTTCTTCGAGTGCGCGGCGTACGATTCCCGCGATCATAGCGCGTCTTCGATCTTCCGCAATTGCGCCTGGTAATCCGCCAGCTTCATGCGGATGGTCTCCACCACCTTGGCCGGGGCCTTGCTCAGGAAGGTCTCATCGCTTAACTGGCGCTCGGAGTTGGCGATATTGCGGAGCAGTTGCTCGCGCTCCTTCTCGAGGCGCTTGCGCTGCGTCTCTTCCTGCGCCTGGGGCACCTTCAGCACCAGGTCGAACTGCGCTGTGGAGCGCATGGCAGCGGCCCGGGGCGCGGCTTCGGACTTGAATTCGAGCGTCACGTTGGCCAGTTTCTGAATGGCTTCCGCGTGCCCGCATGCCACGTCGAGCGCCGAGTTGCCGGCGTAGAGCGCACCCTCCAGGCGCTGCTTGGGGTCCAGCTTGCTCTCGGTGCGCAACGTGCGCGCCATGGTCACGACCTCCTGCAGCAAGCCGATTTCGCGCTCCGCCTCGAAATCCGTGACCTCCTTGCGGTACTGCGGATAGAGTGCCAGCGCGATCGAAATGGGCCGCCCCTCTTTGCCGGCCGCCATGCGCTGCCAAAGCTCCTCGGTGAGGAACGGCATGGCCGGGTGCAGCAGCCGCAGGGCCGTCTCGAAGGCCGCCAGCGTGTTGCGCCAGCCCGCGTCCAGGCCGGAGTTTTCGCGGAAACGCAGCTTTTTCAGCTCCAGGTACCAGTCGCAGAACTCGTGCCAGAAGAAATGCCACAACACCTGCGCGGCTTCGTGGAAAC
>CAYRWE010000573.1:0-1547 GCA_964427655.1 uncultured Solibacteraceae bacterium | reverse complement strand
TTGGGGTTCAACGCGGTTCAGGTAAAGAACGGGAGCAACGCGCGGGGACAAAATCTCGTACGAGTTTAGCGGTATCGCACGGTGTGGGAGCGATCTTCGCGTCTGAGTGAGAAAGGGCTGTCCATTTGTTCACGAAGGGTGCATCAAGGACGGCGTGACGCCGGAGGAACGCCTGGTCGAGCTGGAGAAGGAGAACGCCGCGCTGCGAGCGGCGCTGGAGAAGGCGCTCCGGGAGCTGGAGGAGTGGAAGCGCGGGTTTCGAGAGCGAGGCAAGCGGCGCAGTTCCCGCCCAGAGGGCAAGCGTCGTGCGACTGGGCGCAAGCCTGGGCGGAAGGCGGGACATCAAGGCGCGCAGCGGGAGGTTCCCAAGGAGATCGACCGCACGGTGGACTACCCGCCCCCCGACCGATGCGAGTGCGGCGGGCCCGTCGAGCCGATGGGGGAGGAGCGCAGCATTCTGGTCGAGGACATTCCTCCGGTGCGGGTCGAGGTGGTCAAGCACGTGGCGCACGTCGGCCGTTGCAAGTGGTGCGGGCTGCAGGTGTCGGAGCCGCTGCCGGGCGACACGCGGCAGGGCAAGAGCATCGCGCGCAC
This sequence comes from uncultured Solibacteraceae bacterium, assembly GCA_964427655.1. Classification (GTDB taxonomy): domain Bacteria; phylum Acidobacteriota; class Terriglobia; order Bryobacterales; family Bryobacteraceae; genus CAVQNQ01. The sequence goes on along the minus strand of CAYRWE010000573.1, from coordinate 953 downwards.
GCAGGTCGGGCCTAACGCGACGGCGATGACAGTGTCGCTGCGCTTCGACCACCACGTGTCGCTGGCGGGGATTGCAGCGTTCTTGGGGGTTTGGTTCGGGCTGCGGATCACCGCCGGAGGCGTGTCGCACCTTCTGGTGCGGCAGGCCGAGCGCGCGCAGCCCGCCATCGACGAGATCCAGTCGCGCATTCGAACTGCGCCGGTCGTAGGTTTGGACGAGACGGGTCTGCACCAGAACGGGATCGGCGGATGGGCGTGGCTCGCACGTACGCAGACGGCATCGCTCTTTCGAGTCGAGCTGTCGCGCGGGTCGTGGGTCGCCGAGCAGATGCTCGGGCCCGACTTTGCCGGCGTACTGGTGACGGACTTCTACAGCGTCTACACGAGTCATGACGAGTGGACACACGCCTACTGCGCCGCGCACATGGTGAGGGAAGCGAAGAAGGTCGCCGAGTGTTGCCCCTGCGCGCGGACCGAGGAGTTTCGCGACCAAGTCTGCGCCTGGTACGTGGATGCCAAGCGGGCGCAACGTGACGGCACCAGCAGCACGCGACACGGACTGCGCGTGCGGCTCGGACGCATCATCAATGCCGGCGATCCCCGACTGGAGGATGACGTACAACGATTGCAGAAGCGGCTGCGCACTCACTTTCACGGCATCACCAGGTTTCTGGACCGTCCCGACGTGCCGGCCGACAACAACGGCAGTGAGCGCGATATTCGGCCCATCGCACAGCACCGAAAGGCCACGGGCGGCACGCGCTCACCACGGGGAAGTCGGACACTTGGCGTCTGGATGAGCATCCAGCAGACCGCACGCAAGAACGACGTGCCTTTGCCCGCGTTCGTCTCCGGCCTGTGCGACAATCATCGGCACGGAAAACCGCCCCCATCGCTGTTGGGTGCAGATCCCACTTTACCCTACAGTTACGTATAGTTGTTTGATCGGGGCA
>CAYRWE010000572.1:0-1548 GCA_964427655.1 uncultured Solibacteraceae bacterium | reverse complement strand
GCAAGCTGGATTTCTACCGGCAGCCCGAGTGGATGGCGCAGTTTCCGTTCGCCCACACCATCGAGATGACCTACCGCCTGCGCGATGGCGTGCTGGAGGTGAGCGTGGCGCTGCACAACCTGAGCGCCGAGCCGATGCCCGTTTCGATCGGCTTTCACCCCTACTACCAGTTGAGCGACGCGCCGCGCGACGAGTGGACATTTGGCATCGCGGCCCGCACCGAGTGGCTGCTGACCCCGCAGAATATCCCTACCGGAGAAACCCGGCCGATCGAACAGTTCCTGCCCAAGCCGCAAGGCAGCACGCTCAAGGGGCTGGCTCTCGATCACGTCTTCAGCGACCTGATCCGCGACGCATCCGGCAACGCCACCATGTGGGTGCAGGGGAAGGAGCAGCGCATCGAAGCGACCTTCGGGCCGAAGTTCAAGGCCGTGGTGGTGTATGCGCCGGCGGGGCAGGATTTCATCTGCTTCGAGCCCATGGCGGCTATCACCAACGCCTTGAACATGGCGCAGAAGGGGACCTATAAAGAGCTGCAATCCATTCCGCCGGGAGGCACCTGGCAGGAGAGTTTCCGGATCAGACCCAGCGGGTTTTGAGGTAAGGCTCGGCGGGTTCGGAAAGGGGTAGGACGGTGCATGCCGACCCTGTAGAATTCGGCAAGGTGGTGGTGCGGCCATGAGGTCGATCGCGCTCGTGGAGTTGATGGTGTGCTGGTTTGCGTGGAGCTATCCGTACATCGTGCGCGCGCCGCACTGGCAGAAGCGCCCCTCGGTGGCGCGGCCCTGGCCCACGCTGGTGGGGCTGGCCTTCCAAGGGATGGCGATTTTCCTGGCGTTCGCTTTTCGCCTGCCGCCCGCTTCTCCGCCGGAAACGGGGCGCCTGGTGGCTTCCATGCTGGTGGCGCCGCTGGCTCCGATTTTGGCATGGGGCGCCGTGCTGCATCTGGGAAAGCAGTTTCGCTGGCAGGCCGGGCTGTACGAGGATCACGAACTGGTCGCGACGGGTCCCTACGCCGTGGTGCGCCATCCCATCTACGCGTCTGTGCTGGCGATTCTGCTGGGCACGCTGCTGATCCTCACGCCGTGGCGCTGGATCGCGCTTTCGCTGGCGCTTTTCACGGTGGGCACGGAGATCCGCATACACGCCGAAGAGAAGCTGCTCGAAGCGCGCTTCGGGGAGACATTTCTGGAGTACCGGAGGAAAGTCCCGGCCTACCTGCCATTCGTGAGATAGTGGCGTTTATGAACTGGCGCACGGGGGCATTACTCTTAGTGTTTCTCGGAGTGGTGGAGCGCGGGACGGCGGCCGATGCGGCGAACCTGACGGAGCAGTATCGTGCCACCGCGAGCAAGCTGATCGACGCCGCCCTGGCCGATCGGGAGGGCTACAACCGCCTGGCCTATCTCTGCTACCGCATCGGCAACCGGTTGAGCGGGTCGCCGGCGCTGGAACGCGCCATCGCGTGGTCGGCCGGCGAGATGAAGGCTGCCGGGCTGAGCAACGTGCGCGTGATCCCGGCCAAAGTGCCGCACTGGGTTCGCGGCG
>CAYRWE010000571.1:0-1548 GCA_964427655.1 uncultured Solibacteraceae bacterium | reverse complement strand
TCGCTCTGATGTCCTTCGTCAAGTGGTTTGAACGTGAGATATCGTCTCCCTGCGATTTTCGCCGGAGTGCGCGAAGTGATGATCGTGCAACGGTGGAGGCGAAGCCTGAAGACGTCGGTGATCAAGCTCTGATACGCGGATTTAAACCGCAGTTCCGAGATTTCGTCCGGGGCTGTCCTTTGTCTACGCGCGGGCGTCGATCGCTTGATCGGCCACAAAGCGACATCGGGAATTCCCCTGCCGTGGCTTCGCCCCCGCCGTTGCACGATATTTGTCCGGATCGCGGCCCGGTACTGGCTTCCTTTTGAGATATGTCGATGTGCTCACATCGCCGCCGTCGCGGGCGCGCCGACGGCGCGACTGACAGCCCAAATGAAGCCGGACAGCTCGCGTGCAATCGCGGTCACCACGAGGGTCGACCGCTTGCCGCGCCGTGCCAATGCGCGGTAGCGCGCGGTCAAGCGCGCCTGCGCCTTCCAAGCGATCTCCTGGACCGCGGGTGGTGCGGCTTCCACCTTGGCGAGCTTCTTCTTGCCGACGCGTGGGGGATGGCGGTAGCTCCAGGAGCACTCCACCAGAATACGCCGTGCCCGATGGTTGCCGGCCTTGGTGATGCCGCCTCGCCAGACCCTGTCACCAGTCGACTCTTCGCCCGGCACCAGGCCGAGATAGGCCATCAATTGGCGCGGGCTGGCAAAGCGCGACAGGTCGCCGATCTCGGCGAGGAAAATGGTCGCCGAAATGAGATTGAGACCACGCACGGCCATCAGTGCCGTCACCACTTTTGCAAGCGACCATTCCGGCACCGCCGCGCTGATCGCCTGTTCCAACCGGATCACACGCTCCTCGGCTTGCCGCACTGCCAACAGCATCTCCTCGAAAGCGATGCGCTGTTCGCGGTGAGCCAGCTTCTGTCCCACCAGCCATCGCATGTGAGTTCTGGTCCAGGTTCGCTTGCCCGTATAGTGCAGGCCGAGCCGCAGCAGCAGCGACAAAACCTGCTGGCGTTTGGATTTGAGGTCGTCGACCGCAGCCTCGCGCGCCCGCACCAGATCCCGCATCGCCTCGTGCCGCGCATCCGGAACCCAGACCGCGGTCAGTTCGCCCGCGCGCAACAGCTTGGCCAGATTGAGCGCGTCGCGCCGATTGGTCTTCACCCGGTCGCCCGGCTTCTTCGGGATCAGCGACGGCGCCACCACCACACACTCGTGGCCGAGAGCCTTGATCTGCCTGTGCAGTCCATATCCCGTCGGCCCGGCTTCATAACAGAACGTCAATCGCCGATGCGACGCGGCAAGCTTCTTCACCAGCTTGCGCGTCGCCGCCTCCGTGTTCTCGATCTCACCGAGATACCGGACCTCGCCGTTCCGCCCGCTCTGCGCTATTGCCACCGCATTACGCAACTTCGAGGTATCAAGACCAACGAAAACTTCGCTACAATCCGTCATGACTCGTCCTCCTTGCCTGAGGCTCTACCCGGCCTATCCGGGCAACCCTCGCTAAAGCATTGAGGGCGAGTCGCCTCGGTCAGGGAAGGACATACGGTCT
>CAYRWE010000570.1:0-1553 GCA_964427655.1 uncultured Solibacteraceae bacterium | reverse complement strand
CTTCTTCGCCGCGCACCAGGTCCTCGTAGGTTTCGCGGCGGCGCACGATGCGCCACTCGGCGCCTTCCACTAGCACCTCCGGTGCGCGCGGACGCGAATTGTAGTTCGAGGAGAGCACGAAGCCGTAGGCTCCGGCGGTCAGAACGGCTAGATAGTCGCCCGGCATGACGTTGGCCATCGCGCGGTCGCGGGCCAGGAAATCGCCGCTCTCGCAGATCGGCCCTACCACGTCGGCGGTGATGGCCGGCAGGCGGTTGCGGCGCACCGGAACTACTTCGTGATGCGCGTGGTAGAGCGCGGGGCGGATCAGATCGTTCATGGCGGCATCCACCACTACGAATTCCTTGGCGCCGTTGCGCTTGCGGTAGAGCACGCGCGTCAGCAGCGCGCCCGCAGGGCCCACAATCGAGCGGCCCGGTTCGACCATGGCTTCGAGCCCGCTCTCGCGCAGCCGCGCGTTCAGGCTCTCCACGAAGGCCCGTATGGCGGGCGTCTTCTCGCCCGGTTGGTAGGCCACGCCCAGGCCGCCGCCGAGATCGATGTAGCGGATCGCGTGGCCCGCCGCGCGCAGGCCGGCGATGAACTCGAGCACTTTGTCCACCGCGTCCAGAATGGGGCTGGGGTCGAGGATCTGCGAGCCGATGTGGCAGCTCACGCCCTGCGTGGAAATACCCGTGTATGTGCGCGCGCGGTCGTATATCGCGGCCGCTTCGGCCATGGGGATACCGAATTTGTGCTCGCTGAGTCCGGTGGAAATATAAGGGTGCGTGGCGGCATCCACATCCGGGTTGACACGGATGGCGAAACCCGCCGTAACTCCGCGCCGAGTGGCCAATGCGTCAATAAGCGCCAGCTCAGATTCCGATTCGCAATTGAAGCCCCGAATGCCGCTCGAGAGGGCGTATTCCACCTCGGCGGCCGTCTTGCCCACGCCGGAGTAGACCACGCGCGCGGGGTCGCCCCCGGCTTGCAGGACGCGATACAGCTCGCCGCCGGAGACGATATCGAAGCCGGCTCCGGCGCCCGCCAGCAGCCGCAGCACGGCTCGCGAAGAGTTGGCCTTTACGGCGTAGCAGATGGTATGCGGCAGATCGCCGAAGGATTCGTCGTAGGCCCGGTAGTTGGCCAGGATGGATTGGCTGGAATAGACGTACACGGGCGTCCCGGTTCCGGCGGCCAGGTCGGCGAGCGGGACCTGTTCGCAGTAAAGATCGTTCTGAGAATACGAAAACATCGAGATTGGGCGCGAATCGCGCGAGCGCTTGTCTCAGTATCACATGCGCGTGCGCCGGCCTCGTCTATCGGATAGCATAGAAAAGAAGCTGGGCTTCGGCCCCATAGAGGTGAAGACAAGATGGATCGACGCGGATTTCTCAAGACCGCAGGACTCGCGGCGGCGGTAAACCTGGAAGCGCAGGGTCAGCCCGCGCAGCCCTCTCAGTCCGATATCACCACGTCGGTGGTGCTGGACATTCTGGGCGGCACCATCGACCGGGAGATTGAAATCGCGGCCGGCGCCGGCTGCCAGACCACGATGATGCTGAACCAGTTTG
>CAYRWE010000569.1:0-1554 GCA_964427655.1 uncultured Solibacteraceae bacterium | reverse complement strand
TGCAGACGGACCTCACCAAGCGCTTCTCCGGCTCGGGCCTGGGCAACACGTTCTTCACGGTGGCTTACACCTGGTCGCATCAGCTCGATAACGAATCCGGCTACCGGCAGCGCAACAATTTTGTACCCTACAACAACCACTACCAGTTCTGGTCTTCGGGCGATATGGATATGCGGCAGTTCTTCTCGCTCTCGGGCGGATGGGAACTGCCGTTCGACAAATTGTCGTCGAAGGCTCCCAAGATGCTGACTAAGGGCTGGAACCTCATTCCGATTCTGACGTGGCGCTCCGGCTTCCCGCTGGACGTGCTGGCGTTCCCGTATGGCACCGAGCCCTCGCAGAACAATCCGGGCCCGTCCGGCTATGGTGACCCTCAGGTGGTGCGCTCCGACCTGGTGGCGCCCATCACGTATTACAACGCCAAGAACTTCCAGACGGTGAACGGAGCCAACAGCAGCGGGAGCGGGACCGGCAACTACTGGTTCAGCCCGAGCAGCTTTTCGGACGCACGCGAAGTCAACGTGAACAACGAGTTGAACAACGGCGTGAGCCCGGCGGCCCTGATGAACCAGTTCACCTACGGGAACCTGGGGCGCAACGTGCTGCGCGGGCCGGGGGCGTTCAACACCAATATCTCGCTCTCGAAGCACTTCAATATCCGCGAGAAGCTGGATGTGGAGTTCCGCGCCGACGCGTTCAACATCTTCAACAACGTCGAATTCAGCAACCCGGACACAAACATCGGCGACCCCAATTTCGGGCAGATCTCGAGCACTGCCGATCCCCGCATTCTGCAACTCGCGCTGCACTTTAAGTTCTAACGCCAGCCAGGCACACCGCGAAGACGCCCCGGCGCGTCTTCGCGGTGCGGAAAACGGGTTCTGGCCGGCCCAGCCCCTCACCCTCCTCCGCACTGCTACGATAGTAGTTACCCCCTGAAAATGGAATCGCATACCGTGGACCTTAAGCAGACCATCAATCTGCCGAAGACGGCTTTCTCCATGAAAGCCAACCTGCCGCAGGCCGAGCCGAAGATGCTCGCGCGGTGGGAGAGCGAGAAACTCTACGAGACCATACGGGCCTCGCGCGCCGGCCGCCCCACCTACATCCTGCACGATGGGCCGCCTTACGCTAACGGCCGCATTCACCTGGGCACGGCTTTCAATAAGATACTGAAGGATTTCATCGTCAAGTCGAAGACCATGGCGGGCTTCGACGCCCCTTACGTGCCGGGCTGGGATTGCCACGGGCTGCCCATCGAAATCAAGGTCGATAGCGATCTGGGCGCGCGCAAGGCCAAAATGTCGGCGCTCGAGATCCGCCGCGCCTGCCGCAAGTACGCCGAAAAGTACGTGGATTTGCAGCGCGCCGATTTCAAGCGGCTGGGCGTGCTGGGGCAATGGGACCATCCGTACCTGACCATGGACCGGCACTACCACGCGGTGATCGCGGGGGCTTTCGTCGAGTTTCTGGAACGCGGCTACGTGTACAAAGGTCTCAAGCCGGTGCACTGGTGCATACACGACCGCACCGCGCTGGCGGAGGCCGAGGTCG
>CAYRWE010000568.1:0-1568 GCA_964427655.1 uncultured Solibacteraceae bacterium | reverse complement strand
CACGAGGACCTGAACGGCCACGCCTACGCGCCGACCACCAAAGCCGTCCTTTGGGCCAGCTCGGCGCCGTGGATCGAGTCGGAAATCCCCCGTCGCCCCTGGGTTGTCCACCGCTACCTGTTGCGCGGCTCCGTCACCCTGCTGTCCGGGGCCGGGTCGGCCGGCAAGTCCACCGTCGTCAAGGCATGGACCGTCAGCGCCATCACCGGCTCCCCGTTCGGCCAGTTCCAGCCGCCGGGACCGCTCCGCATCCTGTCCTACAACGTCGAAGATGACCGCCACGAGGAATACCGCCGCCTGTCCGCCACCCTCCGCCAGTTCAACCGAACCCCACAAGACCTCGCCGGCAACCTCATGCTCGTCGGCCCCGAGGACATCGGCACCCTGATCGAGCGCGATACCTTCTCCGGCAAAATCCGCTTCACCGAAGCCTTCGCCGAACTCAGCGACCTGATCGCCGCCTTCAAACCCGATGTGGTGTTCCTCGATCCACTTGTGGAACTCCACACCTCGGACGAGAACGACAACACCAGCCTCCGCGCCGTCGTCGCCCAACTCCGGGCGCTGGCCCGCCGCCACAACGTCGCCATCTGCGTCCTCCACCACACCCGCAAAGGCGCCACGGCACCAGGCGATCCCGAATCATCCCGAGGCGCCGGCGCCATCGTCGGCGCCGCCCGCATCGTCTTCACGGTCTGCCCCATGTCCGACGAAGAGGCGCTGGACCTCGGCGTGCCGGCCGCCAACCACAAGCTCTTCTTCCGCCTCGACGGCGCCAAGATGAACTACACCCAGACCGGCGATCCCGAGTGGTTCCAGCGTATCTCCTACGACCTCGACAACGGCGAATCCGTCGCCGCCGCCGTGCCGTGGAACCCACCCCGCCACACCGCCACGTCCGACGAACTGGCCGCCATCCTCAAGGCCATCGCCTCCGCGCCATCCCCGATCTCGCCCCGCCTGTCCGCCGACAAACGCTCCTTCGCCACACTCTGCCTGCGCTTCGGCATCACGGGCCGGGAAGATCAGCGCCGAGCCCTCGCCGCCATCAAGGCCACCTACGGCGTCACGGAGGCGCTGTTCACCCGCCCCGGCAAAACCAAAGGCGACACCGCTACCGGGCTTAGGACGGCGGAAGGTGAGCCTTCCAGCGCTTCCTGGGAAACCTGACTTCCGGTAACTCTTCCGGTAAACTTCCGGTAAGTCCGGCTCCGGTCTACCGGAATACCGGAAGGGGATATATACTACGTATATATATCCCCCACTTCCTGTTTTCCGGTAAAGACAGACCGACCGAACGCCCGGTAGGCTTCCGGTAAAGGGCCAATTTTCCCCGGAGAAAAAGGGCGTGGGACGCACTTTTCCTGGCAGTCGCGCGTCCCGACGCCCGGCCGGCGATTTGGCGCCAGCGCGGGGGCTCGACCGAGGCCAGGCACCCGGAATCGATCTAACACGTTGATCTAACAAGGCAATCCAGCCATCGCGTCCGCAATTACTTGATTACGGAACGGATGGGCGCGAGGATTATGCCGCAATATCAGTGGCTTAGTCGCGCAGGGTTGTGCCGG
>CAYRWE010000567.1:0-1568 GCA_964427655.1 uncultured Solibacteraceae bacterium | reverse complement strand
CGGTGGGCCGCATGGTGCATGTGGCGCTGGATGCGGCGCGGATTCTCGACCAGGAAGGCATCTCGCTCGAGGTCTTGGACCCCAGGACGATCGCTCCTCTCGACCGCGAGGGCATCGCCGCCTCCATCCGCAAGACCGCTCGCTTGGTGGTTGTCGAGGAGGCGCATGCCTCGTGCGGCTTCTCCGGCGAAGTGTTTGCCGTGGCCTGCGAGGAGTGCTTCGACAGTCTCGATGCTCCGCCCAAGCGGATCTGCGCGCGCCCCGCGCCCAATGCCTTCAGCCCCAAGTTGGAAGGCCGGATTCTTCCCGATGTCGAGCGGGTAGTGACAGAAATACGAGAGTGGATGAACTCCTGACAGGTGCGCTATGACTCATGATGTGGTAATGCCCCAACTCGGTCTGACCATGACGGAAGGTTCGGTTTCCGTCTGGTTCAAACAGCCGGGCGACAAGATCGAAAAAGGCGAAGTGCTGTTCAGCGTGGAGACCGATAAAGTCGAGATGGAAGTGGAGGCGACGGCATCGGGATATGTTGCGGCCGAGGCTGTGGCGCCCCATCAGATGGTGCCGACGGGCACGGTGATCGCGGCCATCGTGGATCGCGAAGACGAAATCGCGGCCGCGGCGGCGGCCATCGGAAGCGCTGCTGCTGCAGCGGCTGTCGAGCCCGCCGAGCAGCAGGCGTCTCCCATAGCGCCGGCCGAAGAGGTCGTCGAAGCACAAGCAGCGGAGCAGTTTCCCGCCACTCCTCTGGCCAAGCGCCTGGCCAGGGAACTGGGCGTCGATCTGCGTGGGTTGAAGCCGGAGAAGGGAAGCAGAATCCAAGCCGAAGACGTGCGGCGAGTGCACGACGCGCAAGCTGAAACTGCGCCAGCCGCGCCGGCGCCCGCAATACTAGCCGCCGCTCCGCTCGAGATTCCGCTTTCGCCGCACCGCTCCGCTCTTGCTGAGCGGCTGACGAGCAGCTTCCATAGCGCGCCCCATTTCTATCTGGGCGTGGAGGTCGATGCCACTCAGCTTGTCGCACTTCGCAGCAACTGCCTGGCCGCCGTGCAAGAAAAGGAAATGCGCATCACCTACACCGATTTCTTCCTCAAGGCCATGGCCCGCGCGCTGGCCGAACAGCCCTCGGTGAATACCTTCTGGCAAGATGGAAAAATCCTCGCCCGCCAGTCGATCGACATCGGCTTCGCCGCTCAGACCGATCAAATGCTTCTGGTTCCCGTGATTCGCAACGTCGATCGATTAACGATGCTTGGCGTGGCCCGTGAGCGGATTCGTCTGGCCGCTACAGCCCGCGCTGGAAAGTTGACGCTGGCGGAGATGGAGGGAGGAAGCGCGACGTTATCGAATCTTGGCGCCTTCGCCGTCGATTGGTTCCAGGCCATTCTCAATCCGCCCCAAAGCATCATCGTAGCCACCGGCAGCATCGCCAAGCGCGCTGTGGTCTGCGGCGAAGCGCTGGCGGCCAGGGACACGGTCACCATCACCGCATCCATCGATCACCGTGTCCTCGACGGCGTAGCCGGCGCAAGATTCCTCAGCCGGATCAAAGAACTCCTAGAACA
>CAYRWE010000566.1:0-1579 GCA_964427655.1 uncultured Solibacteraceae bacterium | reverse complement strand
TCATCTGGCCGAGGCGCGCGGCTTCCACCTCGAAGTTCACCTTGCGCACGGGCGAATGAACCGAATCGATAGGGATATAGCCCAGGGCCAGGTCCTCATCGAAATTCTTGTCGGCGCTCACATAGCCGCGGCCGATCTTGAGCCGCATCTCGATGTGCAGCTTGCCGCCCTCGCTGACCGTGGCCACGTGCACGTCGCGATCCAGCACCTCGACGTCCGCATCGGTTTCGATTTGCCCGCTGCGCACCTCGCCCGGCTGCTCCACGTTCAGGCGAACGGTTTTGAGGCCCTCGCCCGTGATCTTGAAAGGAATCTGCTTGAGATTGAGGATGATATCGGTGGCATCCTCGACCACGCCCGGGATGGGGCTGAATTCGTGTTCGACACCCTCGATGCGCACGGCGGTAATGGCCGCGCCCTCGATGGAGCTCAGCAGCACGCGCCGCAGGCCGTTCCCGATAGTAGTGCCGAATCCGCGCTGGAACGGTTGTGCCGTGAACATGCCATACCGCTCGGTGAGAGTTTCGGTGTTGGCGACCAGTCGTTTGGGTTTCTGAAAGCCCTTAAACATAATGTTCCTCCGCCTGGGGGGCCGGCCCCCCGACCCTTTACTTCGAGTACAACTCGACGATGAGCTGCTCGTTCAACTGGATCTGCACCAGCTCATCGCGCTTAGGCAGCGCGGTGACGCGACCCTTCAAACCTTCCCGATCCACCTCGATCCAGTTCGGCGCGGGGGCATGAGCCGTGGCATCGCGCGCCGCCAGGATGGTGGGGTTGTTCTTGCTGTTCTCCCGCACCGAAATCACGTCGCCCACCTTCACCAGGGCGGATGGGATGTTGCACTTGCGTCCGTTGACGTCGATGTGGCCGTGGCGCACGATCTGGCGCGACTGGGCGCGGCTGGTGCCGAATCCCATGCGGTAGATCACGCTATCCAGGCGCCGCTCGAGGGCCGACATCAGGTTGTCGCCGGTGATGCCCTTGGCCAGCGCGGCCTTTTCGAAAGTGCCGCGGAACTGCCGCTCGAGCACGCCGTAGACGCGGCGCACCTTCTGTTTTTCGCGGAGCTGGAGGCCGTAGCCGACGATCTTGGGCTTGCGGTCCTTACCATGCTGTCCGGGGATGAAATTACGACGCTCGATGGCGCACTTTTCGGTGTGGCATCGCTCGCCCTTCAGATAAAGCTTCATGCCCTCGCGCCGGCACTGCCGGCAAACGGGGCCAATGTATCTTGCCAAGTTGCTCTCCTTACCTTTCTCTTCAGGTGCGGTTTACGGCCATGGCAGGCCTTCTTCCCGCTTCCGCTCAAAATCCGGACAACCGCTCCCTCACGGTCGCGGCTCAGTAACGCTCCGTCAGGGAGCGGTTGCTTCTCAAACCCTGCGCTTCTTGGGCGGGCGGCAGCCGTTGTGGGGGATCGGTGTGACGTCCCGAATCGAGCGTACCTCGATGCCCGCCGTGGAAAGCGCGCGCACGGCCGATTCGCGGCCCGAACCCGGACCGCTCACGCGGACTTCGACCGTCCGCAGCCCGCTCTCGGAAGCCTTGTTGGCCGCCGTCATGGCCGCCTGCTGGG
>CAYRWE010000565.1:0-1584 GCA_964427655.1 uncultured Solibacteraceae bacterium | reverse complement strand
CATCCATGACGATGTTGTCGGTGGCGCCATAGGTGTGCCGCTGGCGGATGGCGTTCAATACGCCCTGGCGCGTGGGATCGGCGGTGTACACCAGCGTGTACGAAATGTGCGTCGAGCCGTGATCGGAGCTGGCCTCGACGCCCAGCAGATAGCCCTTCGCCCAGGCGTTCGACACCATGCCCTTCTCCTCGTGCCCGGCCACTTTGATGCGCTCGAGGTCTTTGAGGTCCTGCACGGCATAGGGAGCGCCGGTCTTTTCATAACTCGTCCGGCAGCCCTGGAAGATTTCCACGATCGGTTCGAGGTTGGGGTCGTACCCATGCTCCCAATCGTTGCCCATCCTGGTTGCCGAGGTGTGCGAGATGGCGATCCCATTGCGCGGCCGGATCTCTTCGTAGAGCAGCTTGGTGTCATTCTCGACCAGCGACCCGGTGGCGAAGCCCGGCTCGTCGCCTTCCGGCGTGAGCGGCAGGTCGAAACCCTTGGTCCCCTCTTTCAGGAAGAACGGGGTCACGCGCGACTCGCTCCGCTTGGCAAAAAACACGTTGTGATGCCCGAACGGATAGCCCGCGCTACGTTCGTAGCCGAAGATCGGGACGTAGGCGCCCGGCACGTGGTACATGTCCGTCATCTTCTGCGTGTACCACCACCAATAAGGCCACGCGCCGCCCTGATGGTCCGTGGACGCGCCGAAATCCATCGAGGCGCAATCGATCATGTAGCGGTAAAAATCCTGCAAGGAGCCGTCGCTGGTGCCGCCGCCGTCCCAGCTCAGCTCGGTGTGCCGGTGGAAATCGCCGCGCACGATGTGATTCGGCTTGCCGCCAATCGCAACCGTATAGGCCCGGATCGCAGCTACGTCGCCGCGTTCGTCCTTATGCCCTGCTTTCACCTCGATGGCTTCCGGAGCCTTCGCCGCCGGCAGTTCCGCCGCGATGTTCTCCCCGCGCGGCGCCGGCAGGGAACCCGCATACACCGCCTGCCTCAGAGGGCGGTGATAGTAGCCTTCCACGCGCCCGTCGCTCGGCCACGAAAGCCAGAGAGTCCCGTCATTCGCCAGCGTTCCGTTGATCCGCGTGCTCGATCTTCCCTTGCTGTTGGGCAGCGCCACCGCCTCCGACCACTGCTTGCCGTCGAAATGCGTTACCCAGTATTGCCAATACGTAGCTCTGCCGGCCGCCTTGGCCTTGGCTGAATCCTTGGCGGCCTTCGCTGCGTCCTTGGGTGCGGCCTTCAGAATCACATTCGCCGCCACCCACACCGAGCCGCGGCCATCGGAGAAAAGATGTGGGATATAGGCGTTCGTGCCGGGGAACTCCGGCAGCGCCGGCTCCCGCCATGCGCCGCCCTGATAGCAGCGGATCTTCACCTCGCGGGCTCCCCCCAGCGGCACGCCGGGCTGCGTCTTGCGGATGATGTAGCCCTGGTCCTTGCCCCAGTTCGCCGCGCCCTGCTCATACGCCACCCACACACGGTCCGATGTATCCACCGCCACCGTGGCCTTGGCTTCGAACAGAGGCGTCGTGGCGACCGGAATCTCCGGCCCCTGCACGTCGCCCCCGGAAACTTTTGAGAGGAACACGT
>CAYRWE010000564.1:0-1586 GCA_964427655.1 uncultured Solibacteraceae bacterium | reverse complement strand
CGCCGCCCGCAACCCGGAGCTGCTGTGGGCATGGCGGTGGCTGTGCTGGCCGTAGGCGACCCCAATCGGACGAAACGACGGAGCGTACTAGGGGTGTGGAGAAAACCGCCTGAGAAGGTATTCAGAGCCTCGGCCGCTCAACCCTCTAGGCGTCTTCCCACTCGCCGGATGCCGCGGCGAACTCGGCGCGGACCGAGTCCACGAAGCGCTGCCAGTCCACCACCTGTGCCTCCATGGCGGTGCCCAGGGCAAGCCGTACGGCCCGCTGGGCGATGACCGAGCCCGGCTCCCCCGCCAGCCAGCCAATCCAGGCGAATCAGCCCCGCGCGCCGCCGCACTGCACTGCGTCAGGCGGCGGTTACCCCCGGCCCGTGCAGATAAGCCTCCCCAGCCAAAGCTGCATGGCGCTGCGCGCCACACTGATGGCATCGGCCACGATGCAACCGCCGGGCGACTACTGCGGCGGAATGCTCTATGATCCGGCAGCAAACATTCCGAAGCGCACCGATGCTCACCTTGAACGACCTCACCGATATCAGCCGAATTGTCGCGCTCGACGCGGAAACGACCGGCCATCGCATCATGCCGCTGACCGAAATCAGGAAGATGCCGAAAGGCATGCGCCTTCCCGGCATCGTCATCCAGCTCGGCTGCGCCGAATTGCTGCGGGACGGCGGCACCTGGATCACGGGACGAACCTGGGAGACCCTGGTTAATCCAGACGGGCCAATCAGCCCGGCATCGATCGCCGTCCACGGGATCCGTCCAGGGGCGCTCAAGGCCGCACCGAGGTTCGCGGACGTGCGGTCCGAATTCGAGGAGTTCCTCGGAGGGTCGGTCCTCCTTGCGCACGCGGCGGAGAACGAGATCGATTTCCTGAACTACGAAATGCGGCGCGCCAAGCTGACCGGATGGGAAGAATCACCTTACCACGAGGGGCGGTTCCTCGACACGCAGCTGATCGCCCGCGATGTTTTCCCGGGCGCGCCCGGGACCCTCGATGCGCTCTGCGACCGCCTGTGGATCGACCGTTCCGACCGGTTCGAGCACCACGGGGCGCTGCTGGACGCCATGATGACGGCGGAGGCATTCGTGAAGATGGCGGGCGGCTTCGTAAGGGACGAGGTCAGAAGCATCTCGGCCTGACGCGACGGCAGCAACGCCATTGATCGAACCGCCTCCCGCCCTTTGCAAGCGTCCAAAGCCACCTACCGCCCGGCGGCGAGGGTACTCCACAGCACCGGCATCGGCACCCCAGCGCCCGCCGCGGCGCGGGCACGCGGGCACGCGGGTGCAGGGGCGACCAGCATAAGGAGGCGAGCGGCGAGCGGTGCTCCCGGCGCGCTCGTCCGGGGCCGGTTTGCATGTTTCTCGGCCTACCCAATCGGGCAAGCCGCGACGGGTGGTGGGGTCAGGGCAATTGCACTTGGAACGCTACCGACCATTTTGCGGCTGGGCGCGGTTTCGCGGCGGGGTAAACTCGGCCACAGGCCCTGAATTTCGACCCTCGACAGGCACTTGGAGGCTGGAAGAATCCAAGTGCGATTCCCCTGGTGGTGGGGTGGCTTGATGTCGCATGCCGACCC
>CAYRWE010000563.1:0-1590 GCA_964427655.1 uncultured Solibacteraceae bacterium | reverse complement strand
GCGGACAGATCACTAATTATCAAAACCGGACAACTTGACTTGTTAACGACAAGGATGCCGTGGGTCGGGAGGCGGGTTCTCGGGTTACCGGCTGACCGGAATGCGCCCGCCCTACGTCCGGTCCTTCTCCAAGCGCTTGGCTTTCACGAACTCCATCTCGGTCTGCTTGGGAATGCCGGGCTCGAAACAGCGGCGGCAGCGCGCCTCGTACATATCGGACGCCCCCACTACGATCAGGTCGTCCGACCCGCGCAGACGCTGCGTGTGCTTGGCGGGGTTGCCGCAGCGCATGCAGATCGCCAGCGTCTTGGTGATCGATTCGGCATGCGCCAGCAGGTCCGGAATGGGCGCGAAGGGACGCCCCAGGTAATCGGTGTCCAGGCCGGCTACGATCACCTGCTTGCCGCTGTCGGCCAGGCGCTGGGCCACCTCCACCAGCTCGGGACCCATGAAGTTGGCTTCGTCGATGCCCACCACTTCCGCGCGCCAGTCGATGATCTCGACGATTCCGGCGGCTCCGGTCACCACCTGCGAGCGCATGCGCAGGTCGCCGTGAGAGACGATCTCGTTTTCCGAATAGCGGTCGTCGATGTTGGGCTTGAATACCTCGACGCGTTTGCGCGCGATCATGGCCCTGCGCAGCCGGCGGATCAGCTCTTCGCTTTTGCCCGAAAACATGGGGCCGCAGATCACTTCGATCCAGCCGATATTGCCGTTGATGATGTCCATGGGAACCGATCAGGATGGCATATTCGCGGGGCGGAATCCAGCGCTGTCCGCGGGTATCCCCGAGGCTGCCCCGGCCAGGCGGCGCACGGCTTCCTCGAAGGCATCCAGGCCGCCGGCGAAGAAGTGATCGCGCGCCTCGATCCACGCCAGCCGCTTGGGTTCTGGCAGGCGGGCCACCAGGGCCTCGAGTTCGGCGCGCGGGCCGTACTGGTCGTGGGTGCTCTGGATGAAGAAGCGCGGAACCCCGCAGGCAGCCAGGATGGCTTCGTCTCCGAAGCGTGTGGGGAAGCCGGCAGCCATCAGCCACAGCGGGGCATCGCCGGAGCAGCCCAGGTGCACGATGGCGCGCGCCCCGAACGAGAAGCCGGCCAGGGCGAAGGGCAGCCCGGGATAACGCTCGCGCAGCCAGGCCAGCGCCGCGCGCGCGTCCTCCACCTCGCCCACGAACTCTCCATGGGTGCCTTCGCTGCGCCCCACCCCGCGAAAATTGAAGCGCAGCGCCACGGCCCCGGTGCTCCGCAGCCCGCGCGCCAGCCGGTGCACCACCTTGTTATGCATGGTGCCGCCATAGAGCGGATGGGGATGACACACCAGTGCCGCCAATACCGGGGCGCACTCCTCGGGTTCCTCCACCAGCGCTTCCAGCCGTCCGGCCGGGCCCGAGATCCAATGCGATTCGATGCGCCGCGCCACGTCAGTTCGTGCGGTAATTGATGAACTGCATGTCGATACCGAAATCCTGGTCGCGCAGCAGCTTGATAACGGCCTGCAGCACGTCGCGGTCGCGGCCCGCCACGCGTACGAAGTCGCCCTGGATGGAGGCCTGCACCTTGAGCTTGGAGTCCTTGATCTTCTTGACGA
>CAYRWE010000562.1:0-1594 GCA_964427655.1 uncultured Solibacteraceae bacterium | reverse complement strand
CTTTCTGGCCGAAGAAGGCGCGGTCGGGCTCGGCGGCGATGAGCAGCTTGGCCACTACGGTCGCCACTCCGCGAAAGTGTCCGGGGCGCGATTTGCCATCGAGGCAGCCACTCAAGCCTTCGACCTCGACAAAAGTCGCCGCGCCGGCCGGATAGAGTTCCTCGACCGTGGGCGCGAAGACCGCGCTGGCGCCCTGCTCCTGGGCGAGGGCGCAATCGGCCTCGAAGGTGCGCGGATAGACGGCGTAATCCTCGTTGGGGCCGAACTGGGTGGGATTCACGAAGATGCTGACCGCGACTCGCCCGCAGGAGGCCGCGGCGGCGCGAATCAGGGACGCGTGGCCGGCGTGCAGTGCGCCCATGGTGGGCACAAGGCCAATCGTGTTGCCGGCGTTGCGCTGTGCGCGCGACCACTGGCGCAGTTCGGCGACGGTGCGCAGGATTTTCATCAGGCTCTTCTCGCTTTCAGCCGTTGCGGCGGACAAACCGCCGGCCGTGTATCTCGTACTCCCCGCTCACCACGCGGGCCAGGGCCTCGGTGTAGGCCAGGTGCTCCTCGGCCAGAATGCGTTCGGCCAGGGAGTGGGCATCGTCGGCGTCCAGCACCGCAATGGCGCGCTGCAGCACGATGACGCCGTGATCCAGGTGTTCATCCACAAAGTGGACCGTGCAGCCGGCGATCTTCACGCCGTAGTCGAAGGCCTGCGTCTGCGCCTCCAGGCCAGGAAAGGCGGGCAGCAGCGCGGGATGAATATTGAGAATGCGGTTGGGAAAGGCCGCGATGAACTCCGGCGAAAGCAGGCGCATGTAGCCGGCCAGGCAAACCAGATCCACCCCGTGCTCCCGCAGGCAGGCGGCCACATCGGCGTCGTGCTCGGCCCGCTTGCGCCCCCTGGAGACAAAAACCGCCGTGGGCAGACCTCTCTCACGGGCGGACAGCAGCCCGCCGGCCTCAGCCACGTTGGAGATCACCACGGCGATCTCCGCGCCCTTCAGGCGGCCAGCGCGGATGGACTCGGCAATCGCGGCAAAGTTCGATCCGCGGCCGGAGAGCAGGATGCCGAGGCGGACTGGCCGATCTTTCAAAGCGAGTTCCAAGACTCTCCCTCAGGGGCTGGAGCCCCCCCTGCCTTTGTGGCGCTTTTGGCGCGACTGAAGTCGTGCCCTGACACTTCTGGTCTCAAACAGGTCTACGTGTACTGCACCTTGCGGTCGCCTTTGACCACCCGGCCAATGATGAAGAATTTCTCCTCGGCGCGGTCCAGCACTTTCTTGGCCTTGGTGAACTTTTCCGCCGGAATGGCCGCGATCAGCCCCACACCCATGTTGAAGGTGCGCATCATCTCTTCGTCAGAGACCTGGCCCAGCGCGCGGATGTGCTCAAAGATGGGCAGCACCGGCCAGGAACCCAGCTCGATCTGCGCTCCGGTGCCCTTGGGCAGGATGCGGGGCAGGTTCTCGGTGATGCCGCCGCCGGTGATGTGAGCCATGCCGGTGGTCATGCCCGCCGCCACCAGCTTCTGAATCACGGAGAGGTAGCTGCGGTGGGTCTTCATCAGCGCCGCGCCGGCCTTCTCCTTGATAGCGGTTACGTA
>CAYRWE010000561.1:0-1597 GCA_964427655.1 uncultured Solibacteraceae bacterium | reverse complement strand
GCTTTGGCCGAACGGCCCAGCTCCGCCGCCAGATCGTCGTCTGTAGGCATCTCAGATTTGCCGATGAAGGCGTTTGGAAGGGTTTCGGATGCGCGTGTCATAGGCTGCAATCGCTATCGTAACCGCTGGCGGCTAACCGCAATACCTGTCTGCCGCCTTCGGGGAGCGCCGGCAGACGACAAAAAACGATCGACTGCCCCACCGACATCATTAACAGCATTGCGACTAACCATCGTATGAGCGGCACGTCTCAAAGACATGACGCATTGGAAGCTGGCCCTGCGCTCGCTCACACGCCGCAAGGCATTCACAGCGGTTGTAGTGGCCATCCTCGCACTGGGCATCGGCGCCAATACGGCAGTCTTTTCAGTGGTGGACGCGGTCCTGCTGAAGCCCCTTCCTTTCCCGGACTCCGACCGGCTGGTGACCGTGCTGGAAGCCAGCCCTTCCCAGAGTGAGCCGGAAAGCCTGATCGCGCCCGCGCGCCTGGCAGACTGGAACCGCATGAACCACACGTTCGACGGCATCGCCGCCGGCTACGCCGAGAACGTGACCGACACCAGCGGCGCCGAGCCCGAGCGGCTGGCGGGACGGCGCGTCTCGCCCGGCTACTTCCAAGTCTTCGGAACCAAGCCCCTGTATGGCCGCACCTTCACGCCCGACGAAGATGCCGCTGGCGGACCAGCCGCGGCCGTGATCGGTTACGCCTTCTGGACCCGCCGCTATCATCAATCGCCAGCCGCCATCGGACTGCGGCTGATCGTTCAAGGCGCGGGCTATACCATCGTCGGGATCATGCCGAAGGATTTCCAGACCGCCAATATCGATGTGTGGATTCCCGCGCAGACGCCGCCTTTCCTGATGCGGATTCGCGAAGCCCGCTTCTATTCCGGTGTGGGGCGCATGAAGCCCGGTGTGAGCATCGCGCAGGCGCACGACGACCTGGCGCGCGTTCAGCGGCAACTGGGCGAGCAGTTTCCGCAGACGGACAAAGGCTGGTCCGCCGTGGTGCGCAGCCTGAAAGAGGTCCGCGTCGGGGAGCACCGCAAGACCCTGTTGTTTGTCTTCGGCGCGGTGGCCATGCTGCTGCTTATCGCCGTGGCCAACATCGCCGGACTGATGCTGACGCAGTTCCAGCAGCGCGAGCGGGAGTTGGCTATCCGCAGCTCCATAGGCGCCTCGCGGATGCAGATTCTGGGAGCCGTGATGCGCGAGATCCTGTTGATGGCCGTCGCGGGAGTTGCGCTGGGCTGCGCGCTGGCCGCATGGCTGGTGGATGGGGCAGGGAAGGTGTTGCCTGTGCTGCCGGCGCCCGGCGAATTCCAATTGGGATGGCGCGCGCTGGCCTTCGCGGCGGCGGCGGGCGCCGGAGCGGCTACATTGTGCGGCCTTCTGCCGGCATGGCAGGCGACCCGCGCGAACCTCTCCGCAATCCTGGCGCAGGCCGGACGCGGCGGCTCGGGCGGCCGTCACCAATGGCAACGCGGACTGGTCACCGGACAGGTGGCCCTGACCACGCTCCTGCTGGCCAGCGCGGGACTGATGCTGCGCAGCTACTATAATCTCGCGCATGTGGATCTGGGTTTCGATCCCAGCC
>CAYRWE010000560.1:0-1602 GCA_964427655.1 uncultured Solibacteraceae bacterium | reverse complement strand
CGGGTCTATATGCTCGCGGACCGAGCGGCGGACGGCGATCGCGAGTTCGATTTGTTTCGCCAGGCGCAGCAGGCCAGACGTTTCGTCGAGGAAACGGGTCATGCCTGCATGGAGGCGCTACGCACGCAGCCGATCGAGCGGGCGCGGGCGGTGTGCGGGCGCATCGCCGATTCGCACGATCCGCAGCGTATGCTGTGGCTGGGAGAGTTGTATGCCTCTCACGGCGCCCACGCCGAGGCTCTCGGACCGTTGCGCACGGCTGCGCAACTCGCCCCGCAGTCGTTCGATGCCTGGCACAATCTGGGTCGCAGCTTGTGCCTGTTGAAGCGCTATGGGGAGGCGGTTCCGGCGCTGCAGAAAGCGGCCGCATTGAACCCCGGCTACTTCGACACGCTCAATCTTTTGGCGGCGGCCCTGCACGCTTCCGGTGACGACGCCGCAGCGCTGCCGGTGCTCGAACGCGCGCATGCGCTTAATCCAGCCGACACGGTGGTCGCGGTGGCGCTGGAGCGGATGCGCGCCGAGCGCTCCGCGGCGGCGCCTCGACATTAATTTGTGCAGGCGCCCCACAAATAGGGCGTTATACTTCTCTACTAGTTCCAGCGGTGGAAACTCAGCCGGCTTAGTTCGAGAAGCTTGGAGGAGATGCCATGGCAACGTCGGTATTGTGCGCATGCTTGCTCCTCTCGCAGGCCATAACTCCCGAGATGATTGACCATGCGCGTGCCGGCGCCGAGGCGCAGGAACAGGGCCGCCTGGATGACGCCATTCGGGAGTTTCACAAAGTAACTGAGCTGCAGCCGGCCTCGGCGGCGGGTCACGCGAACCTGGGTAATGCCTACTTTCTGAAAGGTGATTACCGCGCGTCGATCCCGGAGTTGGAAGAGGCCTTGAAGATCAAGCCGAATCTGATGGGCACTCAGCGCACCTTGGGGGTTGTGCTGCTTGTGCTTGGCGACGCGGATCGGGCGCTACCTCATCTCGAAATGACCGGCGCCCCCGATCTGCTCGGGGTCGCCTATTACCGGACTGGGAGGTTCGGCAGCGCGATCGTGGCGCTCGAGGCCGCGCTGGAGGCAAAGCCAACCGATCCCGACCTGCTTTACTATTTCGGGAGCGCGACGGCGCTGGCTTCCAAGCGAACGCACGATCAATTGATCCGAATCAAGCCCGAGACCGCGAGTCAGAACCCCAGCCTGCCGGAGCCCGGCAACTCACCGTCCGCCGATGTTGTCAGCCTGCAGAAGGCGCTGGCTCTCAAGCCGGACGACCCGAAATTGCTCCGCGCCTTCAGCCGTGCCTCGGAGTTGGCGTCCCAACAGACGTTCGAGAAGCTTCTGCAATCGAATCCGGGCTCGGCCCGCTCACATCAGGTGGCGGCCGAAAGGCAAGCCGCGGACGGGCACCTGCGCGAAGCCCGGTTAGAATATGCCGCCGTTGTGCAGCTCAACCCCTACACGCCTGACGTTCATCTTGCGCTCGGTAAGTTGTTCGCCGAGGACGGCAACTGGCCGGCGGCCATCGCGCAGTATCGCGTGGAGTGCGAACTGCAGCCGGCGAACCCGGAGCCGGCCTATCACCTGGGCTCCGCGTTGCTCAAGA
>CAYRWE010000559.1:0-1606 GCA_964427655.1 uncultured Solibacteraceae bacterium | reverse complement strand
GCTGCAGACCGCCGCCGGCGAGCCGGTGATGGCCATCAGCAACCTGTTAAAGGAGGTCGATCTCGACAAGCCCACCGGCGTAAAGCACTTCATGCGGTCGTTCCACTTCTCCCGGCACGCCCAGGAGCAGATTCAGCAGGCCGGTCTGGACTGGCCGGCCACCCGGCTGCTGGCGGCCATGGGGCTGCTGTGTATTCCCGGTCTGGGCCTGGGAGCGCTGTTGCCTTTCCTGATGAATGGATGGGTGACGGGCCTGGTGCTGGGCGCGATCTTTGGACTTCTGCCGTACCTGTACGTGCGGCACAGGCGCAAGAAGCGCCTGGATCGCATGGAGGAGCAGTTCCCCGAGGCGCTCGATTTTCTGGCCCGCTCGATGCGCGCCGGCCATGCTTTCACGATCAGCCTGGGGATGCTCGGCGAGGAGATGGCCGATCCGCTGGGCCAGGAATTCCGCTCGCTGTTCAACGAGCAGAACCTGGGAGCGCCGCTGGATATTGCCCTGCGGAATTTCAATCAGAAGGTTCCGCTACTCGACGTGCGCTTCTTCACCTCGTCGGTTATGCTGCAGAAGCAGACCGGGGGCAATCTGAGCGAGATTCTTTCGCGGCTGGCTTATGTGATCCGCGAACGCTTCCGCCTGAAGGGGCAGGTCAAAGCGGCCAGCGCGCACGGCCGGATGACCGCGTCGATCCTGACGCTGCTGCCGATCGGCACGCTGATCGCGCTGCTGGTGGTGGCGCCCGGCTACCTGCAAGGCATGGCGGCCGACCCCGATGGCAAGCTCATGATCGGGGGGGCCGTGGTGGCGCAGATTCTGGGCAATTTCTTCATCAAGAAGATCATCAACATTAAGGTGTGATATGGCGAACGCAATTCTGTTGGCGATCGGCGCGTTTCTGATGCTGATGGCGGCGGTCACGTTCGTGGGCCATCGGATGCTGCATAGGCCGGGCCGCCTGCTGAAGACGCTGGGCAATCCGGTTATTAACGGGGATGCCAAACGGCGGCTGCTGGCCGACGGCAGCGAGGAGCCGCGGGCCCTCGTCCATCTCCTGCACCAGCTCGGCTCGAAGATGCCCAGCTCGGAAGCCGACGTGGCCAGCCTGCGTTTCGAGCTGATGCGGGCCGGGTTCCGCTCCGACAACGGTGTGGCGGTGTTCTTCGGCATTCGCATCCTGACCACGCTGGGCTGCCTGTTTCTGAGCGTCCTGCTGGAGCCGGACATGCCGCCCAACCCGGTTCTGAAGATGGGGCTGATTCTTTCCGGATGCGCGGCGGGCTGGATCATGCCGAAATTTTTCCTGGAGAAGAAGATCACCAGGCGCCAGTTGATGTTGCGGCTTTCCCTGCCGGATGCGCTCGACCTCATGGTGGTTTCGGTGGAGGCCGGCCTGGGGATCGATCAGGCCATCCAGCATGTCGCCCAGGAATTGCAGGTCAGCCATCCGCAGCTCAGCGAGGAGCTGCAGCTCATCAATCTGGAGATGCGCGCCGGCAAGCGCCGGGCAGACGCCCTGCGCAACTTCGCGGACCGCACCGGCGAACCCGAAATTCGCAAGCTGGTGGCCATCCTGATTCAGAACGACCGCTTCGGCACCAGCATGGG
>CAYRWE010000558.1:0-1606 GCA_964427655.1 uncultured Solibacteraceae bacterium | reverse complement strand
GAGATCCAGCTCGGCATCAAGAACGGCGTGCGCAAGGTCAACGTGGATACCGACAACCGGCTGGCCATCACCGGCGCCATCCGCAAGGTGTTCTTCGAGACGCCCGAGAAGTTCGATCCGCGCGATTACATGAAGCCCGCGCGCGATGCCATGAAGAAAGTTGTGGCGCAGCGCATGACTCAGTTCGGCCAGGCCGGGCACGCGGGCGATTATACGCCCGTATCGCTCGAAGCGATGGCCAAGCGGTATGCCGGCGAAGCGGCCAAGGCGTAAAAAGCCGCGCCAGCGAGCGAAGGCGGGGGCGTTCCTCCTGGTAAGATAGAAGTTACCCAGACCCACGGAGGAACAGCCCCAAGTGTATTCCGCGATCCTCGCCCTGGAGGACGGCACAGTCTTCGAGGGCAGGAGTTTTGGTGCGCCCGCCGAGCGCTCGGGAGAGGTGGTTTTCAATACCGCTCTCACCGGATACCAGGAAGTCTTCACGGACCCCTCGTATTCGGGACAGATCGTCATCCTCACCAACCCGCAGATCGGCAATTACGGGACGGCCGCGTCGGATAGCGAATCCACGCGGCCGTACATCGAAGGGCTGGTGGTGCGCGAATTCTCGCCTATCGCCAGCAACTGGCGTTCGGATCGCGAAGCCAACCTATTTCTCAGCCGCCAAGGCATCCCGGTGATTTCGGACCTCGATACGCGAGCGCTGGTGCGCCATCTGCGTACGCGCGGCGTGATGCGCGGGGTGCTCTCGGCGGTGGAGTGCGACGCCGCGAAACTGGTCGAGAAAGCGCGCGCCATTCCCAGCATGGCGGGGCTGGATCTGGCCAGCCGCGTGAGCGTGACGGAGCGCTACGAGTGGAATGCGGGCGTCGAGCGATGCTCGCCTTCCGAGCTGGTGGCGCCGCCCGCCGAGCCGCGCTACCACGTGGTGGCGTACGATTTCGGCATCAAGAAGAACATCCTGCGGCGGCTGGTGCAGGTGGGCTGCCGCGTCACGGTGGTGCCCGCGCTGACCTCGGCCGAAGACGTGCTCGCGCTGAAGCCGGACGGCGTGTTCCTTTCGAACGGCCCCGGGGACCCCGAGCCGCTTCACGCGCAGGTGGAGAACATCCGCCGGCTGCTCGGCAGGAAGCCCGTATTCGGCATCTGCCTGGGCCACCAGTTGCTCGGGTTGGCCGTGGGCGGCAAGACTTACAAGCTCAAATTCGGACATCGCGGCGCCAACCATCCGGTGCGCAACGAGCTGACCAAGCGGGTCGAGATCACCTCCCATAATCACGGCTTCGCGGTGGACCCGGATTCGCTCGACGCCAGCCAGATAGAGATCACCCACGTGAACCTCAACGACCAGACGCTGGAGGGATTCCGCCACCGCAACTACCCGATGTTCTGCGTGCAATACCACCCCGAAGCCGCTCCCGGGCCGCACGATTCGCATTACCTTTTCGACGATTTCGTCGAGCTTATGAAAGGGGAGCGGTAGCGCCATGCCGCGACGCAACGACCTCCACCGGATCCTGATTATCGGCTCGGGGCCGATTGTCATCGGCCAGGCCTGCGAGTTCGATTACTCCGGCACGCAGGCGGCCAAGGCCCTGCGCGCGGA
>CAYRWE010000557.1:0-1607 GCA_964427655.1 uncultured Solibacteraceae bacterium | reverse complement strand
GGCGGCAACTGGGGCTTTCCCGAATCCATGCTGCGCTACCGCGAGCGCGAGTACGATATCGCCGTCCGGTACCACAAGGAAATGAATTTCACCATGATCCGCAACTGGGTGGGCCAGACCGGCGACGACTGGTTCTACGAAGCCTGCGACCGGCACGGCATCGTGGTGTGGCAGGATTTCTGGCTGGCCAACCCCGCCGATGGTCCCGACCCCGACGACAACGCGCTCTTCCTGCGCAACGTGCGCGATTTCGTACTGCGCATCCGCAGCCACCCCTCGATGGGCCTGTATGTCGGCCGCAACGAGGGTTTCCCGCCCAAGACGCTGGATGACGGCATCCGCCAGGCGCTCGCCGAGCTGCACCCCGACCTGCACTACATCCCTAGTTCGGCCGACCAGGTGGTGAGCGGCCACGGCCCCTATGGCGTCCAGTCTCAGAAGTTCTATTTCGAGCAGCGCGCCACGCCCAGGCTGCACAGCGAACTCGGCATGCCAAATGTGGTTACGCTCGATAGCCTGAAGCAATTCATGCCGCCCTCCAAGCTCTGGCCGCAGAACAACGTCTGGGGCCTGCACGATTTCACCCAGGCCGGCGCACAGAACGGCGCGGCGTTCAACGACATCGTCGCCAGGAGCTACGGCGGCTCGAGCTCGCTCGAAGATTGGATCTCGCTTGCGCAGTTCGTCAACTACGACGGCTACCGCGCCATGTACGAGGCGCAGAGTAAGAACCGCATGGGCCTGCTGATCTGGATGAGCCATTCCTGCTGGCCCTCATTCGTCTGGCAGACCTACGATTACTACTTCGAACCCACGGCCGGTTATTTCGGCGCCAAGAAGGCCTCCGAGCCGCTGCACATCCAATGGAATGCGTCGAGCGAGGGCGTGGAAGTGGTCAACATGAGCGGCCGCAACGTGCGCGGCCTCACCGCTCATGCCGAAGTACTGAATCTGGATGGCTCGGTTAAATGGGAGAAGTCCGCGCCCGTGGACAGCCCCGAAGACAGCAACATCGTCCCCATCCGGATGGACTACCCGGCCGGCCTCTCGTCCACACATTTTATCCGCCTCAAGCTGACGCGCGGCTCCGATGCGATCTCCGAGAACTTCTACCTGCGCGGCACCGTGGAAGGCGATTACCGCGCCATCCGCGATCTGCCCAAGGTGAATCTTGAAGCCGCCACGCGCGTCGACCAGCGCGGCCATCGCTGGATTCTCACCACCGAGCTGCACAACCCGTCGGCGCAGCCCGCCCTGATGGTGCGCTTGAAAGTGGTGCGCGAAAAATCCGGCGACCGCGTCCTTCCGGCCATCTACAGCGATAATTACGTGGCTCTGATGCCCGGCGAGCGGCGCACCATCCGCACCGAAGTCGAAGACGCCGATACGCGCGGCGAGCGGCCGAAGATCGCGACCGAGGGTTTTAATACGGGAGTCGTGACGGACCGGTAAACTGGGCGCGTGCGCGCACCCGGTCCGCGCTACACTTGCCCCATGGACAAGTTCGGACAGGCCTTCGAGCGTATCAAGGTGCAAGGTCACGAGCTGGCGGAAAAGATCCGCGAGCTGATCCATGAAGGCAACGTGCGGCGCATCATCGTCAAGGA
>CAYRWE010000556.1:0-1609 GCA_964427655.1 uncultured Solibacteraceae bacterium | reverse complement strand
GCATCTCCAGCGTCCGCGACGCCATCTTCATCGGCCTCATCCTGGCCTGCATCATTCTCTTCCTTTTTCTGCGCGACTGGACCTCGTCGCTGATTGCGGGCATGGTGATTCCGGTGACCATGGCGATTACCGTGCTGGTGCTTTGGTGGATAGGCGAGAGCTTCAACCTGATGACATTGGGCGGACTGGCCGCGGCTATCGGCCTGGTCATCGACGATGCCATTGTGGTGGTCGAGAACATCGTTCTGCATCGCGATGGCGGCGAACGTCGCGTCGATACGGTGCGTAAGGCTCTCAAAGAGATCACCACGCCGCTGATCGGTTCAACGATTACGCCGGTGGTGGTTTTTCTGCCGCTGGTTGCGGTCAGCGGCGTTACCGGCAGCTTCTTTCGTGCGCTGGCCATTACCATGACTGCCGCGCTGCTAACTTCGCTGCTGCTGGCGCTTACCTGGACACCGGGGCTAAGTCTTGCGCTTCTGGGCGAACGGAGCAACACGGAGGAGCGCCGCGAACACCATGCTGGCCGCCTGATGACGGGCATTATTGCGGTTCATCGCCGCGTGCTTGACTGGGCGCTGGCCAAGCCGCTGTGGCTGGCCGGAGCCTGCATGTTGCTGGTGGTTGGCACATGGGCCGGCTATCAGGCGCTGGGCTCCGATCTGTTGCCGGAGATGGATGAAGGCGGTTTCATCCTCGACTACATCATGCCCGCGGGCAGCTCGCTGACTGAAACCAACCGGGTGCTTGAGCATGTGGAGCGGATCCTGCACGAAACGCCTGAGGTAGAGAGCACTTCGCGCCGCACCGGCCTGCAGATGGGCCTGGCCGCGGTCACCGAAGCCAACTACGGCGACTTCACGGTGAAGCTGAAGGCCAGGCGCAGCCGCGGCATCGACGCGGTGATGGACGAGGTGCGAGCCCGCATCAAATCCACCGAGCCGGTGCTGGACGTCGAGTTTACCCAGGTGCTGCAGGACATGATCGGCGACCTGTCCAATGCGCCGGAGCCCATCCAGATCAAGATCTTCTCGAACGACCCGGCCATGCTGGAGCAACTGGGTCCGCGCGTCGGAGAGGCCATTGGCAAAATTGAAGGCGTGGTCGATGTGCAGAATGGCATTGAGAACACCATCAGCGGACCGGCTACCAACTTTCAAATCAACCCCGTGGTCGCCGCGCGTCTCGGCTTTACGCCTACCGAGGTGTCAGAAGACGCGACCGCGATTCTGGATGGCGTAACGACTGCGGATCCGCTGATCCAGAACGGCCGGCCGTACACGATTCGCGTGCGCCTGGGCGACGAGAACCGCGCCTCACTGGATGCAATCCAGAACACTGTCTTCTTGAGCGCTACAGGCCACAGCGCCAACCTGGGGTCACTTGCCGAGATTGAGCAGTTGCCGCCGCAGAACGAAATCCGCCGCGAGAACCTGCAGCGGCTGGTGGTGGTGACCGGGCGGCTTGAAGGCTCCGACCTGGGCAGCGGCATGGCGAAAGTGCGCCAGGCGGTGGCAGGGCTGCATCTGCCTGCTTCGGTGCGCGTCGAGTACGGCGGCACCTACGAGGAACAGCAAAAGTCGTTCCACGACCTGCTGCGGGTGCTGCT
>CAYRWE010000555.1:0-1613 GCA_964427655.1 uncultured Solibacteraceae bacterium | reverse complement strand
AGGGCCGAACTCCCGACCGATCCAGAAGCGCTCCGCGCCTTCGCGCTGGCCTGCCAGGCGGAACTGAAGGCGGCCGAGTTGTCGGTGCAACTGCGCACGTTGGAGATCGAGAAGCTCAAGTACCAGATTGCCAAGCTCCGACGGATGCAGTTCGGGCGGTCGTCGGAGAAGATCACCCGGCGGATCGAGCAACTCGAACTCCAGCTCGAGGAGCTGGAGACGGCCGAGGCCGAGGAGATCGCCAAGGCGGATGCCGAGGATCGTCCGGCCCCGGTCCGCACGCGGCCGAGGGCGAAGCGCAAGCCGCTGCCTGAGCATCTTCCCCGCCAGGAGGTTGTCCATGAGCCGGCCGAGGACGGTGCCTGCACCTGCCCGGCCTGTGGCGGGGGCATGGCCAGGCTCGGGGAGGATGTGACCGAGGTCCTGGACTACGTGCCGGGGCGCTTCCAGGTGATCCGGCACCTCCGGCCGAAGTATGCCTGCACGGCCTGCGATGCGATCACCCAGGCGCCGGCGCCGGCACTACCAACACCACGGGGCCGGGCGACGCCGGCGACGCTGGCCCATCTCCTGGTCTCGAAGTATTGCGATCATCTGCCGCTCTACCGGCAAAGCGAGATCTATGCGAGGGAGGGCGTCGATCTTGACCGCTCGACCTTGTGCGACTGGGTGGGCCAGGCCGCCTGGTTGTTGCAGCCGATCGTCGAGGGGATCAGGCGGCACGTCTTTGCCGCCGAGAAGATTCACGGCGACGACACCACGGTGCCGGTGCTGGAACCCGGGCTCGGTCGGACCAGGACCGGCAGGCTGTGGGTCTATGTCCGCGACGACCGGCCGTACTGCGGCACCGCACCGCCGGCGGCGGCCTACTTCTACAGCCCGGATCGGGCGGGTGCCCATCCGGCCAACCACCTCTCGGGCTTCACCGGCTTCCTTCAGGCGGATGGCTATGCCGGGTTCGAGGCACTCTACGAGCCGCGTCACGCGGCGGAGGGTGCCATCGCCAACGCCGGGATCGTCGAGGTGGCGTGCTGGGCGCATTGCCGGCGGAAGTTCCATGACTACTGGATCGCCAAGAAGTCGCCGGTGGCGAAGGAAGCACTCGACCGGATCGGTGTGTTCTACGCCATCGAGGACAAGGCTCGGTTCGCCCCGCTCGCCGAGCGCCTGACGCATCGGGCCGAGACGGTGCCGCTCGTCGACGCCTTCTTCGATTGGGCCGGCAAGACCGTCAGCAGGCTTTCGGCAAAGTCGGACCTGGCCGAGGCATTCCGCTACACGATCAAGCGCCGGCAGGCGCTGTCACGCTTCCTCACCGATGCCCGGCTCGAGATCGACAACAACATCGCCGAGAACGCAATGCGTGGCGTAGCACTGGGGCGGAAGAACTACCTCTTCGCGGGCGCCGACAGCGGCGGCGAGAGGGCCGCGTCGATCTACACCATCGTGCAAACGGCGAAGCTCAACGGCCTGAACCCGGAAGCCTACCTGCGCGACACGCTCACCAGGATCGCCGACGGCCATCCCATCAACCGCATCGCCGAACTCATGCCCTGGGCATAAACGCCCCCCCGCAGCCGCCCGCGCCCTACGGTTCAGGCCGGACGATTACG
>CAYRWE010000554.1:0-1620 GCA_964427655.1 uncultured Solibacteraceae bacterium | reverse complement strand
CCGTGCACGTTCTCGCACTTGCCGCGGTAATTCCGCAGCGCGTGGCCGGCGGCGAAGGTCTCTTCGATGGTCACTTCAAACATTGAAAAACTTCTCCACGTCTTCCAGGCTGGTGGTGAATCCGTAATCGGGCAGGCTGTCGAAAAAGACCTGGCCGTAGCGCTGCTTGGTGATGCGGTTGTCGAGCAGCACCAGAACTCCGCGGTCGGCGCGGCTGCGAATCAGGCGGCCGAAGCCCTGCTTCAAGGCGATGGCGGCTTGCGGGATCTGGTAATCGTAGAACGGATTCCCCCCAGCCCTGCGTATGCTCTCGATGCGGGCGCTAACCACCGGATCGTTGGGCACCGCGAAGGGCAGCTTGTCTATGATAACGCAGCTTAATTGTTCGCCCGGTACGTCCACGCCCTGCCAGAACGAGGCGGTCGCGAAGAGCACGCAATTGGGCGTGGCGCGAAACTCCTCGAGCAGCGCGGTCTTGGGGCCGGTTCCTTGCAGCAGAGTGGGGTAATCGATTTCCAGCGAGACCTGGTCGTAGATCAGGCGCATCTGCTGGTAGCTGGTGAAAAGCACGAAGGCGCGGCCGCGGCTGTGTTCCAGGATGCGCGTCACCTCCGTGGCGGCGGCGCGCGAGAAAGCCGGATTGCGCGGTTCGGGGAGCTGTTGAGGAACGTAGAGCAGCGCCTGCTTGCGGTAATCGAAATGGCCCGGGACGATCAGGCTGCGGGCGTTCTCCAGGCCCAGTCGCTTCGAAACGTAATCGAAGCTCTCGGAGACGGCCAGCGTGGCGGAAGTCAGAATGGCGGTCTCCACGCGGTCGAAGAGGCGCTCGCGCACGATCGTGGAAACGTCGATGGGGGTGGCTTGGAGGAAGCATCCGCGCCCGCGCTTCTCCATCCAGAAGACGAAGTTCTCGTCGTCCTCTTCGAGCAGGAAGCGCAGGCCCATGGATAGCTCGGCGGTGCGGCGGAAGAGCGGAAGAATCTCTTCGGGCGGATTTTGCAGCAGCTTGAGATGCGACGAAATGAGATCGAGCGCAGCCAGCAGGCTCGTATAGATCTCTTCGTTCTCTTCGCGGAAGGCCTCGCGGCCCTGAAACGACACGCGCCGGTCGGCCTCGCCGAACAGGCCGAAGAAGTGAATAGCGATCTCGTCCAGGCGATCGAGGATGCGGTCCAGCTCCTTGGTGCCGAACTTCTTCATGCGGCTCACAGCGGCGATATCGCGGCGCAGCTCCTGGAAGCGGTAATTACTGATCGAGACGCCGAAGTACTGCCCGGCCACGTCCTCGATCTCGTGGGCTTCGTCGAACACCACGGCGTGATACTCGGGCAGGATGCCGCCCTCGTAGTTCTCGTCGCGGATCGAGAGGTCGGCGAAAAAGAGGTGGTGGTTGACGATGACGATATCGCTTTCCTGGGCGCGCTGGTGCATCAGGGTAATGAAGCAGCGCTCGAAATTGGGGCACTTCTGGCCGGTGCACAGCTCACTGCGGGCGTCCAGGCGGCCCCACACCGCGCTCGATTCGGGTAGGGTGCGGATTTCGGCGCGGTCGCCGAATTCGGTGGTCTTCTCCCACTCGCGGATCACCTGGAAATCGGCCACTTCCTCGAGGCCGGCCAG
>CAYRWE010000553.1:0-1625 GCA_964427655.1 uncultured Solibacteraceae bacterium | reverse complement strand
GGCCGCGCTCAGCGATTCGGTCCAGCTCAGCGCAAATCCGGGATCCGGTCCGGCTGCGTCCAGCCACTGCTGGATCAGAGTTGCGTAATCGGGGTCGTCTTCGACCAGCAATACCGACAGGCGATTGGGTGGGCTATTCATCGATTGCAACTGTTCCAATGGGTTATTCGGCACAATGCGCGATCGGCATTAGCCCCAACGCCGTCACTTTCGGTGGGGCAGACGATCGTTTTATGTCGTCTGCCAGGGCTTCCCGAAGGCGGCAGACCACGAAGTGCGATGGTCTGCCCCACCAGTATCGGCACCTAAGCTCCTCGGCGCAACCCGCCGATAGATGTGCGGAGCGCAGTCATGGATACATCTTTCGACAAGCAGGCGCAAATCGTGCAGCGGGCAGTCTCCGCCTGGTGCGCTGTGACCGGGTTTCTGGTGCTGGTGGCGGGCTGGGGTTTCGGCGTGAGCCGGGTGCGCACGGTTCTGGCCGGCGCGCCCTACATGCGAGTCAACGCGGCGATCGGGTTTATCCTGCTGGGAGCCGCGCTCTGGCCCAACCGGCGATGGCGCCGTTTTGCCGCGATCGCCGGCGGTCTGGCTGCGCTGATCGGCGTTCTTACCCTCATTGAGTATGCCTTCGGAGTGAATCTGCGCATCGATGAACTGGCCATGCGAGACCACATGCCGCGGGTCCCGGGATGGCCGCCTGGCCGAATCGCCCTCACCACGGCCATCTGCTTTGCGCTGCTGGGTCCCGGGCTGGCGCTGTCGGCCTTCGGCCGCGCGATCTCCGCCATTCAATACCTGGCGCTCCCGGTCGCCGGCCTTTCCATGGCGGGTCTGTTTGGCTACGTTTACGGCCTTCCGAATGCTTACGGCCTGGCATGCTACATGAGTATGCCGGTGCATGTCGCATTCACGTTCTTCGTAGCCGCCATCGCGCTGCTCTTCACGCATCCCCACCACGGCGCGATGCGGATCGTCGTGAGCGGCGGGCCGGGAGGTGGGATCGCCAGACGCCTGCTGCCGGCTGCCATTCTCCTCCCGCCGTTTCTAGGATGGCTCCGTTGGCAAGGCGAACGCTTGGGTTACTACGATACCGCTTTTGGCCTGTCGTTATTCACCTCGGCCAACGCCATCGTCTTCACCACCCTGATCTGGGCCGTCGCGCGCGCGCTCGACCGCACCGATGCGCGCCGCACGGACGCGGAGCGCAACCTGCGCGCCAGCGAGGAAAAGTTCCGGACGCTGCTCGAATCGACGCCGGACGCCATGATCATCACCGACCGGGAAGGCCGGATGGTCCTGGTAAACGCGCAGGCCGAAGCGCTCTTCGGTTATTCACGGGAGGAACTGCTGGGCCAGCCGGTCGAAAACCTGGTCCCGCAGGAGGTGCGCGCCGGGCACCGGGAGCATCGCGCCGCTTTTGCGGCCGCGCCGCAGATGCGGGAAATGCACCACAGGCTGACCGGAATTCGGGGTCTTAAGAAGAATGGCGGCGTATTCCACGCTGGCATCACCTTGAACGCCATCCGGACTCCGGACGGCTTGCGGGTGATCGCCGTGGTTTGCGACCTGACCGCCCGCGACCTTGCCGAGGCGGCCCTGCGCGAAAGCGAAGCGCGCTTCCG
>CAYRWE010000552.1:0-1631 GCA_964427655.1 uncultured Solibacteraceae bacterium | reverse complement strand
ACCACTCGCGGGTTACGCCGGCGAAGCGCGGGCGCATTTCGCCGGCCCAGCGCGCGTTCGCCGTGCGTATCATGCTCACCGCCCCTGACATGCGGAATGGCAATCCAAGAAAAAGCCGCACCAATTGGCCTTCGGTCATCGCCAACTCGTAGTAGACGTAGCCGTGGACCGTCATCAGCCGGAGCGTGTTGGGCGGGAGGAACTTCGCCTCCGCCATGAGCCGCTGCGTTGCCGCGGTGTATGCGGGTAAGGCGAGCGTCGCGAACAGCGGAGAAAGCGGCTCGGGCAGAATCTCGGCAACGCTCATGCGGAAGTAGCGAACATTGGCGTGCGGAACCTTCCAGTCCAGCGAAATGCGCGCCTCGGGCAGTGCGGTGATTGGGCGCGCCTGGAGAATGAAGATCTGCCCTTCGCACAATGCCCATTCGATATCCATCGCCTCGCCATAGAGCTGCTCGATCCGGACGCCGAGCCGAGCCAGTTCCGCGGCTTGCGCCGGCTCGAGCGCGGCTTGTTTCCGCCTGGGGGCGGGGACCGGCTCCTCGCGCGTGCCCTCGGGCGTTCGCACGGTCATGATCTCCTTGTCCGCGATCTCTTGGGATACGATGGCGCCATCGGGCTTGTGGAGGACAAGGGTGTCGGGCGTAACGCGGCCGCTGACGATGGCCTCGCCCAGGCCCCATGCCGCGTTGATGATCAGCTCTTCGCGCGCGCCGGTGACCGGATTCGCAGTGAAGGCCACGCCGGCGGCCTCGGCGGGAACAAGCCGCTGCACGACAACAGCGATGCTCACATCTTCCGAGCGAATTCCCTGGCGCTGACGGTAGTCGATGACGCGGCCCGTCCACAACGACGCCCAGCATCGCTTGACGGCATCGATGACCGCATCGCCCCCGCGGACGTTGAGGTAGGTTTCCAACTGGCCGGCAAACGACATGCCGGGCAAATCCTCCGCCGTCGCCGACGAGCGCACTGCCACTGGAGTATCCGCGCCGAATGCCTCGTAGTGCTGGCGGATCGCTGCGGCAATCTCATCGGGGATTGTGCTCCCTTCGATCAACAATTGAATCTGCGCTGATGCCTCGTCATGCTTCGCGGGCGCAACGGCCTGCGCCGCGACGGCAAGAATCTTGTCGCCAATGTGATTCTCGTCCACGTAGCGCTGGTACGCGGCAGTGGTGACATGAAAGCCCGGCGGAACAGGCAGTCCGGCCGCTGCCATGCGCGCCAGCGATGCTCCCTTGCCGCCGGCAAGTTCGAGCGTTGCCTGGGGACTGTCCAGATTGAGAATGAGCGGAGTGGACTGGGGTGAACTCATCTCAGTTCCTGATCCTTTCCAGGGTCTCCGCCGGCTGCAACGGATTTCGCGCGTGATTCCGGCACGTGAGCCCTGTGAAATGAACGTGTTGGTTATTTTCGCGCCGAGTTGACCACCAGATGTGTGCAGCGCGTCACAATGCACTCATTGGCCGCCTGCAAAGCCATGGATGTCTCCCAATTCAATTGGCATCGACAGGCTAACTCGCTCGCCCGGAGCGCGTTGCGGCAGACCCTGAGATTAAAAGCATCTCTCCTGCTTCGGTAGAGCGGTTCTCTCGTATCCCACCCTAGGACTCTGACCGCTTGAAGTT
>CAYRWE010000551.1:0-1632 GCA_964427655.1 uncultured Solibacteraceae bacterium | reverse complement strand
CCCAGGTTGAACTTTTCGGTGAAGCGCTGGGCGTGCTTGGGAACGCGGCTGTCGCCACCGGTGATACGCAGCGCCAGCCCCTGGGCGCGCAGGCTCTCGAGCGCCGTCTCCACGGTATCCTCGCGGTAATGCACTAGCGGCTCGCGGTTCGAGCGCTGATTGCAGGCGTTCAGCAGCGCGTTCAGCGAGAGCGGATAGTACTCCGGCGTCGAGATCTCTTTTTCGAGCAGCGCGCCAAGCACGCGAACCTCTACGCTGTCCAGTTGCGCATCCATAGTCTCAGTTTACGGGAGCGGCTTGCGCGTTGTTACCATGTAAGATCGGCAATGTCCTACGAATGGTCGGAAGCCACGCACCCCGGACTGCGCCGCCCTTCCGCGACGGCCCCGCGGGTTGAACGCGAACGGGTGGCGGCGGCTATTCGGCATTCCTCGAACGCGCTGCTCGAGCGGCAGGCGCCCGAGGGCTTCTGGTGCGGCGAGCTGACCGCCGATACCACGCTCGAATCCGATTACATCCTCTTGCAGCTCTGGCTTCACCAGCCGGATGGCGCGGCCTGGAACCCGCCCACCGAGGGGCGCATCCGTAAGGCGGCGCGCTCCATCCTGGAACGCCAGTTGCCCGATGGGGGCTTCAATACTTACACTGGCGGCCCGGCCGACGTCAGCGCCACGGTGAAAGCTTACTGCGCCCTCAAGCTGGCCGGCCTCGAGGCATCGAGCGACCCGCTGCGGCGCGCGCGCGAACGCATCCTGGCGCTGGGCGGGCTGCAAGCCGCCAACAGCTACGTCAAGATCAACCTGAGCCTGTTCGGCCTCTACCCGCGCAAGCACGTGCCCTCGGTTCCGCCGGAGATCACCATTCTGCCGGGCGACGTGCTCTACGAGATGTCCTCCTGGACGCGCTCCATCCTGGTGCCGCTCTCGATCGTGCAGGCGCGCGGCTCGAACCGGCGCGCGCCCGCGGGATTCACGGTGGACGAACTGCTGTTGCCGGGCGTGAGCCTGGCGCTGCCACGGCGCGCCGGCCTGGCGGTTCTGTTCCATCATCTCGACCGCGTCTTCAAGGTGTGGGAAAAGCGCGGCTCGGAACGCATCCGCGGCTCCGCCATTCGCGCGGCCGAACACTGGATTCTGGACCGCACGCGCTTCACCGAGGGATTGGGTGCCATCTACCCGGCCATGATGTACTTCATCATGGCGCTGGACGCCCTGGGATATCCCGAAGATCATCCCGACCTGCGCGATGCCGTCCGCCACTTCGAATCGCTGCTTATCGAAACCGAGGAGCGCTTCACCTTCCAGCCCTGCGTGTCGCCCATCTGGGATACCGCCATCGGCGCCTTCGCCCTGGGTGAGGCCGGTTGCGCGGACGACGCGCGCATGACCCGCGCCGCCGACTGGCTCATCAGCAAAGAGGTCCGCCGCAAGGGCGACTGGTCCATCAAGCGGCCCGACGCCGAGCCTTCCGGATGGGCTTTCGAATTCGCCAACGAGTTCTATCCGGATATCGACGACACCGCCATGGTGCTGCTGGCGCTGCAGCACGCCAGGAGTTCCAACCCCAAGGCCCAGGAGGCCGCCGAGCGCCGCGCCATCAACTGGCTGCTGGCCATGCAATCGAGCGACGGCG
>CAYRWE010000550.1:0-1648 GCA_964427655.1 uncultured Solibacteraceae bacterium | reverse complement strand
GGGAGCCATCGCGGCGATGTCAGCCGACTCCAGAAGGAAGAAGCCGGCCGAACCGGCACGAGCGCCCTCCGGCGAGACATAAATGATGACCGGCACCCGCGAGCTGAGGATCGCGCCGGCCATGGTGCGGGTAGAGTCAAGAAGTCCCCCGGGCGTGTCGAGCTCAACCAGCAGAGCCTGTGCGCCGTCGCGGCCAGCGCGGACGATGGCCCGGTCGAGCGCTCCAGCCGTGATGGGCTGAATGGTGTCAGAAAGGATGAGCTTTTCAACCAGCGGCTGCTGCGCGGGAGGCGGAGCGGCAAAACCGAGGGACACGAGGCCTGCCGCCAAAGCAAGACCCATTGAAAACCGACCGGCTGGCTTCTGCATGCGCTTAACCATGGCTTGCTCCTCCAGGGCCATTTTCCGGCCCTACTGCTTCTGCCCTTGTTTCGCCTCGATCTGACGCCGAAGCTCCTGGGCAGCACGGCTCTGCGGTTCCAGTCGCTGGGCCTCGCCGGCGTCTTTTCCGGCTTCGTCCGCGCGGCCCGCTGCC
Source organism: uncultured Solibacteraceae bacterium (assembly GCA_964427655.1). Taxonomy (GTDB): domain Bacteria; phylum Acidobacteriota; class Terriglobia; order Bryobacterales; family Bryobacteraceae; genus CAVQNQ01. The sequence continues at coordinate 1,113 of CAYRWE010000550.1, read as the reverse complement.
AGATCGAGTCTGCCCAGCACCAGGTAGGCATCGGCCGATGGGGTCAGGTCAATCGAGATGTGGGCCTCATTTCGGGCGCTTTGGGTATCGCCGGTGCGCTCGCGCACTTCGGCAAGGCCGGCGTGGGCCTCCGATAGCTTGCTATCCGCTGCGATGGCCGATTGATAGAGACGCTCAGCCTCAAGCAGAAGACCGCGATCAAGGTAGTCCTTTGCCTGGCCGCAGAGCTTTTGCGCCCGGTCGCGCGGTGTGAGCGCGGCCAGCCGCGAGGCTTCCATCTGGTCCATCATCTGCGCCGCCTGGCGGAAGGCCTGGGCGTCGAATCTGCGCGCAATGCGCTCCAGCGGATCGGCCTTGGGCGCGGCTTCCTGTCCTGGCATGGGTGCCGGAGCCACCCCTTTCCAGGCCTTGTTCAGATCCTGGGCCTCGGTGTCGTTGGACCGCAGGCGCAGGCATTGCGCCAGTTCGGCAACGGCATCGGCAGACTCTCCGCGCCGCTTCAGGCTCACGGCAAGGTTAAAGTGGTAGTCTGCCGCGTTGGGATCGGCGGCTACGGCCTCGCGATAGAACGGAATTCCGTCTTTGCCCTGGCGGCTAAGGGATACTCCCTGGTTGTTCAAAACCTCGGCCAGCGGCAAAACGCGCGCCACGCCGCCGAAGGCCTCCTCGGCCTTGGCATAGTCGCCGGAAAACATGAGGCTCAGCCCACGGTAGAAGCCGGCCACCAGCGCATCGGGATCACCGCCGCCCACCTTGGCAAAGGCTGCTGCCGCATCTTCGTATTTCTGGCCTTCATAATCTACGCGGCCAAGCTCCATCCAGGCCTGCGAGAAATCCGGGCTGAGCTGAACTGCCTGGTTGAGATGGCGCAGCCGCTCTCCCTGATCCGGCTCTGTGATGCCGCGAATGTACTGCTCAAAGGCGGCCAGGCGGAGGCCCGCTCCGGCGGCGACAAAGGTCTCCTGAGCCACGCTGAAGCTGGGGTCCAGTTCCCGGGTGAGCTTCCAGGCCAGGGTGCCAAAGACCGGGATCAGGTCGCGCATTTCGCCGCGCGCCGTTACCGGCTGGCTCATCCGCAGATGCGGCACATCGACCACCTGGGCCTCGACGACG
>CAYRWE010000549.1:0-1656 GCA_964427655.1 uncultured Solibacteraceae bacterium | reverse complement strand
ACCCACTCGCCGGCGGTTCAACGGGGACAGTCAGGTTGCGAATGGTGATTGGGAGACGGGCATCCCCGGAACCGACTCCCTCACGGTCGCGGCTCGGAAACAGAATATGTCCCAGTTGCGACTCTGCCTGGAAGCGGAGCCATGGCCGATCGCCATCGCCATTCTGAACCGCGCTCGCGCGCCGTCCCGTTCCCGAACCGCGACAAAGCGCGGTCCGATTCCGAGCCGCGACCGTGAGGGAGTCGGTTCCGGATGATCGGCAGGTTGCGGGTGGGTTTCTGGAGAGCGTGCTGCGGCGGGATTTATCCCGGCGTCCGGCAGGGTGGCATGAATGCCACCACAGCACGCTAAAGCGTGCGCCACAGGGGGCAGTCGATGTTCACTCCACAAGCTGGCTTTTCATGCGATTTCGCGCGCCCACAGGCCCATGGGCACTCCTTCACGGTCGCGGCTCCGTTTCCGCGAGAGCGTAGGGCCGCAGCGGCGAAGCGGTGGCGCCCTCCAGCTTGAGCGGCGCGGCCACGAACAGAAACTCCGAAACGCGCGCCGCGGAGAGCTCTTCCAATGCCAGGCACTCCAGGATGTGGATGCCGGCTTCCACCAGCAGATGGACGTGGACTTCCATGCGGGGGGACGGCAGGCGCTCGAAGGAGAGGGTATCGCTGCCCGCGGCTGCCACGCCGCGCTCGCTCAGCCAGCGTGCGCCATCCAGCGTGACGCCGGGCATGCGAAGTCCGTTCACGAAGCGGCGCGGCTCTCCCCAGTATTGGCCCCAGGCGGTGCGGATCAAGGCGATGTCGCCGCGCTCCAGGCGCGTGCCCGCCGCCGCTTCGGCGCGTTCGAGCAGCGCCGCGCCGATGGCCGTGTCGGGCGCGAGCGGGCTGTTGCCCAGCACTCGCGCGACGTCCAGCAAAACGCCGCGGCGCAGGAAAAGCGGCATGGTCTCGGCGCCGTGCCGGGCGATGCCGCCGGTCCAATCCTGCAAATCGGAGACTTCGCCGCCGCCGTGCAGATGCCCATTCAGCGAGTAGTGGCAAAGCGCGTCGATGTGCGTGCCCGTGTGCGTTCCGAGCGAGATGGCGTCGGAGGCCGAGGACGCTCCGTTGTCCAGATGAAAATCGCCATGCAGTTTCGTGAGGCTGCGCATGTAAGGTGGATGCGACGGGTAATGCGGCATCCCGGAGCGCCAGCTCTGCGCCAGATCGAAGTGCCGCAGGGTGGAGAGCCGGCCGATGAGATCGCGCATGATTGCCCTTTCCCGAAGAGACGAAGAAAGGCGGCTCGCCCGGCTGGCGCGAGACGCACTCAGAGCCCAGGATAGCGGGCTATATCTTGCCGGTCACGAGATGAATCACAGTGAAGCTGAGCGCTCCGACCGCCGCCGACATCGGCAGCGTGAGGATCCAGGCCCACACGATGCTGGTGGCGAGTCCCCAGCGCACCGCTTTGAAGCGTTGGATGGAGCCCACCCCGGCGATGGCCCCGGTGATGACGTGCGTGGTGGAAACGGGGATTTTGAGATACGTCGGCAGCAGAATGGCGATCGAGCCCGCCGTCTCCGCGCAGAACCCGCCGCGCGGCTTGAGCTTGGTCAGGCGGCCTCCCATGGTGTGGATGATGCGCCAGCCGCCGCTCATCGTGCCGCAAGCGATGGCC
>CAYRWE010000548.1:0-1657 GCA_964427655.1 uncultured Solibacteraceae bacterium | reverse complement strand
GGGAAGCTCAACTGCAGCTCGCCACCGAGCCCGGCTGCATTCTGTTGCGGGGGCGGTGTGGCGTCAGTGGCCATCAGGGTGCCGAGGGGGTTCGGAATCGGAGACAGTTTGGTCTGGCCCAGCGTGGTGACCTGAATCACACTGGTGCCGTCGGCTTGCCCGGAGTCGAGAAAGACGGGCTTGGCCACCACGGTGAAACGCGTCTTGAAGCCCAGCGGGAACGAAGCCTCAAACGGCGCCTCGAGCGCAGAGAGATGGTCGTATCCCAGATCGCCGGAGCGATAGTTGATGAGCCCGGAGCCGCCAATCCAGCCGCTGTACCCGCTCTCAATGGAGCGCAACTGCATCTCTGCTTCGTCGCGGGGGCTGGTGGTCCGCTGCTCGCGCTGAATCCGCACCCAGGGCCCGCGCAGGGGCGGCAGGTTGCGCTGCTCCAGTTCCTGGTCGCTGAGGCCGGCGCCAGTAGTCGACTGCGTGGCCGCCGGCGCATCGGTCACCTGTGTCTGATCCGGATAAGGCGTAGTTGGGGCATTGGAAAGCGTAGGCGCGGGCTGTTCGGCCGCTGTCTTCCGGGCTTTCTTACTCGTCCTGGTCTTGGCCTTGGGCGGCGCCATCTGCGGGGCAGGCTGCGGCGGCTGTGGGGCGGGAGCCAGTTGCGGCGTGGTCTGCTGGCGAGGCGCGGAGTAGGCGCCGGTGGCCGCATCCTGGGCTGAGGGGGTGTACTGCGCTGTCCTGTACTGCGTCACACCTTGAGGCGCAGCGTTTTGCGCGACCGAAGAACTGGCCGAGGCCGCGGGCAAGGCGCGAATGGCGGTGGCGGAACCCTGCGTAAGCTGGCTGTCAGTCTGCTCGGCAAATAAAACCTGCGCGCGAGCGGCCACGGAATCCATCGGCTGCGAAGTGATTCTCAAGCCGGCGCCGGGATTGGAATCGTGCCCGACGATGCCGGTTTGAACCTGCCACGTGTGCGCGCCGGGAGGAGAACTCTGCCCCTGGTTCTGCCCTTGTGCGCCCGCAGACGCGGGTTCGGTTGATTCGACGCTCTCCTCGGAGGGCGGCAACTGCACCTGCCCCGAGTAAGTGCTTGCAGCGGAAGAATTACTGCTTTTCGACCCCTTGCCGGCCTTGGGCTTGCTGGTGGCCGGCTTGATGTCGGCAGCCTGCGTGGCGCTCTGCTCAACGAATGAAGCTTGAGCTTGCGCTCCCGGGTTTGCGGGGCGCGGAATATAGACTGGCGCGCTGTTTGCGGCCGATGCCTGTGTGCCGGACGCTGAGCGGGAAGCCGGACCGGATCCGGGCAGAGGGAGAAGATTCGCGGAGGGCCCCGGCGTCCAAGGGGTTTGCGGCTGGCTCTGCTGAGGAACGGGAAGCGGCTGCGACGGCGTGCCGGGAGCAACCGCGCCATATGGGCTGGAGTGATAGGTGGGCAGCTGGGACTGTCGCGGCGTGGAGGGTGCCGTCGCATTCGACGGATCGAGCAGTTGCTTCAAATCGCCGGACTTCAAAGCGCGACGGACGCCTGTCGCCTGCTGGGGATAGACGCCTGCTTTATTCAGGTCCTGGGCCGACGCTCCGGGAGGCATGGCGGCCAGCGCAGCCCGCCAAAAGTCAGTGGCCCGCTCATCGTTGCCGCGCGCCTGCTCAAAGCGGGCAGCGG
>CAYRWE010000547.1:0-1659 GCA_964427655.1 uncultured Solibacteraceae bacterium | reverse complement strand
TGATGCTGCTGATCCCGGTGTGGACGGTGGTCTACAACTTCTTCGCCACCATGAAGGGCCAGTGGCACCAGTTGCGCGAAAACGTGCCGCTGAAATTTCTGATGTCCGGCGTGGTGTTCTATCTGCTGACCTGCTTCCAGGGACCCATGCACAGCCTGCGCAGCGTGAACGCCATCGTCTCGAAGACCGATTGGATTCCCGGCCATGCCCACATGGCGGTGCTGGGGGCCTTCTCGTTCTTCGCCATCGCGGGAGTTTACTACGCGGTGCCGCGCATGTGGAATACCGAGTTGCATAGCGAGGCGCTGGCCAACTGGAGCTTCTGGCTGATGATGATCGGCGGGCTGGGATTTTTCGTGACCCTGTGGCTGGGCGGCTTCTGGCAGGGCTGGCAGTGGAACAACCCGTCGATTCCGTTCATCGATACGGTGGTGGCGCTGAAGCCGGTGTGGCTGGTGCGGTTCTTCTCCGGCACCTTGATCTTCTGCGGAATCGTCTCGTTCGCGTACAACATCATGGCGACGGTGATCGGGGCGCGCGCGCCGCGCGAGAGCGCCGCCGCGGTGGCATAGAGGAGCACGATCATGTTGAGCAAAGCCGACAGGAGCGCAAGTTTCGCGGCCGCCGCCGCCCTGGTGCTGTTCTTCATCGGGGGGCTGCTGACCACCGTGGTTCCGCCATTGGTCGATAAGAGCTGGGGCCGCCCGTTCGAGAATCACGACCCCGCGAAGGGGCCCACCGGCAAGCTTCGCCCTTACACGGCGCTCGAGCTGAAAGGGCGCGCCATTTACGTGCGCGAGGGCTGCTGGTATTGCCACACGCAGCAGACGCGCACGCTGGTGGCCGATACCAAGCGAAGCGGCTGGCGCGGCGTGGATTCGCCGGTCTCGACGCCCGACGAGTTCGTTTACGATAGCCCCCATCTGTTCGGCACCAAGCGCACCGGGCCGGACCTTTCGCGCGTGGGCGGCAAGTACGATACGCAATGGCACCACACGCATTTCCGCAATCCGCGCGACCTGGTGCGCGGCTCCGTCATGCCGCCTTTCCCGTGGATCGCCAACGACCCGGAGGAGTTCACCGCGCTCGCGACTTACATCCAGACGCTGGGCCGGGCCAAAGACTGGCGGCCGGATAAGGACTACGAGAAATGAGCGACTATACGTGGCCCAGCATCTTCTTCTCGTACCTGTTCTTCACCCTCTCACTGGGCGTGGCCGTGTTCTTCTTCGTGCGGTCGTGTAAAGACGGGTACTTGGGGAAAGACAGCGAGGATCTCAAGTACCAGGTGTTCGAGGACGCGGAGTTGCCCGCGCCGGGGCGGAGGAAGAGCGATGGAAAGTAAAGAAGGCAAGATCAAGGACTACGCCGGCGGCTGGATCACCGAGCGCGAAGGGACAGACATCCCCAAATTCCTGAAGTTCGCCTACATCGCCATCGCGGGCGGGTGCCTGGCGTATTTCTTCCTGTTCATGTACGGCGAAGTGAACCACTCCGAGCGCGGCCCGCTGGTGCGCGCGCTGAACGCGGCCACGGAAGCCTCCGCCGGGCTGATGTACGCGATTGCGGCCCTGATCGTAATTTTCGGCATCATCGTGGTGGTGTTCTCGTTCGGCAAGTCCGGCCACGATTGAGGAACGGCGCATGCAGAACGGTTTC
>CAYRWE010000546.1:0-1670 GCA_964427655.1 uncultured Solibacteraceae bacterium | reverse complement strand
GTCCTCACCCTCGCCCTCGGCATAGGCGCCAACACCGCTGTCTTCAGCGTCCTGAATGCATTGCTCCTCAAGATGCTCCCCGTCAGTAACGCCCAGCAGCTCTACACGGTGAGGCTCCTCAACGGCGGCACACAACCGCCCAACACCGCCGGCACCGGCAACGGCCCCACATCGTTCTCCCTCCCCGTCTTTCAGGCATTGCGCGACCAGTCGCGCGTCTTCGCGGACCTTATCGCCCATGTCCCGCTCGCACTCGGCCAGGTTCCCGTCCGCTACGGCGACACTCCCACCACCCGCCCCGGCGAGGAAGTCAGCGGAAACTTCTTCACCGGCCTCGGCGTTCCTATGGCCGCCGGAGTCGGGTTCACTCTCGCAGACGAACAACAGCACACCGGCAAGGTCGTCCTCAGTTACGGATTCTGGACCACTGCTTTCTCGCGCAATCCCGCCGCCATGGGGCAAACTCTCTATATTCGAGGGCTCCCCTTCACTATTGTCGGCGTCACCGCACCCGGCTTCGTCGGCGTCAATGCCGGCGCCCCCGATGACTTCTGGATCCCGCTTCAGAATCGCCCTGAACTCAACGCCTGGGGATATGCAGCCGATGAGGGCCTGCTCTACGCTTTCCCAAAATGGTGGGCGGTTCCCATGGTCGCCCGCCTCGCGCCCGGCGTCTCTCCGGAGCAGGCGTCGCGCGCCGTCCAGGGCGTCTTTTGGCAGGCCGCAACCGCGCCCCTCGGCAAGCTCGATTTCAAACAATGGCCTGCCTCCCTCGGCTTTACGCCGATCCGCGGCATCGCCGACTACGCCCACTCCTACCGCGAGCCAGTCGAGCTCATGATGGCGCTGGTCGGCCTCGTGCTGCTCATCGCTTGCTCCAACGTGGCCCTTCTCATCCTCGCCCGCTGTGCGGCGCGCCAGCGCGAGTTCGCCATTCGCATCGCCACCGGCGCAAGCTCAGTACGCATCCTGCGCCAGCTCGCATTCGACAGCTTCGCGATCGTTGTCGCCGGGGCGGGCTTCGGGTGGCTGCTCGCCACTGCCGCCACGCGCCTGCTTGCTAGCTGGGCGCGCATCGATGCCGGCCTTGTACCTGACCGCCACGTCCTCTGGTTCACCCTAGCCGTTGCGTCGCTCGTCGCCATCGCATTTTCGTTCACGCCCTTTTCGCAGACCCTGCACATCAGTCCCGATCAGGCCCTTAGGTCCACCAGTCAGACGGCAAGCCCGAACCGCCATCACACGCGTGTTGGGAATCTCGTCATCGCCTTCCAGATCGCCATGTGCTTTATCCTCCTCGTCGCCGCCGGGCTCACCGTCCGCACGCTCCTCAATTACGAACACGTCGATCTCGGCATGCAGGCCGACCAACTCCTCATCTTCGATCTGGAAGCGCAAGGACTCACGGGCCGCGGTCAGAGCTGGTCGTATTTCAACCGTCTCATGGATCGCCTGCGCGTCGTGCCGGGAGTGAAATCTTTATCCCCGGTGGTGTGGCGTCCAGGCTCGGGATGGCTGAAAAGCGGCGGAGCCAATCTGGACGGAACGATTCTCCTCGACAGTTCCGGCAGGCATGCAGACATCTCATCTAACTTCATCGGCGCGGATTTCTTCCACACCATCGGCGTTCCCCTGCTCCAGGGCCGCGAATTCGATGTCACCGACACGCC
>CAYRWE010000545.1:0-1677 GCA_964427655.1 uncultured Solibacteraceae bacterium | reverse complement strand
GCTCAATCTAGTACCTGGAATCACAAATCGGTAATGCCGCCCATCCTTCGAGACGGCCACTTCGTGGCCTCCTCAGAGCCTGTGAAGCTATACGCTTTTCCGGTTTTTAGGGAGTCGGTCGATTGAGCCTCCCGCCCTACTTGGGCGTGAGGCCACAAGCTTCTGTTATCCGGCGACGTGGATGAGACGGTTGCCTTGCAGGATGTTGTTGGCGAGAGCGAACATGCTCAGCACAGCCTGGACCTTGAGGCGGCCGCGCACGACGAACTGGCGGAGGTTCCATTGGCGGAATCGGGCGTTGATGCATTCGCCCATACTGCGCCGCTTGTAGACGGCCTTGCCGTGCGGGCTCTTCATGCGCCTACGCCAGGCGGCCACGCCGGGCCCATCGTCGCGGCGCGGCGCATAGGGATCGGTGTTGTGTTTGCTACGGATCGGCGGGCCGTACACGTTCACGCCGATGCCGGCAGCCCATTCGGTATCGTCATTTTTATTGAAGCCGCCATCGACGAGGTAACGTCTGGGCTTGCGGCCATGGCGCCGTTCGATCTGCGTGAGCATCGACGGCATCAGGCCGCGATCCGAGCCGACCGCCGTCGCTTCGACGGCGACCACGATCTGGCCCTTCGCCACGGTGCCAAGCTGGCAGTTGTAGGCCGGCCGATAGCCGCCATCCGCCATCTTCATGATGCGGGCCTGCGGATCAGTGGTCGAGGCCCGAGGCTCCTTCTGTTTGGCAACCTGCTTCTTATTCGTCTTGGCGCGGCGCTCCCGCTCGGCTTCGATCTCTGCAAGCTTGGCCAATGCCACCTTGACCCGCGCCTCGGTCTCACGCGCCGCCCGCTCGCCGGCCGCCTTGATGCGGCGGTTGCTGGCGTCCGGATCGTCGTTCACCTCCTGCTTGAGCTGGGCGACCCGGCGCTGCGCCTTCTTCAGTTCCTTGTGAAGCGTCTTGCTGCGCCGGAACGAGGCTGCGCCAGCCGACGCCCGCACCCGAACCCCGTCCTGCACGATTTCGTCGAGATTGATCACGCCTGCCGCAGACAATGTCGCGACGTTCTCGGTTAGCAGCCGATCCAGCAGGCCCGGATCCGCGGTCCGGAAGTCTGCAAGCCCGTGATAGTTCACGCTCACGCCGCCGCACAGCCAGCGGTAGGCGTCGTGGCTGTCGCACAGCCGCGCGAGTGCTCGGGCGCTTCCGATGCCTTCGCTGGTCGCATAAAGCCACAGCGCCAGCAGCAATCGGGGGCTGACCGGAGCCTGCCCCGGGGTATGTTCGCGCGCCTGCACGGATTGCTCCAAAGCTCGCAGGTCGAGCCCCCGGACGTAATCCCAGATCACCCGCGCGGGATGTTCCGCCCCAATCAGTCCGTCGAGGTCCACCGCCCGCAGCTCAATCCGATCGCGCACCGGTTCCCGGAGTCGGGGACGGCCCGGATCGAACGTCCGCGACACAGCCTGAACCGGAAGATCGCTAAAAAGCTCCTCGTCGCACATCGCAGCAACTCCAAAACGTTGCTACAACGAATCACGCTCAGCCACCCAGCGCAACCTGAATCAAAAGATTCACAGGCTCTGAGGAGCGCGCCCTTGCGCGCGTCTCGAAGGATGGCCGCGAGTCCCGTGTTGCCCATCCTTCGAGACGCCGCTTTCGCGGCTCCTCAGGATGAGGTCCGA
>CAYRWE010000544.1:1360-1684 GCA_964427655.1 uncultured Solibacteraceae bacterium | reverse complement strand
ACGCGCAGAGTCTGGATGGCCTGGAGATGGAAGAGTTCCTTGCCGGCGCCGGGGTCGATCAACTGGCCTATGTCGATGGTGCGTGCGGTGATGACGCCGTCAAAGGGAGCGTAGACCTTCTCAAAGGACTGCAGATCGCGCAGGCGCTGCACGTTGGCTTCAGCGGAGTGAACCTGCGCCGCGGTGGAAGCGGCCTGATTGACAAATGTGTCGGTGTCCTGATGGGAGACGGCGTCAGACTTGACGAGGCCGGAGTAGCGGTCGGCCTGGATGCGGGCATTGTTGGCGTTGGCCTTGGCGGTATTCAGGTCGGCCTCGGCCTGG
>CAYRWE010000544.1:0-1350 GCA_964427655.1 uncultured Solibacteraceae bacterium | reverse complement strand
TCGGGGGTGGCGATTTGGGCCAGCAGCGCGCCTTTCTTCACCCGGGCGCCGATATCGAAGTACCAGTGGGTCAGGTAGCCGGAGGTGCGCGCGTAGATGGGGGAATCGGTCCAGGCGGTCACGTTGCCGGGCAAAACAAAACTGCTGACCGGCGCTCCGGGAGGCGGAGTGGCGACCAGAACCGTGGGCGCCGCCAGATCGTTGGTGCGCTGGGCCAGCACGGTATCGGCGTGGGTACGGCGCAGGATACCGAGGGCGGCGAGGGCAACCGTAACCACGACGACCACGACGATCCCCAGGATGGCCAGGCGCGATGAGATGGCAGCCTGTTCGGGGGCGGACTCGTGTTCCTGAGCGGCGGGCGGGTTCGGATTGGGTTCGTTGGACATAAAGAATTACTCCGGAATCTGGTCAAACTCGTCGAAAGTTGCGGCCGTGGCGGCTCCCTGGGCTCTCTTGCGGCGGCTTTCAAGGCGGCCGTGCACCAGGGAGAAGAAGGCGGGGACAAAGAACAGCGTAGCCACGGTAGCCAGCAGCAAGCCGCCGATGACGGCGCGGCCAAGAGGAGCATTCTGTTCGCCGCCGTCGCCCAGGCCAAGCGCCATGGGCACCATGCCAATGATCATGGCCAGGGCGGTCATCAGCACCGGGCGCAGGCGGACAAAGCCGGCATTGAGCGCGGCGCGGCGGGCGTCGCCCACCAGAACTTCCAACTGCTCGCGAGCAAAGCTGACGACAAGAATCGAGTTAGCCGTTGCCACGCCCATGCACATGATTGCGCCGGTGAGCGCGGGCACGCTGAGGCGCGTGTTGGTGAGGAAGAGGAACCAGACGATGCCGGCCAGCGCTGCCGGCAGCGCCGCGATGATGATGAAGGGATCGAGCCAGGACTGGAAGTTGACGACGATCAGCAGATAGACCAGCAGGATGGAAAAGGCCAGCCCGGCGAGCAGGCCGATGTAAGAGTTTTTCATCGTCTCGCTTTGGCCTCGCAGCGTGAAATGCGAACCGCGCGGCAGCTCGGCTTTGTGGCGGGCGATGATCGCTTCCATCTTGCTGGTCACCGTGCCCAGATCGGTTCCGTTCACGTTGGCGTAGATGTCGATGACGGGCTGGACGTCGAAGTGGCTGACGGTGCCCAATTCAGCGCCGGGAGCGATAGAGGCCAGGTTGCCCAGGACCTGAGTGGGAACGGGAGCGCCGGGAGCGGCGGTCGAGGCAGCGCCAGGCACGGCGGCGGGAGCAGCGCCCGGTGCGGCGGCGACGTTGGCGGGCTGGACCGCGGGAGGGCCGGTGACGGGCAGACTCTTCAGCGCGGCCAGCGAGTCGAGCTTGTATTGCGGAGTCTGA
>CAYRWE010000543.1:0-1696 GCA_964427655.1 uncultured Solibacteraceae bacterium | reverse complement strand
GTGGACACTTCAAGCACCGGCGCTTTAGTGGATTTCAGGCGGTCTGAGAGACGGGTTGAAGTGTCTCGGCCAGTTTCCAGGGCAGCAGGTCGGAGATGAATGACCTTGAAGCTCTCGGGAACGTACTCCAACTGCTCGCTGACGTCTTCGCCGAACTGCTTCAGAGAGCCACCGCAATCCGGGCAGCTGGTCGCACCGGGAGCATGCGTCAACTCTTCGCGACGAAGGTGCTCGGGTAGCGGTTTGCGCCGCGGACGCGCTGCTGGCGCGGCTTCGGGACGAACCGCAGCGGCGACTGTTTCCGCCGCGGCCTGTGCGGTCTCCAGTTCTTCCAGTTCGAGTTCGAGCTGCTCCAACTGAACAGTGATCTTCTCGCTCTTCTTGCCAAAGATCGTGCGGCGCAGCTTCTCGATGACCAGCTTCAGATGCTCGATCTGTTCGCTGCGCGTGCGCAACTCGTCGCCCTGTTCGGCGAGTTGTTGCCGTTGCGCAATGAACTCGGCTTCGAGCGTGGCGAGTTCAGCTTCTTGCTGAGCCACGGTCTCGCGTTGCTGCCGCAGTTCGCTCTCCAACTGTATCGCCAGCGCCTTCAGAGCACCCTTGTCCAGTCGATCGAGATCGGGGAGAACGTTCGCCGTCACGCCTTGAGTATGGCACGATGCGCTGTGGATAACATGCACGAAAAGTCGCATGAATACAGGTGATTATTATGCTTCGGCTAAACGGCCATGGGCGGCGCGAAGGTGCGCTCGGGCCGGCGCCAATCAATGCCTTCGAGCAGCATCGACAGCTGAGCGCGGCTCAACGCCACCGTTCCGCTCTCCGCCTTCGGCCATACAAAGCGTCCGCGCTCCAGCCGCTTCGAGAACAGGCAAAGCCCATCGCCATCGAACCACAACATCTTCACATGGTCGCCGCGCCGGCCGCGAAAGACAAAGACGTGGCCGGAGTAGGGCTGCTCGTTGAGCACCGTCTGCACCTGCGCGCTCAGCCCGTAAAAGCCGCGCCGCATATCGGTCACGCCCGCGGCTATCCATATCTTCGTGCCTGCGCGGAGATCGATCACGGCCGCAAGCTCTCCAGGATGGAACGCACTAGGGCGGGATCGGAGCCGCTTTCCACGCGAATCTTCGCGCGGCCCGATAACTCGATATGAATGGAGCCGCCCGATGTCGCCGCCATCGTCTTGATGGAATGCTTCTCTGCGGCAGTCGCTTCCACAGCCTCAGCGCTTGTTGCTGCGGGAGAAAGAACCACCGGCAATAGCGCGGTCGACTTCCGTTGCCTAGGCTCCAGCTTGCCCTTCAGATAGGCTCGCCGCCAATCGAAGATCTGGTGCGAGTTCACCGCTTCGGCCTGCGCAACCTTCGCCACGCTCGCCCCTGGCTGCAAGGTCAACTCCACGATTCGCCGCTTCTCTGCAGTCGTTCTGTAAACCCGCTTGCCGTTCCCCAACCCTACGCCAGCTTCATCGCCCATGAACCCATCGTTCAGCGCCAACCTGCCGCCGATCCAGATGGAAACTTAGGACGCTTACGATGATTCACGCCACGTTGAGAGCCGAAAAGCCCGTGCCGACGAAAGGCGAGCCAAGCAGGCGAACAGTCTTGTCTGCGTTTGACCTCAAACATTCAATGATCGGATGGTGGAGGCGGCGGGAGTCGAACCCGACATCAGTGTTGAAAACACTCAACTT
>CAYRWE010000542.1:0-1697 GCA_964427655.1 uncultured Solibacteraceae bacterium | reverse complement strand
GACCCCGCCAACCTTCGGGCAGTCCATCGCGGTTGTCACAACCGCGCCCATGGGGGAAGGGGGTTTTCCGACGGGCCGGAGCCGCGCCTGCGACCGGCATGGGCTTTTCTTTATCCGTGGCCAAAATGAAGAAGGGGGGGGTGACGATGCCGGATGACGCGAGGCTGCGTGATCTGGCGGTCGAATACCGTCCGCTCGATAGCCTGACGGGCTATGTGCGGAACGCCAGGACCCACTCCGAGACGCAGATCGCCGAGATCGCCGGTTCGATCCGTGAGTTCGGCTTCACCAACCCGGTGCTGGTGGCGGAAGACGGCACGCTGATCGCCGGCCACGGCCGCGTGCTCGCCGCGCGCAAGCTCGGCATGGACGAGGTGCCGGCGATCGTGCTGACCGGCCTGTCCGAGACGCAGCGCCGCGCGCTGGTCCTCGCCGACAATCGCATCGCCATCAACGCCGGCTGGGACAACGATCTTCTCGCGCTCGAATTGAGCGACCTGCAGTCGGCCGGCTTCGACCTCGGCTTGACCGGGTTCACCGGTGCCGAGATTGCCGACCTGCTGAAGCCGGCCAGCGATGGCGGCACCGCCGAGGATGATGGCGCTGCTGACGAAGTGCCGGAGCTTGCCGCCGACCCGGTGGTGCGGTCGGGCGATATGTGGCTGCTCGGCGAGCATCGCCTGCTCTGCGGCGACAGCACCAACCCGGCCGATGTTGCCCGCGTCATGGCGGGCGACGCCGCGGCGCTGTGTTTCACCAGCCCGCCCTATGCCCAGCAGCGCGACTACGCCAGCGGCGGCATCGGCGATTGGGATCGGCTGATGCAGGGCGTGTTCGCCGCTCTTCCGATGGCGGAGACCGGGCAGGTCCTGGTCAACCTCGGCCTCGTGCATCGTGACGGCGAGTGGCAGCCTTACTGGTCGGACTGGATCGCCTGGATGCGCGCCCAGGGCTGGAAGCGGTTCGGCTGGTATGTCTGGGATCAGGGCCCGGGCCTGCCGGGTGACTGGAATGGCCGCCTGGCGCCGAGCTTCGAGTTCGTCTTCCACTTCTGCCGGACGCCGCGCAAGCCGAACAAGACCGTCGCCTGCAAATGGGCCGGGCACGTCAACGACAGCCACGGCGGCATGCGGGCGAAGGACGGCACGGTCGGGGAATGGACGCATGCCGGCCAGGGCGTGCAGGACACCCGCATCCCCGACAACGTCATCCGCGTCACCCGGCACAAGGCGCGCGGCATCGAGACCGAACACCCCGCGGTGTTCCCGGTGAACCTCGTCGCCTTCGTCATGGAGGCCTATGCCGATCCGGGCGCGATCTGTTTCGAACCCTTCGCCGGCTCCGGCACCTCACTTGTCGCGGGACAGCGGACGGGGCGGCATGTCCGGGCGATCGAATTGGCGCCGGTCTATGCGGACGTGACGCTGCGCCGGTGGCAACTGCTCTATCCGGGCACCAAGCCGGTCCTCGAGGGCGACGGCCGAACCTATGACGAGATCGCCGCCGAGCGGCGCAAGATGGAAGCTTGATGATGCTGACGGTTGAAGCCTGGCCCGTGACGAGGCTAATCCCGTACGTACGGAATCCGAGACGCAACGACGAAGCGGTGGATCGCATGTGCGCCGCCATCCGGGAGTTCGGTTTCCGGATCCCGGTGGTGGCCCGCTCGGACGGCACCGTGATCGATGGTCATCTTC
>CAYRWE010000541.1:0-1707 GCA_964427655.1 uncultured Solibacteraceae bacterium | reverse complement strand
TGTCCGCCCACTTCTTCGAGGCTGATATTGGGGGTCTCGGCGAGCAGGAACCGGCGGCTCTGCGCCTGCTCGATCCGCTCATAAGCGATCATGGCCGCAGGATTCCATCGCACGCGATCACCCGGCGCCAGCGTGACGTTCTCCAGCGTCGCCGCCAGTTCAACTTCAACCTCCTCCTCGTGACTGCGAAGGATCAGCGACCCGCGCGGCGTCTTCTCCACGACTGTCGCGATGTCGCCGCTGCGCGGAAAACCGCGCACGCTGGTGGCCACCACGGCCGACTGCTCGTTGTTCACCATCACTTCGCACCCTTTGGACAGCGACTCGATCGGCACCTCGTCGAGCACGCCCACCACCCGCTGCGTACTGCCGATATTCACGAACACGCGGCGTTCGGCCGCCTCGCCCACGTGACCCATGAATGTCGCCAGGTACCAGAGCTTGCCGACGATCGCATCGAGTTTCTGGCGCAGTTCCTCGATGTGACCGCTGGCGCGCATCAGGCCGGTGCCATACCGGTCGATCGCCTTGAAGACTTCGGCGTAAATGGTGTCGGCGACTTCCGGCGCCAATTGCCGCACCAGGCGCAACAGTTCGAGCTTTTCCTCCATGCTGGGGGCATCGTCGCCGATGGCCGCGAGCTTCACCGCCAGTTCATTTCGCAACGCATTCTCGTTTCGATTCATCGACTTCTCCTTGAGGTTGAATTCCAGCCGGCAGCGGCAGCCCCAGGACGTGGAACGCCCTGTGCGCCACTTCGCCGTTTCGCCACCCGAACGTCGTCCACGACAGACCGCTGTAAGGTGAATCCGTCACCAGCAGCGCCACACTGACGGCCCTGGGAAAGCAAACCCGGTGGAGCTTGCAATCGTCGTCGCTCAGGAACGGCGTGGCGATCCGCCGCACCAACGGATCGTGGCTGTCCTGCTTTTCCCGCCTTTCCTGCTCTTCCCGGTAGAAGCTGTGACTGTGGAACCATCCGAGCCAGATTTCGTCTCGCTGTCGGCGCTCGACGGCCGCCTGCACATCCGCCCATGTGTCCGGCGTGAACGAGAGTTTGGTCAATTCCCCTCTCGCCCGCGCGGGGATCATCGCCGTGATCTCCAGAAAGATCTCTGGAACGCTCAGATCCTGACATATGTGCCCGATGAGCACGCCGCCGGTTTCCATCGAACCGGCCTGCCGGGTCAGGACCAGGGCATCCTCAAGAACAGGCCAATGGAAGAAGACCGGGATGTCGCGGGCGTTCTCCGTGTCAAGCAGGAGTGCGCCACTCATCAGTCGCTCCAAATTCGCCGGCTTGATCGGCAGGGACGATTCCTTCGGCGTTGCCGAAAAGAGCGGCGCCGCCTTTGCCGCCGGCTGACGCGGGAAGGCCAGCACGTAATAGTCGAACTCCTCGCCCTCCCTCAATTCACCGGCCTGCAGGAACTGTTTGGCGGCCTGTTGCGCCAGACTGCGGAAATACGCTGTGGAAAAAGTCCGGCTGGCACGCGCACCGCCACCATGCAGGCTGGCTCGAAAACCCAGTGTCGCCGGCCCGCCGGTCCGCTGTTCCCAGATCGGCTCGACCGTGATCGATGGCAATCCGGCCGGCTCCGCGATCTTTGCGGCGCGCAGCAGGTCGAGGATCAGCGCTTCGCGCACCGGAACCCAGTCGACGGTGATGCCGACTCGCCCCAGCACGGCCCCGGGCGACTTGCGCCA
>CAYRWE010000540.1:0-1714 GCA_964427655.1 uncultured Solibacteraceae bacterium | reverse complement strand
GCAGCCTGAAACGCGGGCGCTTCACCTATTTCCCTGTGGTTCCGGGCCGCCTGGAGTTCGCCATCGAGGTGCGCCAGGCGATTCTGCGCGACCGCCCGCGGGTGGTCGCGGTGGAGTTGCCCGTCACACTCGAGCCGGCCTGGCTGCGCGCCGTCGAGCGGCTGCCCGAAATGTCGCTGATCTTCTACCCGGACGAATCCTCCGAAGGGGATCGCGCCGTGTATATCCCCATCGAGCCGGCCGACCCCTTCACGGAGGCGATCCGCACGGGTCTCGAGACTGGCGCCGAGATCGTCTTCGCCGACCCGGACGCGGGCGAGCGGCCGCACCTCGCCGACGCCTATCCCGATCCCTACGCGATCCGGCATATCGGCCTCGACCGCTACGTGGAGGCCTACCGCGTCTATCCGCAGCCGCGCTCGGAGGAGATCGCGCGGCACGCCCAGGGCATCGCCTGGAAGCTGCAGGGCGCCCACCCGTCGGACACCGTCATGGTGGTGGTCTCGCTCAACCTGCTCGACCCTCTTCTGGACGCCATGGAAGAGCCCCAGGCGCAGCCGCTCGAGCGCAGGCAGCGTGAGGACGTCCAGGTTTTCAATGCGCACCCCGAATGTCTGGCCGAGATCTGCGCCGAGTACCCGCAGATCCAGTGGCGCTACGAGACTTTTCGGCAGTCCCCGGCGGAGTGGAAGCTGATCGACCGGCGCCATGCGCAACTGGCCGTCCTGCGCGAGGCCGAGAAGACCTACGAAGCGGCGACCGGGGAGCGCCTGGCGCACTGGCAGCGGCGTCTTTTGGCGCGCTACACGCGCAACCTGGCGCTGGCGGGCGGACAGCTCTCGGCGGGCATTTTCGAATTGGCCGTGGCGGCGCGCGGCGCGGCGGACGACAACTACGCCTGGGAGGTTTGGGAAGCCGCCGGCCGCTACCCGCCCCAGATGGCCGAATCCGACGTCATGACGATGCGCATCGCGGGCGACGAGGTTTGGCTGGACACGCGGCGCATCCGCCTGCGCCGGCGCCTGCCCAGCACCAAGCGGCGCCCGCGGCCCTTCGGATTGAAGCCGCGCCGCAAGGAGAAGTTACCCGGCGAGTGGGCCAGCCAGTTGAACGGCACCAGCATCTGTTCCTACCCGCCCGAGGACCTGGTGATAGAGGATTACGGGCGCTTCCTGCGCAAGAAAGGCAAGAGCATTCTTTCGGAGGAGCACGTTTCCGTGGAGCCGTTCACCACTTCGATTCTGGACGGCATCGACATGCGCGAGACCATTCGCCGCTGGTACGAGCGGCGCATCTACGTCCGCCAGTTCCAGAAGATCCGCGGCGAAGTGGGCTCGGTTGTGGTGATCTTCGACGAGGACCGCGACAACCGTTATCCCTACGCCACCACATGGCTGGGCGAGAACCAGAACGAATCGGACATGGCCTTTTACTCCACCTTCCCCTTCGACAACCTGGTGGGACCGGGGATCGGCCGCGCCGAGTACGGCGGTTTTCTGATGAGCCTGCCGCCGCGGCGCATGTACGATGTCTGGCGCGACGCCGATTACGAATTCGCCGAATCGAAGGCCGAGCGCCTGCTGCTGGCGGCGCTCGACTATTCGATTCACCATCACGTGGTCTACGTGGCGTCCAAGCCGCCGCGCTCCATTTTCAAGACCATCGCCTCGCGCGTGGGCCGCACGGTGGTGTACATCCCGATCGGCCAGCTTTC
>CAYRWE010000539.1:0-1721 GCA_964427655.1 uncultured Solibacteraceae bacterium | reverse complement strand
CGCTGGTGATTGTGGGCATCTACAACACCGGCGACCGGCGGCTGGCCGAGTATACCTTTCAGCGCGACTGGCAGATGGGCGGCGGCGAGGCCGACGAGTACGGGTTGATGCTGACGCGGGAATTGATGCCGTGGATTGCGAGCCAGTACCGGGTACGCCCGGAGCGCGAGGCGACCGGGGTGGGTGGGTCGTCGCTGGGTGGGCTGGTCTCGCTGTTTCTTGGGCTGCGGCATGCGGAGGTTTTCGGCAAGCTGGCCGTGCTGTCGCCCAGCGTCTGGTGGAACCACAAGAGCATTTTGGGCTATCTGAACGAGCGCGCCCCGCAGGTGTGGGAGCGGCCGCGGGTGTGGCTGGACGTGGGCGACAAGGAAGGACAGCGCGCCCTGCGCGACGCCGAGCAATTGAATCGCAGGCTGAAGGCGAACGGCTGGCGGCCGGGCGAGACTCTGCACTTTGAGAAGGTGCATGGCGGCACGCACGACGAGAGCAGTTGGGCGCGTCGGGTGCGGCCCATGCTGCGGTTTCTGTTTCCGGCTGGCAAGGCTGCGCTATAGTTTTCGATTATGAGCGAAAAACGTGAATTGCTACGACATACTTTGGCCACGCTGGCTTACCGGGCTGCGCGCGCTTTGGAAGGCGCGCCGGCAGAGTTTGCGGGCTTTGACGGAGCGGGGCGGCGGCCGGAACAGATCCTGGCCCACATGGGCGACCTGTTTGACTGGGCGCTGAGCATGGCGGTGGGCAAGCCGGCCTGGCACAACTCCGAACCGCTTGGATGGGAAGCGGAGAAGGCGCGGTTCTTTAGGGCGCTGGCGGCGTTGGACGCGGTGCTGGCTTCCGCCGAGCCGCTGCACGCGCCGGAGGAAAAGCTCTTCCAAGGGCCGGTGGCCGATGCGCTGACGCATGTGGGGCAGTTGGCCATGCTGCGCCGGCTGGCGGGATGTCCGACGCGGGGTGAGAATTTTTATGTGGCCGCGGTTGAGATCGGCCGAGTGGGAGCTGAGCAGGCTGAGGCGGTGAAGCCCTTCTAGAGCTTAATTCAAAAATGCGAGGTGTGTCAGGGCACGACTTCAGTCGTGCCGAATGTGGCCCTATGAAGCGGTGGGTTTTAACCCCTGGGGGCCGTGGCCTGAAATCCCGTTGCGATTTTTGACGCGCATACAAAGAATTTTGTGAGCCTTAAGCCAGGATGATTCGTCTGGGTCTAACTGCCTGAAGTTTAAGTGTCACTGAACTTGCTCATCGCGAATAACAGTTAACAGCTTGCGGTCTTCTTTGCTCAGTGCGGCGTTTTCGAGCAGGTCGGGGCGGTTGGCGAGGGTTTTGCGCAACTGCTGCTCGCGCCGCCAGAGGCGGATTTGCAAGTGGTCGCCGTTGAGCAGGACTTCCGGAGCGGGGATGCCGCCGAATTCGGCCGGGCGGGTGTAGTGCGGGTAATCGAGCAGGCCGCCGGAGCCGTACTGGGAGCGGGGCACGCCTTCAATGTGGCTGTCGATTTCAGCGTCGGCGATGCCAAAGCTCTCAAACTCGCCGCTGGCCTGGTTGCCGAGCACGCCTGGGATAAGACGCATCGCGGCATCGATCACCACGGCTGCGGCCAGTTCGCCGCCGCTGAGGACGTAGTCGCCGATGGACAACTCCATGTCGCAGTAGAGCTGGTTGATGCGTTCGTCCACGCCTTCGTAGCGGCCACAGATGAGGACCACGCGGTCGAGGGTGGC
>CAYRWE010000538.1:0-1721 GCA_964427655.1 uncultured Solibacteraceae bacterium | reverse complement strand
CCAATCCTCGGGGGTCAGTCAAAAGCGGCCACTTAGGGTCACCTCAAAACCGGCCACTTTGAGGGGCCTGAGACATTAGCTTCGGCAGGGGGAAGTTAACCTCTGTCAGCATGGGCAATGTCTTGGAAAAAGCGAAGCAGGAACAGGTATTAGCGCTGGGTCGTCTGGGCTGGCCGCTGCGCCGGATCGAGGAAGCGACGGGGGTTCGTCGGGAGACAGCGGGCGCTTACCTTCGGTCAGCGGGGATCGTGGTGCGTTCGCCGGGGACGTGGGGCCCCAAGTCCCTTTCAAAAGCGGCCACTTTAGTGACCACCGGCTCTGACGGTTCAAAACCGGCCATAGAGGTGATCACGGGCTCCGGGGGGCCAAAACCGGCCAACGAATCAAAAGCGGCCACTTTGGTGACCACCGGCTATTTACTGGGGAAAGCGACTGCTGCGCCGGTTGCGAAGCGCTCTTCGGGCGTCAGTGAAGCATACCGCGAGATGATCGAACTCGAGCTGTCCCGGGGCCGGAACGCGACTGGGATCTGGCAGGACCTAGTCGATACGCACGGGTTCACGGGGGGCTACCAGAGCGTCAAGCGCTTCGTGCGCAAGCTGCGGGGAGCGGTATCGCCTGAAGCGCGAGTGATCATCGAGACACGGCCGGGTGAAGAGGCTCAGGTTGATTACGGCACGGGGCCGATGGTGCGCGACCCCGACAGCGGCAAATACCGGCGTACGCGGCTGTTCGTTCAGACGCTGGGCTGTAGTCGCAAGTGTGTTCGGCTGCTGGTCTTCCGATCCAGCGCGCGGGTGTGGGCCGAGCTGCACGAGAAGGCTTTTCGCCGGCTGGGCGGTGCGCCGCTGGTCGTGGTTCTGGACAACCTGCGTGAAGGCGTGTTGTCTCCGGACATCTACGATCCGGGCCTGAACCCCTTGTATCGCGATGTCCTGGTGCACTACGGGGTGACGGCGCTGCCGTGCAAAGTGAGGGATCCGGATCGGAAGGGTAAGGTTGAGGCCGGTGTAGCCCATGCGCAAAAAACGCCGCTAAAGGGCAAGAAGTTCGAGAGTCTTGAAGAGGCGCAGGCGTATCTGGACCACTGGGAAGAGTGCTGGGCCGACAAGCGCATCCACGGCCGGACCAAGCGGCAGGTAGCGGCGATGTTCGCCGAAGAGAAGCCCCACCTGCAGGCGCTGCCGCTGGAGCCGTTCCGCTACTACCAGTATGGCGAGCGCACCGTTCATCTGGATGGCTGCGTCGAGGTTGAAGCCGCCTACTACGGCGCGCCGCCGGGCTGGATCGGGCGGAAGGTCAACGTGCAATGGGACTCGATGTATGTGCGGCTGATCGATCCGCGCACCGGCCAGCTGTTGCGCGAACATCTGGGGCAGAAGCGTGGTGGACATCGCATCCGCGATGAAGACCGCCCCAGGCGTACGCCGCAACACACGGTTCAACTGCTGGCGCGGGCTCACAAGGCCGGGGCCAACATCGGCGCCGTCTGCGACGCGATCCATCATCGCCAGGCCGAGGCCGGTGTACGCCGCATCATGGGCATGCTCGATCTTGCCAAGAAGTACGGCAGTGCAGCTTGCGACCAGGCCAGCGCCGCGGCGCTGGAACTGGGCGTGACTGAGTACAGCTTCGTGAAGCGCTATCTGAAGCGCAGTCAGCAAGTCCCTCTGAGCCTGCGGCAAATCGATCCCCTCATCCGCGAACTGACCCAGTATCGC
>CAYRWE010000537.1:0-1725 GCA_964427655.1 uncultured Solibacteraceae bacterium | reverse complement strand
ACCTGCGCCGCGTCTGCCAATGCCAGGAATGCACATTTACCGACGCCGAAACCACAGGCACGCCGAATTAGGTTCGACCCGCAAAACCATCGCTTCCGAAGCGCATTTCTCAATAATTTCGAAGTCGAGGATTCATCTCCACGCATTTGCTCGAGGGGGCAACGGTCATGAGAATCGGTTTTCTGGGCTTGGGCAAAATGGGCACACCGATCGCCCGCCACCTGCTCGCCGCCGGTCACGAGCTTTCAGTCTGGAACCGCACCGAAGGCCGCACTGAACCGTTGCTTCGTGAAGGCGCAATCGCGGCAGCCACTCCCGCTGAGGCCGAACTGGGCGCAGACGCCGTCATCACCATGCTCTTTGACGACGCCGCCAATGAAGAAGTGCTCTTTGGCGCCAACGGGCTCATGGACGCGCTTTCGCCAGGCGCGCTCCACATCTCATGCAGCACCATCAGTGTCGCGTTAAGCGAGCGCCTTACTCAAGAGCACGCCCGCCGCGATCACGAATTCGTTGCCGCGCCGGTCTTTGGCCGTCCCAACTTTGCTGAAGAGGGCCGTTTGTGGATCGTCGCTGCCGGCGCGGAGCGCGCCGTCGCCAAAGCGCGTCCGCTCCTGGAAACTTTCTCGCGCGGCATCTCAGTTGTTGGCACGGAGCCGCGGCAGGCGCACGCCGTAAAGCTCGGCGGCAACTTCCTCATCAGCGCCATGATCTACTCCCTCTCTGAATCCTTCGTCTACGCATCGGGGCAGGGAATCGATCCCGGAGTCTTTCTCGACACCATCAACAGCGCGCTATTCCAGTCGCCACTTTACGCGGCCTACGCCAACGTCATGCTGCATCCGCCGCAGCATCCGGGCGCGACAATCGAGCTGGGCGAGAAGGACCTGCGCCTTCTGCGCGAGGCCGCGGCAGCAGGCGGCACGCGCCTCAGTCTCGCCGATTCGCTCGCCGGCGTCTTCTCTCGCGCCAAGGCCGCTGGCTTCGGCCACGCGGACTGGGCCGGGGGCTTGTACCGCATGTCACAGCAGGATAGCCAAACGCGCTCGTAGGATGTGTGACCAATGAAACTCAAAGGGAAAATCGTCTTCATCACCGGGGCCAGCGCCGGCATTGGCGCGGCTACCGCAATGGCTTTTGCCGCAGAGGGCGCGCGTTTACTGCTCGCCGCACGCCGTGCCGGCAAGCTCGCTGAGGTTGCGTCGAAGGCTCTGGCCCGCGGCGCTCAGGCCGTCCACTCCATTGACCTCGATGTGCGTAACCGCCACGCCGTGCAGCGCGCCATCGACGATCTTCCGCCTGAGTGGGCCGAAATCGAAGTCCTTGTAAACAATGCAGGCCTCAGCCGCGGCATGGAAAAGCTCTACACCGGCAAAATTGAAGACTGGGAAGAGATGATCGATACCAACATCAAGGGGATGCTTTACGTGGCTCGCGCCGTAGTCCCCGGAATGGTGGTGCGCGGCCATGGACACGTCATCAATCTCGGCTCCATGGCGGGCGAAATCGTCTATCCCAACGGTGCCGTCTATTGCGGCACCAAGGCTGCCGCGCGCGCCATCAACGATGGCTTGCGCGAAGATCTGCTCGGCACGCCCGTCCGCGTCACCAGCGTCGATCCCGGCTTGGTCGAAACCGATTTCAGCCTGGTCCGCTTCCACGGCGACGCCGGCAGCGCCGCCAAAGTTTATAAAGGCATCACGCCGCTCACGGGTGAGGACATTG
>CAYRWE010000536.1:0-1727 GCA_964427655.1 uncultured Solibacteraceae bacterium | reverse complement strand
GGCACGGCCCGCTCCACCACATCGGCCAGATGTAGTGTGCTCCGTATGGGCCGTGCCCGAACGATTGCTCTGGCTACTTTCCGCGCCCTCCTTTCTTCGCCGTACTGAAAGATCAGATCGGCGAGTGCCTTTTCGGCGGTATGGTTGACCAATTCGGCCGCCGTCATGCCCTGGCTTTGATCCATGCGCATGTCGAGCGGCCCATCCATAGCCAGCGAAAAACCTCTTTCCGGCGCCGTGAGCTGGTAGCGGCTCACACCCAGATCGGCCAGTAGACCATCCACTTCCCCAAACCCCGAGCTTCGCGCCGCTGAGGCCAACTGGCTGAACGGGCCCTGGTGGAAGCGCACGCGCTCGGTCCATTCGGCCAGGCTGCCGCGCGCCATCTCGAGCGACTGCGCATCCCGGTCGTTGGCCAGCAGCAGGCCGCTGGTGAGCCGGCGCGCGATTTCCGCGGCGTGGCCGCCCAAGCCCGTGGTGGCATCGATGTACATCCCATCGGGACGAGGCGCCAGCAGTTCGAGCGCTTCCGCGGGCATGACTGGAATGTGCATACATCGTTAATCCATGCCCTCGGTTTCCAGCTTGTCCACCTCGTCCGGCGTGGTGTCGGTCGATTCGTGCTTGAGCTCCTCGTACTGCTTCTCGGTGAGGACCTCGATATGGTTGCGGCGCTTATAAAGGTGCAGCGTCTGATTTTCCAGGCCCAGCTCGCGCCGCAGGTCGGGGGAGAATAGCAGGCGCCCCTGGGCATCCACTTCAGTCTCCGACCCCAGGTCGGCGGCGTTGAAGGCGACTTTGCGGGCCGCCTTGGAATCTCCGCGGTAATTCTGGAAGAACTGCTCGTTGGACCGCCAGACCGAAATGGGGTATATTTGCGCTGTGCGACGGTCACGACTGGTCACGAAGAGTCTCTTCTCGGGAAGGGCGGAAAAGTACTGCACGAGCGCGGACGCGAGTTTCATGCGGCCTTTGTCGTCCAGGCGGCCGTTAAACATGCCGCGCGGAGGTTCGACCGTCAAAAGCTCTTGAGTGCTTCCCACTTTGATACCCTATCTGGATCAGAAATAATCCAGATCATATCCACCCACAACACATAGTGGCATATAGAGTTCGGGTTATGCAAGCGTTTTTTTGGGGAAGCTATTGATTCGTACGGAGTTATTTCTGTTCTAGGAGCCCCAACACGTTCTACAGTGATCGGGCAACACACAACATGTTGGGTACTAAGGCGAATGGAAGGCGAAAATAAGGGGAGGGGCTGAGGGATTTCCCCCCAGCCCCTTTTGATTCTACTGGATGGGTAATTTGGTCGTATTGCTGCCGTACAGGGTGTTGCTGCCCGCCGGCACGACGCCCATCGAGAGCGCCACGTTGTTCCCGGTAGCCGCATCCGCCGGTATCTGGAACTGTATCTCGAAGACGCCGGTAGTACCCTCCAGCGCGACAGCCGAGATGGCGGTTACGCCGCCGCCGCCGCCCGAGGAATTGCCGTATCCAACGATGACCTGGCCTTGGGCCACCGGGTCCGAGCCCAGCGGCGGAACACCGCCAGTCGAGATAGACGGCGTGGTGGCCCCCAGGCCGGTGGCATAGATGCGGATGACTTCGCCGATGCGCGCCGGGTTGGAGGTGGTGACATAGGTGCCGTCCGGCCGGACCGCGGCCGCGCGCACCACGTTGTCGGCCGGCACGGGCGAAGTGAAGATGCCCGGGCTGGCCGGCTG
>CAYRWE010000535.1:0-1727 GCA_964427655.1 uncultured Solibacteraceae bacterium | reverse complement strand
GCAGGAAAAACTGGCCTGGATGATCACCGAAATCACCAAGGCGCAATTGCTGGCCGTGCAGGCCGGGCGGCTCAAGGACGCGGGCAAGCTCGAGCCGGCGCAGATCTCCATGCTCAAGCGCAACAACGTCTGGATGGCTCTCGAGTGCGCGCGGCTGAGCCGCGATATCTTGGGCGCCAACGGAATCACGGACGAATACCCGGTCATGCGCCACCTGGCGAACCTCGAAACCGTCAAGACGTATGAAGGCACGGACCACATCCACGCCCTGGTGATCGGGGAGAAGGTCACGGGAATCGCGGCTTACGAATAGAGGCGCGGCTTCCCCCGAAGGACAACATGCTTCTTTACGCTTTTACAATTGTTATCAGCGCCTTCCTGCTGTTCCAGGTGGAGCCCATCATCGCCAAGATCATAACGCCCTGGTTCGGCGGCACGGCGGCTGTGTGGACTACCTGCATGCTCTTCTTCCAGATGGCGCTGCTGCTGGGATACCTGTACGCCCATGCGCTGGTGCGGTATCTGAAACCGCGCGCGCAGATGATGGTGCACGGCACGCTGCTGGTGGTGAGCGCGCTGGCGCTGCCGGTCTATCCCAGCGCCTGGTGGAAACCGTCCGGGCCGGAAGATCCGCTGTTCAAGATTCTGGGGCTGCTGGCGGTCACCGTGGGCCTGCCGTATTTCCTGCTCTCCACCACCGGCCCTCTGTTGCAGGCCTGGTACGCGCGGCGCTTTAAAGGCGCCATGCCGTACCGGCTCTACGCGCTCTCCAACGCCGGCTCCATGTTCGCGCTGTTGAGCTATCCGGTGCTGTTCGAGCCGGTCTTCACCACCCACCAGCAGGCCTGGATGTGGTCGGGGGCCTATGGCCTGTTTATCGTGCTGTGCGGCGTGGTGGCGCTGCGCACCGGCAACGCGCTGGCGCTGGCTCCGGAACCCGCGGCCGGCCCGGAAGATGCCGAAGTTACGCCTCCCGGAATGCGACAGTATGCCATGTGGCTGGCTCTGCCGGCCTGCGCTTCGGTGCTGCTGCTGGCCATCACCAACCACATGTCGCAGAACGTGGCGGCCATACCATTTCTGTGGGTGCTGCCGCTGAGCATTTACCTGCTCACCTTTATCCTGTGTTTCGAAGGCAGCGGCTGGTACCGGCGCAATCCCTACCTGCAGCTTCTGGCGGTGGGGCTGGGCAGCATGGCCTATGCGGTGGCCCAGGATGCCAACGGGGTGGTTTCCATCAAGGTGCTGGTTCCGTTGTATTCGCTGGGCCTGTTCACGTGCTGCATGGTATGCCATGGCGAACTGGTCCGCATGAAGCCGCACCCGCGCTATCTCACGCATTTCTATGTGATGGTCTCGGCCGGAGGCGCCGCGGGAGGCCTCTTCGTGGGCCTGGTGGCGCCGCTCCTGTTTAACGCCTTCTACGAGTTCCAGATCGGCCTGGTGCTCTGCGCCGCGCTGGTGTGGGTGGCGCTGCGCCTCGATCCTTCGATCGGCGAATGGTTCCACGGCTGGCGTCGGCTGGTCTCCGAGGGCGCCGCACTGGTGATCGTCGGCATGGCCATTTACCTTGGAATGGAAACGCATGATGCCACGCGCGATTCCCGCGTGCTGGTGCGCAACTTCTACGGCGGATTGCGGGTGCGCGATTCCGGTCCGGCTTCCTCGCTCGATTCCGTTCGCACCCTGACGCACGGCACCATCAACCACGGCGAGGAGTATCTGAA
>CAYRWE010000534.1:0-1740 GCA_964427655.1 uncultured Solibacteraceae bacterium | reverse complement strand
GAAAGCTGGCCGTCGGGGTGGTGACGGCGATTGCGGGGCAGAGCCGGCTGCGGATTTGCTTTTCCGGCAAGGCGGGTCATGCCGGCGCCTGTCCCATGGCATTGCGGCGCGATGCTTTGTGCGGAGCGGCGGAATTGGTCCTGGCGGTAGAGAATCTGGGCCGCCGGACTGCCGGGCTGGTGGCGACGGTGGGTTATCTCCAGCCGGCGCCCAATACCAGCAATGTCATCCCGGGGGCGGCAAATCTTTCGGTGGATGTGCGACACCAGGGCGACGCGGCGCGACGCCGGGCCGAAGCGCGCGTGCGAAGCCTGGCGCGGTCAATCGCCAAGGCCCGGCGCCTGGCCGTGACCGTGGAATCGGTGCAGCAGGAACCAGCGGTGCCGTGCTCCAGGCGGCTCTCCAGCCTGCTGACGCGCGCCGTCAAACGTTATCAGCCTGAGGCGGCCGATCTGCCCAGTGGCGCGGGGCATGACGCGGTGATGATGGCCGCGCTGACGCCCGTGGCGATGCTTTTCATTCGCTGCAAGGACGGGCTCAGCCACCATCCGGACGAATCCGTCAAGCCGGCGGATATTCGCGTGGCGCTGGATGTGATGTGCGAGTTCATCCACCTGCTGAGCAAGGAGAGGAAAACATGAGCGATCTGGATTTGGTATTACGCGGGGGCACGGTGGTAACGCCGGATGGGGTGAGGCGGGCCGACGTAGGAATCGCGGAAGGAGGGATTCGGGCGGTAGAACCCGAACTCGCGGGCCGGGAGGAGATCGATGCGCGCGGGCTCCATCTGTTCCCCGGCGTGATTGACGCGCACCTGCATTTCAACGAGCCCGGGCGCGCGGATTGGGAGGGATTCGAAACGGGCTCGTGCGCGTTGGCCGCGGGCGGCGGCACTCTCTTCTTCGACATGCCCCTCAACGCCCATCCGCCGACCGTGGACGCGGAGAGTTTCAACCTGAAGCTGGCCGCGGCCCGGAGACAATCGCTCACCGATTTCGCCTTCTGGGGCGGGCTGGTGCCGCACAATCTCGATCATCTGGAGGCGCTGGCCGAGTGCGGTGTGATCGGGTTCAAGGCCTTTATGTGCTCCAGCGGCATCGAGGACTTTTGCGGCATTGATGACCGCACCCTGCGGGAAGGGATGAAACGGGCGGCGCGCCTCGGGCTGCCGGTTGCCGTCCATGCCGAGTGCGAAAACCTGACGCGGCGGCTTTCCGAGGAACGGCTCAGCCAGGGCCGCACGACGGTTCGGGACTTCCTGGAGTCAAGGCCGGTGGAAGCGGAGCTCGAGGCGATTCGGCGCGCGGTGGATATCGCCGGGGAAACCGGCTGCGCGCTGCAGGTGGTGCATATCAGTTGCGGCGCGGGAATCGAATTGGTCGCCGAAGCGCGCCGGCGCGGCGTCAATGTGACCGGCGAGACCTGTCCGCACTACCTGACGCTTACCCAGGAGGATATGGCGCGCATCGGCGCCACGGCAAAATGCGCCCCGCCGCTCCGCTCGGAAGAGCATCGGCAGGCGTTGTGGCGCCAGCTCCTTGCCGGCAATGTGAGCAACGTCGGCTCGGACCATTCGCCTTCGCCGCCGGAGATGAAACAGGGGACGAATTTCTTCAAGATCTGGGGCGGAATCTCGGGCGTCCAGCATACGCTGCCTTTGCTGCTGACCGGCCTGGCCCGCGAAGGCGACGCCGGGCTCACGCTGGCGGTCATCGAGGCCAGCCCGCCCATGCAGAAGAT
>CAYRWE010000533.1:0-1742 GCA_964427655.1 uncultured Solibacteraceae bacterium | reverse complement strand
AGGCGGGCAGCAGCCGGTTGACGCCGGAAACCTCCACGATGCACAGGCGGCAGGCGCCCACCGGCGTGATGTTTTCCAGCCAGCAGAGCGTGGGGATGTACTTCGAGTTGGCGCGCGCCACCTCCAGAATCGTCTGGCCCTGGTGCGCGGCGACGTATTCGCCGTCGATACGAATCGAGAGTTTGTCAGGCAAGCGATGTCTCCTTAGTGGTGGTCGCGGATGTCGCAGCGCAGGCAGCGCCCGGCTTCCTCCAGCGCCTCTTCGGCCGGCAGCCCGATCATGGCTTCCACGAAGCTCTCGGCGCGTTCGGCCGCCGGCAGTTCTCCCAGCGTATGCCGCGGGGTTTCGGACGGCTGCTCCGGCGGGACATTGGAATAGGCGAAGTGCGGGTTGACGGCCTCCCAGCGGCCGCCGTTCATCAGGCGGGCGTCGATGGTGCGGGCGGCCTTCTTGCCGTACCCCATGGCATTGGAGACGTTGGAGGCCCCCGAGATCAGGTCGCCGCCGGCGTAGAACTTGCTGCGGCTGGTTTCCAGGGTGTAGCGGTCCACCTCCAGCGTGCCGTTTTCCTTAATGCGCAGACCCGAAGCGCGCACGAAATCCATGTCCACCGATTCGCCCACCGCCAGGATGACGGTGTCGCATTCGTAGCGCCGGATTTCATCGGTGGGGATAGGCCGGCGGCGGCCCGAGGAATCGAACTCGCCGAGCTTGGTCTTGACCACCTCGATGGCCTTGACGTTACCGTTCTCGTCGCCCACGATGCGGTGCGGCGTGGCCAGGAAGACGAACTTGGCGCCTTCGTCCTGGGAAGCGTCGGTCTCCTCCCGGATAGCCGGCATGTCCTTGCGCTCGCGGCGGTAGATGATGGTCACTTCCGAGCCCATGCGCAGCGCGGTGCGCGCCGAATCGATGGCCGCGTTGCCGCCGCCGATGACCACCACGCGGCGGCCCAGCCGCACCGGCTCCTCCTTGGACACCGCTTCCAGGAAGATGAGAGCCGGAAGCACGCCCTTCAATTCCGTTCCGGGCAGGTAGACCCAGGATTCCTTCCACGTGCCGATGGCCAGGAACACGGCGTTGAACTGGTTATCCAGGTCGTTGAGCGCGATATCGGTTCCCACCGACACCCCGCACACGAAGTTCACGCCCATGCGCCGAATCAGTTCCACTTCGCGGCGCACCACATCGCGCGGCAGGCGGTATTCGGGCAGAGCGTAACGCAGCATACCTCCGGGCTCGGGGTTGGATTCGTAGACCGTCACGTCGTGCCCCAGCAAGGCCAGGTAGAAGGCCGCCGCCAGGCCCGTCGGTCCGGCGCCCACTACCGCCACCTTGCGGTCGGAGGCGGGTAACTTGCGCGCCGCGATTCTCTCCACTAGCGCGTCGAAGCGGTCGGATTGGTAGATGGCGTCGGCGATCGAGCGGTGCACCTCGCGCATGTTGACGGATTCGTCCACCGAGCGGCGCCGGCAGCGGTTCTCGCAGGGGTGCTGGCACACGCGGCCCGTGGAGGCCGGCAGGGGATTGTCAAGCACCACCGCCTCGAAGGCTTCCTCCAGCCTGTCCTCTTTGTAAAGCTGCAGGAAGCGCGGCACGTTCATATGCAGCGGGCAGCTATTCTCGCAAGGCGAAAGCGCCAGATCTTCGCACACGCCCGCGCGGCAGCGCTTGGCCCGGATGTGATCCTCGAACTCGTGGCGGAAGTGCCGCATGGTGGTCAGCAGCGGGTTGGGCGCGG
>CAYRWE010000532.1:0-1751 GCA_964427655.1 uncultured Solibacteraceae bacterium | reverse complement strand
TCGGGCGTGTGCGCGCCGCACCAGCGCCGTCTCACGGACGCCATCAAAAAGGCGCGCAATATCGCGCTGCTGCCGTTCGCGGCCAGCATATAGGGCGGAGGAACTCGCATGGAAGTCATCCTGAGAGAAGACATCGAAAAACTGGGCACCCGCGGCCAGATGGTCAAGGTCGCGGCGGGATACGCCCGCAATTTCCTGCTGCCCAAGCGGCTGGCCGTGGCCGCCACGGAAAGTAACAAGAAGATCGTGGAGCAGGAGCGCCAGGCGCACCTGCGGCGCGAAGCCAAGCTGAAGAGCGAAGCCGAGGACCTTTCCAAGCTGCTCGAAGGCGTGAGCGTGACGATTGCGCAGAAGGCCGGGGAGAACGATCAGCTATTCGGCTCGGTGACCAGCAAAGACATCGCCGAGGCCCTGGCTGCCAAGAACTTCACCATCGATCGCCGCAAGATCCAACTGGGGGACCCCATCAAGCAACTGGGCGAGTTCAAGGTGCCGGTGCGCTTGCATGCGGACGTAACCGTCGAAGTGACGGTGAACGTAGCCAAGGAAGAGTAGCGCCGGGGTAAGTCGGGGCGTCCGCGCGGGCGCCCCAACCCTTCAGGCTTGCCGCTGGCTGGCGTTGCGCTTGACCCACTTGTAGGCCTGGACCGAATTCCGCCAGAAGTACTTTTCGGCCGCCGCCTCTCCCTTGCCCGTGAAGTATTCGTGGACGATCTTGAATCCGGCCGACACCGGCAGCCACTGATCGCCGTAGGGCCAGTCGCTCCCATAGAGCACGCGGTCGATTCCGAACACGTCCAGGATCTCATCCAGCCTGGGGCGGTAGAACGCCGTGTCCACGGGGATGTTGCCATCCACGCGGCGCAGCACCTCGGAAACTTTCACGTACACCTGCGGCCGGTCGCGAAGCACTTTCATGCTGGCGTTGTAGGATTTCCGCGCGGCGGCCTCGGTAGGCGGCACCATCTGCGGTATGTGCTCGATGATCACGCGCAGGTTTGGCACCCGGTCGCTCACGCGCACAACGTCGGCCAGCAGTTCGACGCTCGGATTGTGGCTGTCGAGAACCAGGTCGGCATCCGCCAGGGCTTTGAGATCGGCGACGAATTCCGGCTTATCGAACTCCTTGCCGCCCTGTCTGCCCAGCCCGTAGCGAATCCCGCGGAAGAGCGGGTTCTTGTGGAAGCGTTCGAGGCCCGGCCGAAACTCGGGCGTGCCGGGCACCAGGTGCCCCACGGTCCCGACCAGGATATCTTCCTTGGCGGCCACATCCAGCACCCACTGGTTATCCTCCAGCCACGAGCTGCACTCGATTGCGATCGTGCCCACGATGCCCAGCGGCTGCGCGACAGGCCGGTATCGCGAGGGCAGGGAAGGCATGTACATGAACTTGAGCTCGGGGTCGTCCTTGCGAGGCCAGGGCACGCCTTGAGGGCGAGTTGGATCGAAGAGATGAATGTGCGTATCGATGATGGGAAAGGCCGGAGCGGCCAGTGCGCCTTTGTCCGCCAGGACGAAGCCGCTGGCTGCGACTCCGAGGAACCTTCTTCGATTCATGGCGCTATTGTAACGAAAAGCCAGTCCGGTGTTAGGCGGGGATGAGCGCTTGGTACGCAGGCGCGTTACTAGGGCCTCAGCTTTGCCCCGCGCCAAGAATATATGGTCCGGAGTGTCGTTAACAAGTCAAGTTGTCCGGTGTCCGCTTTGTGAAACAAAGCGATGCGGCCTTTAGGCCGCCGCCTTGTGGGTTT
>CAYRWE010000531.1:0-1752 GCA_964427655.1 uncultured Solibacteraceae bacterium | reverse complement strand
TCGGCGTCGCGAAAGAAGTAAATCGACTGCAT
Source organism: uncultured Solibacteraceae bacterium (assembly GCA_964427655.1). Lineage (GTDB taxonomy): Bacteria > Acidobacteriota > Terriglobia > Bryobacterales > Bryobacteraceae > CAVQNQ01. Next base: position 1,720 of record CAYRWE010000531.1, on the reverse strand, counting down.
CGGGTCGCCCACCACGAAGCAGGTGCGGCCCGGGCGCTCCGGCCACGCCGCGATCAGGCTGGAGAGCAACCGGTGCTGGCGGCGGCTGGTGTCCTGGAATTCGTCCACCAGCAGGTGCCGGATCTGGTCCGAGATGGCCAGCGCCGCGTCGGTGGGCAGGCCGTCCGCGCCGGTCAGAACCTGCTGGGCGATCTGCGCCACTTCGATGTAATCCACCGCGCCGGCTTCGGCAAAAACGATCTTCAACTCGCCGGCGGCTTGGCGCAATAGCGTGAAACAGGCGCGGACAATCTGCCAGTCGTCCTCGGGATAGCAGGCGGGCGGCAGCCCACGCACGGCGTTCAGAGTGGATTCGAGGCCGGGAACAGCGTCGAGAGCGGCGATCAGTTCGAGAAGCTGTGCCTTTTCGCGCTTCCGGTCAGCAGGGAAACCCAGGCGCTTGTCGACGGCTTTGCGGAAGGTGCCGCCATCGGTGAGAAGCAGATTGGCGAGGGCCACGTGGGCCTGGCGTGCTTCCTCGACGTCCTCGCTGCCCGTAAGAGGCGCGCTGGGGAACTCGGCCAGCTCGGCGAGTTCCCGGTGACGCTGCCCGCCGGTCTGGGCGCAAGCAAACCGCGCCAGCGCAAGCGCTTCTTCGCGCACTCCGGGAATCTGGTCCAGAAGCAGCCCGAGTCGCTCGAGCATAGTACGGACCGCGTTGGCAAAGGGCCGCTCCAGCCGCTCACGCAGCGCCTCCCAATCGGGCTCGCGCTCGAGCACAAACTCGTGCATCCAGCGGTCGCGGTTGCTGAGCATCTCCACCAGCAGCCCTTCCATTTCCTGCCAGTTGTTGTCGCGCCACAGGAGCAGATCTTCGATGGCCTGTCCGAGAACCGAGCCGGTCTGGTCGATCTTTCTCAGCGTTTGGCGCGCGGCGCGGCGATAGAGCTCGGCCGGCTGGTCGAAGATATCCAATCCGCCGCCCAGGCCGGAGAGCAACGGCAGTTGTTGGGCCAGATCGCGGCAGAAAGAATCGATGGTGGAGATGCGCAGTTGCGCGGGCAGATCAAGCAGGTTCCAGCCCAGGGCGCGCGAGTGGTTCAGCGCGCGCTGGGCCAGGGCGTCCATTGAAAACGCATCTGCCGCCGGTGCCAGAGTCTCGTTGGCCGCAGCCTTCTCGAGTTCGGCCAGAATGCGGTGCCGCATCTCGGCCGCAGCGGCCTTGGTGAAGGTGATGGCGACCACTTGGCCAGGCTCCTCGACTTCGGCAAGCAGGCGGAGAAAGCGCCGGGTCAGCAGGTCGGTCTTGCCCGAGCCGGCCGGGGCCTGGACCAGGATGGAGCGTTCGGCGTCGAGCGCGCGCTGGCGCTCTGGCTGATCGGGAGGCAGCGGCCTTGTGGTGCTACTCATCTGCGCCCTCTCCGTTCTCGCTCTCGCTTTCGTCTTCGAATTCCACTTGATGCTCCTGGATGCGGCAAAGCGATTGCAAATCGCACCGCTCACACGTCTTCGGGTACTCGCGCGGGTCCACGTCGGCCTTTCCGGCCAGAAAGTCTTCCGTGAGCTGCTGGATGCAATCCCGCCAGTCTACGAGCGTCTCGGCAGTCAGAGGGTTTCTCATCAGCGCGTTGTTTTTCGGCAGTCCGGGGAAAAGCGTCGCTGCGGCATCGCCCACGCGGCCGGCAAAGGCCTGTTCGCCGGGACGCACCTTGGCAAAGACCAGCCCGCCCAGCAGTTCCTC
>CAYRWE010000530.1:0-1770 GCA_964427655.1 uncultured Solibacteraceae bacterium | reverse complement strand
AAGCTGGCCCAGGCCGTGCTGGAGCGGCGTGACCAGGCGCGCACCCGCGAAAAGACACTGCCCAGTTTTCTTAAGATGGCGGCTATTGCAACAATTGCCGATGCCGTCCCGCTGCGCGGCGAAAACCGCACCATTGCCGCGCTGGGCCTGGGCGAATTGCGCAAGCCGGTGGGTGCCGGTCTGCGCGCCTTGTTTGCCGTGGCCGCTCTGGATCCGGCAGCCAAGCGGATAACAGGCTTCGACGTGGGCTTCCGCCTGGCGCCGCGCATCAACGCCGCCGGCCGCATGGATGTTGCCTCTGAGGTGATTGAGCTTTTCTGTACGCGCGACCTGGCCCGCGCAAACGAACTGGCTGCCAAGCTGGAGCGGCTGAACCGCGAGCGCCGCGACACCGAAGCGACGGCCCTGCGCGCTATTGAGACGCGCCTGGCGGCGGATGCCGAGTTTGCCGCAGGCAGACTACTGCTTGTGGATGGCGACGGCTGGCACCGCGGTGTGATTGGCATACTTGCCTCGCGCGTGGTGGACCGCACCGCCAGGCCGGCCATCGTGGTCAGCGTGGAAGACGGAGTGGCCTACGGCTCCGGCCGCTCGGTCGACGGTTTCCACCTGCTTAACGCCATTGAGAGCTGTGCCGACCTGTTTACGCGTTTCGGCGGACACGCGTTTGCCGTGGGCTTTGCCTTGCCCGCCGATGTACTGCCGGAGTTGAAGCGCCGGCTGAGCCTTTATGCGGAAGAACATCTCGCGGACCGCGAGCCGGAGCGGTTGTTGCGCATTCACGCCGAGCTGCCGCTGGACCGCATCACGCCGGTGCTGGCCGGCTGGCTGCGCAAACTGGAGCCGCTGGGCCATGGAAACCCCGAGCCGATCTTTGTGGCCCGCAGGGTGCGGCTGGTGTCTGCGCCACGGGTGATGAAAGAGCGGCACCTCCGCCTGGAGCTTGCGCAGGAGCCGGTGCTGGCAACATCGACCGGCGTCGTCCGCGCCGTTGGCTGGGACCTGGCCGGACGCGCCGCCGCTCTGGGGCTGGCACGGGGGAGCGTCATCGACATCGCCTACAAGATCCGGGAGAACGACCATCCGGAATATGGCGGCATCGAAGTGGAGATCGCCGGTATCGAAATCCCGTCCTGATCACGCAAAAAGGCCCGCGATGACCGCGGGCCTTTCCGGTTGAGTGACGATTCCAGTCCTATTTATGCTCGTGGCCGCCGCCCTGAGCCGCATGCTGTTGCGGTGCCGCATGCTGTTGCGGTGCAGCGTGCTGTTGCGGTGCAGCGTGCTGTTGCGGTGCAGCGTGCTGTTGCGGTGTAGCATGCTGTTGCGGTGTAGCACGTTGTTGCGAAGCCGCGTGCTGTTGCGGAATCGCGCGTGACTGCGGTGCCGCGTGAGATTGGGGCATTGCGCCGCCCCGGTTGACTGGCGCTGCTTGCGGGCGCACGCCGCCGGTTGCGGCTCCCCTTCCGCCGGGTGACGACGCATGTTCCCCACCAAGCGGCCTGGAGACTGCCAGGTTCTGCGGACGGCCGCCATTGGCCTTGAAATACGAGGTCCTGTCGCTTCTAGCCGTAGTCTCATGCTGCTGCTGGAACGATGTGCGCTCCACGTGCCGGTCACGCTCGGCGAGCCGCTCTTCCGGGCTGGCCTCGTGGCGAATGCCGCCCGGCCCGCCGCTGAACGCAACGCGGCTGCCCCGGTCAACAAAACCCCGCTCCACAATCGCCCGATCCTCGTAGACCCGGCCGCCCCATCCGCCGCCCCTGCCCA
>CAYRWE010000529.1:0-1781 GCA_964427655.1 uncultured Solibacteraceae bacterium | reverse complement strand
ACCCTCCCGGCGTAGCCACGCCCCCACGCCGCGCGAAAGTCCTCAGGCGCGCCGCCCTAAGCAAAAAGCTGGGTGCCCCATCCTTTCGTCGTCTTTTTGACGAAAGGGCGGGAGACCACGATCCTCAACCGCCCTCGGACCTGGTGAAGAGGGCGGGCTTCAGTGTGAAGGGTACGGGCTTTAGCCCGTACATCAGCGATGGACAAAACGAAGGGGCTTTAGCCCCTGAGGATCAAAAGCCCGAAGTTAGCGTAGACGCCCTCTTCGAACTCGTACGTCACGCCGCCCCCTTCGGCGCACTGACCCGTTCCGCCTTTGAAGGCGTGCTCGATTTGCTCAGTGGCCGCTACCCCTCCGACGAATTCGCCGAACTGCGCCCCCGCCTCACCTGGGACCGCATCCGCAACGTAGTCACTGCCCGCGACGGCGCCGCACGACTGGCAATTTTGAATGCCGGAACCATTCCTGACCGCGGCCTTTACGGCGTCTTTCTGGCCCATAGCGAAGGCAAAGCCGTCCGCGTCGGCGAACTCGACGAGGAGATGGTTTTCGAGTCGCACACCAACGAGACCTTCATCCTCGGCGCATCCACCTGGCGCATTGTCGAAATCACACACGACCGCGTGTTGGTCGAGCCCGCACCGGGCCAGCCCGGCAAAATGCCCTTCTGGAAAGGCGATGGCCTCGGCCGCCCACTTGAATTCGGCAGAAAGATCGGCGCGCTGGTCCGCGAGTTGCGCGCCCTGCCCAAACCGGCCGCCCTTACGCGCCTCGTCACCGAACACGACCTCGATCCCGGTGCTGCGGAAAATCTGCTCCAATTTCTGGCCGACCAGGAGGCCGCAACCGTCCATGTCCCCGATGACCGCACTGTGATCATCGAACGCTGCCGCGACGAACTCGGCGACTGGCGCGTCTGTGTCCTCACACCTTTCGGCAGCCGCATCCACATTCCCTGGGCGATGGCGGTCTCAGCGCGCATCCGCGCCGCCGGCGGGCCTGAAGTGGAAACCCTCTGGGGCGACGACGGCTTTGTGCTGCGTTTCCCCGACACCGATGAGCCCCCAGATCCCGACTGGTTCCTGGTCGAGTCCGCCGAAGTGATGCAACTGGTGTTGCGCCAACTTGGTTCGACGGCCCTGTTTGCCGGCCGTTTTCGCGAGGCAGCCGGCCGCGCGCTGCTGCTGCCGCGCCGCCGTGCCGACATTCGCTCACCGCTATGGCAGTTGCGCAAGCGGTCTTACGATTTGTTAAAAGTGGCCGCGCGCTATCCATCGTTCCCGCTGCTGCTTGAGGCGTATCGCGAGTGCCTTCGCGACGTCTTCGACATGCCGGCTCTCATCGAAACTCTGAAGGAAATTGAAGAGCGGAAGCTCCGCGTGCATATCGTCGAGACACGCACGCCGTCGCCCTTTGCCGCGTCGCTCCTGTTTAGTTATGTCGCCAACTTCCTCTACGATGGCGATGCGCCGCTGGCCGAACGCCGCGCGCAGGCGCTCACCATCGATCAGGACCAGTTGCGCGAATTGCTGGGCGAGGCCGATCTGCGCGAATTGCTCGATGCCGATGCGATTGCGGAAGTGGAAGAAGCCGCACAATGCCTGGCCGAAAACTATCGCGCCCGCTCCGCCGACGGCATCCACGATCTCTGCCTGCGCCTTGGCGATCTCAGCCGAGAAGAACTTGCGCGTCGCGTGGCTTTGCCTGACTTGCTGCAACACGTTGACCGTCTAATTCGCTCCCGCCGCCTTCTTGAACTGCGCATCGCCGGCGAACGCCGC
>CAYRWE010000528.1:0-1794 GCA_964427655.1 uncultured Solibacteraceae bacterium | reverse complement strand
GGGAGAGAATTCACCGCTTCAGATGCGCAGGGAGCGCCCAAGGTGGCCATCGTCAACATGTCGATTGTCAAGCGCTTCTACAAAGGCTCGGCGCAGAGCGCCCTGGGCCGCGCAATTTCCCTGGGCGGTGGTGAAGGAACAAAGCCCGATACCACCATTGTCGGCGTCGTCGGAGACATCAAACACGCGGACCTGCGCACCGATATTGGACCCGCCGTCTACCAGCCCTACCTGCAGGAGAAACATCCCGGCGCGGTGCAGGTTTATTTGCGAACAATGGCGCCCCCGGAGAGTGTTGAAGCCGCCATCCGCCAGACCATTCACCAACTGGACCCAACGTTAGTGGTCGATGGCCTGCGCACCATGGAAGCGCAGGTGGACCGCAGCGCCTCGGACGAACGCGCGCTGGCCATACTGGCCATTGGATTTTCACTGCTGGCCATGGTGCTGGCTGCCGTGGGCCTCTATGGCGTGCTGGCTTACTCCACCGAGCAGCGTACGCGCGAAATCGGCGTCCGTCTCGCCCTTGGCGCGCAGCGCTCCGGAGTCGTTGTTCTGGTGGTGCGCGAAATGACAATCATTGCCGGCATCGCCACCGTCGTGGCATTGCCATCCATCGTTGCGCTGGCGCGCCTCTTCCGCAGCCAGCTTTACGGTGTTACCACATTTGACCCCATCACGCTTGTCGCTGCCGTGGTTCTTACGGCGGTCATGGTGGCCCTGGCCGCGGCATTGCCTGCGCGGCGTGCTGCTTCAATTGAACCCATGCAGGCGCTGCGCACCGAGTAGGAAAGAAAGGAAACCGGCCATGCGATCGATCTTGCAGGATTTGCGTTACGCGCTGCGGCAACTGCGGCGCACGCCGGGATTTGCGCTTACGGCGGTGGCTGTGCTGGCGCTGGGCATTGGCGCCAATATCGCGGTGTTCACCGTGCTTAATGGGATTCTGTTGCGGCCGCTGCCCTTTGCGCAGCCAAGTCGCATCGCGGCGGTCGAGTTCTCAGGTGGACGGATGTACTACGGCATGAGCTACGCCAACATGCTTCAGTTGCGCGATGCCGTTGGTTCCGGAGTGCAGACCGGCGCGGTATTGGGTGACACCCCGGCCAGCGTGGTTGGCCCCGGCGGCCGCGTCCAGGTAGACCAGGAAGAAGTGGAAGCAGGACTGCTGCGCATGCTGGGCGTCGGTCCCGTGTTGGGCCGCGCTTTCCGCGACGAAGAGAACGAGCCGGGGCGCAATCGCGTCGTCCTGTTGAGCGAGAATGTGTGGCGCAAACTCTATGCCGGCGATCCGCAGATCGTTGGCAAGACGCTCACCATCAAGGGCCACGCCTACAACATTCTCGGAGTTATGCCGCGCGGTTTCTCGTTTCCCTTCGGCAACGAGATGCAGATATGGACTCCCGCGGCGGTGACCGCGGCTAGCCGATCGGCGATGACTGGCGGTTCCGCGTTAATTTGCGAACATTTCCTGGCGCGCTTGCCTGACGGGATGAGCGCCGCGCAACTTGCCGCCGCAATGAGCCGCACCCAATCCATCATCGCCAAGGAGGTGCCCGGCGAAGACGACGTTCCTTCGCGCATCAAGGTCACCGGCTATCAGCAGTCTCTCAATCACGAGGCACGCAAACCGCTGATGCTGCTCTATCTCGTGGTCTTCGGCATCTGGGCGCTTGCATGTCTTAATGTCACCAGTCTAATGCTGGCCCGCGCCATAGCGCGCACCCGCGAGCAGGCCGTTCGCGCGGCCCTGGGCGCCAGCCGCGGCCGCCTGCTGCAACAGACACTTGTTGA
>CAYRWE010000527.1:0-1794 GCA_964427655.1 uncultured Solibacteraceae bacterium | reverse complement strand
TTGGCCTTGCCGCCGCCGGCGTGTTGAGTGATGATGACACCGGGAATCGTCTCCAAAACTTCTCCCGAACGAAGTATCGGACGATCTTCTATTTCCAGTGCGCCCACCGTTCCCTGGGTGGCGGATGCGGCAACTCCGACAAGGTCATCCGCGCGGCCCTGCACGTTTATGGTGGTGCTCACGCCGCGTACAGCCAGAGAGATGCGCAGCGAGGGTGGCGTTCCGTCGCCGATGGTGACGGTTATTTCCTTGGCTTCAAATGCGGCATGAGCGATGACCAGTCGATAATTCCCTGCCCGGAGTCCGGAAATGGTGAAGTAGCCGTTCTCGTCCGACCGTGTCGTTGTGTATACGGTACCGTTCGCGTCCTGAACCACCACGGCCGCCCCCGCGATCAAGGCGCCAGAGGTGTCAACGACAACTGCTGAAAGCTGAGGCGTCTTCGCGCCCGCTACCGGCGTTCCCTGCGGATCGGTGATCTGGCCGCTCACACTTGCACCGGCGGCGTGAAGAGCCGTGCCGGCCAGCCAAAACAGGGCGGCTACTATCGTCAACGCGGCGCGGGCTTGCGATCCATGGCTCACAGGTCCCCTTGGAAGTGCTACGAAACCACGAATCGTAATACTAACATGAGTAGCACGAACGTTCCAACCGTGTTACCCGGCTGGCCGATCCAGGGGTGCATTTTGCCCGCCGGCAAGCCCTCGAAATCCCCTGTGCTAGACTCAGGATTCCGGCGGCTGGCAGGCCGCCCTGGCCAAATCATGATCCAACATTTTCGAGAAATCTACGGCGCAGCCGATGGCCTGCGCGTCTTTCGTGCGCCCGGTCGCGTCAACGTGATCGGCGAGCATACCGATTACAACCTCGGCTTCGTCCTCCCCATGGCGCTCGATATGGCCACCTTCGTGGCCACCGCTCCGTCGGATGGTAAGCTGCGCCTCTACTCCGAGCATCGCCGCGAGCTGAAAGAGTTCGATGCCGCCTCGATCGGCGTCGCCGAGCCGCGCCATGAGTGGACCGATTACCCCATCGGCGTGGCCCGCGAGCTGGTGCGCGCCGGCTACTCCCTCAAGCCGGCTAACCTGCTGATCCGCAGCACCGTGCCGGAAGGCTCCGGCCTCAGCTCGTCGGCCGCCCTGGAAGTTTCCTCGGCGCTGGCGCTGCTCGATGGCCGCGCCATCGATCCCCTCGATCTGGCGCGTTTGTGCCAGCGCGCCGAGCGTGAATTCGTCGGCATGCCCTGCGGCATCATGGACCAATATATTTCGGTCTTCGGCCGCAAGCGCAGCGCCGTCGAAATCGATTGCCGCAGCCTGGGCCACCGCTATGTGGACCTGCCCGCGGAGGTTTCCTTCATCGCCGTCAACACCATGGTGAAGCATGCGCTAGCCGGCTCGGCTTACAAGGACCGCGTGCGCGAATGCGCCGCCGCCGTGGCCGGCATCAAGCAGCGCTTCCCGCAGGTCGAGAGCCTCCGCGACGTCTCGCCGGAGCAGTTCGAAGCCGCCAAGGACCTGCTGGAAGAGGTGGTCGCGCGCCGCGCCCGCCACATCGTGACGGAGGATGCGCGCGTCGAGCGCTTCATGGAAGCCAGCGCGCGCCGCGACCTGGACACCATGGGACGCCTCCTGGTCGAGTCGCATCGCAGCCTGCAGCACGATTACGAAGTGAGCTGCGCGGAACTCGATTTCCTGGTGGATTCCGCCCTGAAGATCGAAGGCGTGCTGGGTTCGCGCATGACCGGCGGCGGCTTCGGCGGCTGCACCGTCACCATGCTGCGCGCCGGCGCCG
>CAYRWE010000526.1:0-1824 GCA_964427655.1 uncultured Solibacteraceae bacterium | reverse complement strand
CGCTTCAATCTCTTCAGCAGTCATGAGAGCCTTAAGAATAGAGTATGGCCGATTTTATCCAGGAAATGCCCAAGGCGGAGCTGCACGTTCACCTGGAGGGTTCCCTTGAACCCGAAACCCTGCGCGAACTGGACCCCGCGGCTCCGCTCGAAGAATTGCGCGCGCTCTACCGTTATACCGATTTCAACGGCTTTCTGAAAGCCTTCGGCGAAGTGGGCAAGCGCCTGCGCACCCCGGCCGACTATGCCTTGGCCACGCGGCGCCTGCTGGAGCGGCTGGCCGGGCAGAACGTGCGCTACGCCGAAATCATCCTGGCGGCCGGCGTGGTGCTCTGGAAGGGGCAGGATTTCGCGGCCATCTTCGATGCGGTGGCGGAAGCCGCGGCGGGATCGCCGGTAGAAGTGCGCTGGATTCTGGATGGCGTGCGGCAATTCGGCGTGGAGCACGTGATGGCGGTGGCCCAACTCGCGGCCGAGCGCGTGGACCGCGGGGTGGTGGCATTCGGGATCGGCGGCAGCGAGGAGCGCGGTCCGGCCGAATGGTTCACGGACGTCTTCGCTTTCGCGGCGGATGCGGGCCTGCACCTGACCGCGCACGCCGGCGAAGGCACCGGCCCGCAATCGATATGGAGCGCGCTGAAGCTGGGCGCCGAGCGCATCGGCCACGGCATCTCGGCCGTGGAAGACCCGAAGCTGATGGCTCACCTGAGGGAGGCGGATATTCCGCTGGAGATCTCGATCACGAGCAACCTGGCGACGGGCGTTGTGCGATGCCTCGAAGAGCATCCCGTGCGGCGCCTCTACGACGCGGGTGTTCCGATCGTGCTGAACACCGACGATCCGGCCATGTTCGGCTGCACGCTGGTGGGGGAGTATCGGCTGGCGGCGCGGGCGTTCGGGTTTAGCGAGCGGGAGCTGAGGGGGATTGCGGAGGACGGGTTCAGATATGGGTTTCGGTAGGGGGTGTATTGTTGTCCGCGAGACTCGCTTTGAGACCGCCGGCTCAGCATTCGGGGGTAGCAAGACGCAATGCCTCCAGTTGGCTCGTGATCCGGACTTGATCCGGCCTCCCCTGCGGCAGCGTGTAGCATAAAGGTACGCTACCTTGCCCTGTCAGATTGAATTCAGCGAGGCATAGGCCACTAGACAAAAGAACGTTGCCCGGATGCCCGTATCCTTCGTTGGATGAATGCCTTGTTTTAGACAGTAAGCCGGATGGAGAAGGTTTCTGTACTGCCGGAGCAGGTCGGCACTAGTATACCCGGCGCTGGGGCTATCTTTGAAAAACACTGTTAGTGCCGTCAAGGTGTCTTGGTCTACGTACGGCGCAAGCATTCTCGTCAATAGGCTGGGAACGCCGCCGGGCCGGAACCATGCAAGCTCTCTGGCCATGTCAAGGAGCCTCCCCAGGTCCATCTCTTTTCGCGCGAAGCTCCCGAAGTCTCCCTGGTGTTTGTCGAGTAGCTTCTTAAACGATGCTAGCTGCGTCACCGCATCTGTGTTTGTGAACATCTTCGCCAACAACATCGCTTCGAGCGCGGCTGCAGCAACAGCCGCGGCAGCAAACCACACCTGCGCTTGAACTGCGCGGTTCGCCTCCTCGTAGAACGTGAACGCCAGTTCCCAACAAGCCAAGCCGTCTTTCATGTTCGCTACGTCCGGGTGGTCATCTGGGAGCATGTCCAACAGGTTACGAGATGCGGCAAGCACGCTTCGCGCAGCCGTCGAGAATTCCGCCGTGAGGTCGGTTTGCGCTTGGTCGTCCATCCTGTTCTAGTGTAGTGCGGCCTAACTAGTAACGAGTATCGTTAGCGCAGCGTCTTTA
>CAYRWE010000525.1:0-1825 GCA_964427655.1 uncultured Solibacteraceae bacterium | reverse complement strand
CCGCGTGCCCATTCAGGAGCCGCTGGGCACGGGCATTCGCGCGATCGATGCGCTCTTGACCGTGGGCCGCGGGCAGCGCGCGGGAATCTTTGGCGGGTCGGGCGTGGGCAAAAGCACGCTGGTCGGCATGATGACGCGCAACACTGAGGCTGAAGTCACGGTGGTGGGCCTGGTGGGCGAGCGTGGCCGCGAGGTGGGCGAGTTCTTGCGCGATTCGCTGGGCGCCGAAGGTTTGGCACGGGCTGTGGTGGTCGTATCCACGTCCGACGAGTCGCCGCTCAAGCGCATGCGCGCGGCATTGGCGGCCACCACGGTGGCGGAGTTTTTTGCCGCCCAGGGAAAGCATGTGCTGCTGGTGCTCGATTCGCTGACGCGCTTTGCCATGGCGGCGCGCGAAATCGGCCTGGCGGCCGGTGAGCCGCCCACAGCGAAGGGGTACACGCCTTCAGTCTTCGCGCGGCTGGCGCGCCTGTTGGAGCGTGCCGGGCGCTTTCGCACGGGATCGATCACGGCATTCTATTCCGTGTTGATGGAGGGTGACGATCAGCAGGATCCGCTGGTGGACGCGGTGCGCGCTCTGCTCGACGGGCACATTGTGCTGTCGCGCGCGCTGGCCGCGGAGGGTTGGTATCCGCCCATCGAGGTGCTGGACTCGATCAGCCGCCTGATGCCTTCCGTGGCCGGAGAAGCTCATCGCGAGCAGGCCGCGCTGGTGCGCAAGTTGATGGCGGTCTACGCGCGCTCCGAGGATCTGGTGCGCATCGGAGCGTACAAGCCGGGCGCCGATCCGGAGCTCGACCGTGCCCTGCGCGCGCGCGAGGCGATCCGCGCGTTTCTCACCCAGGACGCGCTTGAGCATGCCCGCTTTGCCGATGGCCTGCGCCGCCTCGCTGCGCTGGCCGGCGAGGTTTGAGCGATGGCCGTGTCGCGGGCCATGCGGCGCCTGATCGAGGTGCGGGTCCTCGAAGAAGAGTTGAGCCAGGCTGCGCTCGAATCGGCAGTGGAAGAATTGCGGCGCATGGAAGCGGCGCTCGCGGCTGCGCAGGAGCGCGAGCGCAACGGACGGCGCCAGGTGACGGCGAGCGCGAGCACAGGCGAGTTGATTGACCGCATCGCCGGCCTTGAGGAGACGCGTGCGGCGGCTCGTCACAGCGCGGCGCTCAAGCCAGGAATTGCGGAGGCGGAGCTCGAGGTGGCGCGGCGGCGGCAGCAATTCCTGGCAAAAAGAATTGAGCGGCGCCAGGTGGAGACTCTCATCCAAAAAACCGAGGCCAAAGACGCCGTCCATGTCGGGCGCCGCGCGCAGCGGGATCTCGACGACTGGTTTCTGAGCCGCGCGCGGCACGGCGCCGACAGGAATGAGAGAGCAAGGGAAAAAGAGGAATCGCCGCAGCGCCGCTCAAGCTCGGTCGCAACCGCGGTGGACTCAGGACTGCGAGCGAAGGGCGGCGAGCCCCGAGCGTTGAGTGATGACACTTGAGCGAAAACTTAAGGTGTCCTGTGGGAGCTTCCTTAATTGGGAACAATGTCCCAGACTTGAAAATCCGCTAACCCCTTTCGCAACACTTTGGCACGCTCGCTGCACTCACTGTTCTCATGTCGATTGCCGTTGCCACAGAAGTCGGCGCAGGCACGGGGGCCGGAGTGGGAACAGGAGCTGCCGCTGGCGCAGGCACGGGTCTTAGCGCGTCAATTGCGCATTTGGAACGCGCAAGCGGAGCGCCGTCGAGCGAGAACGCAGCATTCGCTCCGGGCAATGGAACGGGCACGAGCTGGCAGTCGATGTTGCGCGCATGGGGCATGGTGGCGCGCACGAGCGGCGGCA
>CAYRWE010000524.1:0-1854 GCA_964427655.1 uncultured Solibacteraceae bacterium | reverse complement strand
AACAATCTCGACGCGGTTGAAGCGGCTTTCGCGGCGCATCCCGGCGCCATCGCGGCCATCATTCTGGAGCCGGTTGTGGGTAACGCCGGCTGCATTGCTCCGGCCGCAGGCTATCTGGCAGGTCTGCGTGCAATAACCGCTCGCGAAGGAGCTTTGCTGATCGTGGACGAGGTGATGACCGGCTTCCGCGTGGCGTTGGGCGGCGCTCTGGAGCTTTACAAACTGGACGCCGACCTCGTAACGCTGGGCAAGATCGTGGGCGGCGGGCTGCCGGTGGGCGTCTTCGGCGGCAAGCGTAAATTCATGGACATGCTGGCCCCACTGGGGCCGGTGTATCAGGCCGGAACGCTGAGCGGCAATCCGCTGGCCATGGCCGCGGGCATTGCGACTGTGAGCTATTTGCAGGAACACGCCGCCACGGTTTATCCGCAGCTTGAGGCCACCGCCAAAGCCGTGGCCGAAGGCGTCGCCGCCGAGGCGGCCAAGGCAGGTGTGCCGCTGACGCTGAACCGAGTAGGCGCCATGTGGACCTGGTTCTTCACGCCGGGTCCGGTGACCGACTACGACCAGGCCGCCAAAAGCGACACCGCCGCCTTCGGCCGCTTCCACCACGCCATGTTGGAGCATGGAGTCTGGCTGCCGCCCTCGCAATTTGAAGCGGCGTTCCTGGGCACCGCTCACGGCGAGGCTGAGGAAACCGCTACCATCGCTGCCGCGCACGAAGCCTTCAAAGCCGTCCAAGCCGAGTAGAGCTTGTTTCAAAAATGGCAGGCTTCCCCAGGACTGCGCTGCGCTTGTCCTCCACCCCAGCGACGAGGACCTGTCGCCGGGGACCCCGGCCTGGGCTATTTTCCACGACCCCTCTGGGGCCGGATTCGTGCGACGGCTTAGTGTGTGCCATGTTTCATTTCCTGCGGGTCGGCAACGCCGGTGGACGACTGACACAATGCGGATATTTGGAACACGTCTTAGTCCGGGACGCTACGTCCACGCGTCCAGCATCACAAAGCGATGCGTCCCCTTATAGCCCGAAATCAGTCTTTCAACCGCCGCCACCGACGGCCCGCGATTCGCAGCCGCATCGTTGTGGCTGCCGTCGTGAAGCACAATGTTGGCCGCGTAGCCCCGCCGCGCGAGCCGGTCGATCTTGTGCTCCAGCCACGCCGCAATCTTTTCCGCCGAGGGCTCCTTCCAGTCGCAAGTCATCGCGTTCCAGAGCACCGGCGTCATTCCCATCTCGCGAGCCGCGCGCAGCACCACGGGCCGCCGCGCCCCAAACGGCGGGCGAAAGAACTTGACCGGCTGCCCAGAAATCCCCTCCAGGGTTTCTTTACTTTGGAGCAGTTCGTCGCGGACTCGGCCGGCGGCGGTGAGCGCAAGATTCAGATGGTTCCAGGAGTGATTGCCAACCAAGTGGCCCTCCGCGATAACGCGCCGCACCAATGCGGGCTCCGCGGCAGCGCGGCTGCCGAGCATGAAGAATGTCGCATGCACGCCGTGGCTGGCAAGAATGTCCAGCAGCCGCGGAGTCCAAAGAGGGTTGGGCCCGTCGTCAAAGGTGAGGGCCAGTTCGCCCGCGCGGCGCGGAGCGATGAGCGCTTCGCCGAATATCCGCGAGCCCGGCCACTTGGACGCATAGGCAAACCCGCCGGCAGCCAGCCCCAGCATGGCAGCGGCGCCCAGCGCGGCAGAGACGTTTGTGGCCAGTGGTGAAAGCATGAATACCAGTGTGCGGTGCGAAGGGGGGTGGCGGCAAGCCGGTGAAGCCTCGCTCCGCCGAGCGCGGACGAGGACGTCCGCGCTACAGCCGGTCAACCACCCCAACGACGAAGACCTGTCGTTGGGGACCCCGGC
>CAYRWE010000523.1:0-1859 GCA_964427655.1 uncultured Solibacteraceae bacterium | reverse complement strand
GGCGGCGGACCCGATGAGGCGCTCCAGCGCGCCGTATGGCCGGAGTTCGTGCGGCCGGCGTACACCGAGCGCACCGTCGATGTCGTAGGCCCGGTATCGGCCGTGGTGGCCTTCGCTTGCTTTCTGGCTGCGTTCATCTGGATGATCCGCGCCTTTCTTGAGAACCGCCGCTGGTCGCGCATCTTCAAGCTGCAAAGCGAGGTCCACGGCAAGCTGATTGACAAGTTCAGCTCCAACCAGGAACTGGCGCTCTATATGCAGACCGAAGCCGGCAAGCGCTTCCTCGAGGCCGCGCCCATCCCGGTGGGCTTTGAGCCCGAACAGCGTGTGCCCAACGCCGTGGCCCGGGTGCTGACCCCGCTGCAAATCGGCATCGTGCTCACCCTGCTTGGCGGCGGCATTTTCCTCCTCCGCCACGCCGGTCCCGGCATGGAAAAGCCCATGCTGGTACTGGGCACCGTGATCCTGATGCCCGGCCTGGGATTTATCATCTCCGCGGGGATCACCTGGATTCTGGCCGGCCGTCTCGGCCTCATGCCCGAGAGTCCCGCAGCGCCCCACCGGCTTAATCCGCCTTCCGGCTCCGCGGAGCAGCAGTGAGCCGGAAAGGCCACTTCCACGGTGAGAAAGCCACAACGCATGTCTTGGGAATCCGTACTTCCGAACGCTCTTTCCGGCGGCGCGCCGCGGGCAGCTGAACTGCCCATGGAGAACGACGCGTTCGCCGGCTTCTACGAGCGCTCGGCCCGCTCCCTGTGGGCCTATCTGGCGCGGGTATCGGGCGATCCCGCGCTGGCCGACGACCTCGCCCAGGAAAGCTACGTCCGCTTTCTCGCGGCGGCGCGCCCGGATGAGGGCGAGGTCGCCGGCCGCCGCTATCTCTTCCGCATCGCCACCAACCTGCTGCGCGACCACTGGCGCCGTCCCCGGCAGGCGTCGATCGAAGAAATTCCCGAAGCGCTTCTCGCCGCCGGCGCCACTTCGGCGCAAGCCGACTCCCAGGCCGTGCTGGGCCCGGCCCTGGCGCAACTGCGCCCCAGGGACCGGCAACTGCTCTGGCTGGCCTATGCGGAGGGCTACTCGCATCGCGAGATTGCCGAGGTCACCGGACTGGCCGCCGCCAGCATCCGGCTGCTGCTTTTTCGCGCGCGGCGCAAGATCGCCCGCCTCCTCCGCGAGCAGAATCCGAATGGCGGTGAGCTATGACCTTCAGCCCTTGCAGCCATGAAAAGGAAGTGGCTGAGCTGCTGGCGCGCGGCCAATGGCCCCAGGCCTGCACCCCGGAACTGCGCGCCCATGCCCGCGCCTGCCGTTCCTGCGGCGAGCTGGTCACGGTCACCCTTGCCTTTCAGATCGCGCGAGCCCAAGCCGCCAGCGCGGCCAAACTCGCCGCGCCGGGGGCGCTCTGGTGGCGGGCTCAGTTGCGCCGCCGCAATGCCGCCGTCGAGCGCGTCGGCAGGCCCATTCTCGGCGCCCAGATCTTTGCCCTGTGCGTCTGTATCTTTGCCGCGGCGGCCCTGCTTGTATCGCAGGCCCGGCACGGCCTCCACTGGCTGGCGCAGTTGCCCCAACCGCTTTCCCTTCACCTTGACGCCCTCTGGCCCTCCGCGCTTTCCAGCTCCGGCACGGGTCTTCTCGTGCTGATTCCCGTTCTTGCAACCCTGGCGCTGCTGGGCGGCGTGGTGGTCTATCTGGCCTCTGCAAAGCAATAAAGCGTTTCTCCTGAAGGTGTAGAGCTCTGGGTGCCCCCACCTGGGAGCCAAGATGTAAACCATCTCCCGGCACTTCACAGGCAGCCCTATGGGCGCCGCGCCTTTGTTTTTGCGTCCAGCGTCCTGACCCTGAAGTTCGCAACAAAA
>CAYRWE010000522.1:0-1875 GCA_964427655.1 uncultured Solibacteraceae bacterium | reverse complement strand
TGGCCGGCGCCGCTGGGCCCGCAGTAGAGATAGCCTCGGTCGGCTGTGGAGCCGGTGCCATCACGGCCGGGCGTGAGCGGGGCGGCCTCCATGCCGGGCGCCAGGGAGGTGAAGACCGGATCCAGGCGCCGGACCGCCTCCTCCGCGCCGCCGATCATGAGACAGTAGCCGCGCTCGCGTCCGAAAACGCCGCCACTGGTTCCCACATCGACGAAATGAATCCCGCGACTCTGCAATTCGGCGGCGCGGCGCATATCGTCGTGGTAGTACGAATTGCCGCCATCGACGATGGTGTCTCCGGCTTCGAGCAGAGGAGCCAGTTCGGCAATCTCTTTGTCGACAATGGCCGCGGGCAGCATGAGCCAGACGGCCCTCGGTTTCGCGAGCCGCGCGACTAGCCGGTCGGGAGAAGTGGCGCCGATAGCGCCATCGCGCGCCAAAGCCTCGATGGCTTGGCGGTTCGCGTCATAAACCACACACTCGTGTCCCTGGCGTGTGAGACGTTGTACCATGTTGGACCCCATGCGTCCCAGTCCGATCATTCCCAGTTGCATAGCCACCCTCCCATTGGGGTAGAAGCACGTTGCGGGCCGCGCCGGATGGCGGGCGGCGTGCAACATCCGGGCGCATGAGTACCACAACGATTTCAGCCGCGTCCGCGCCATCCGCCGAACAACCCGGCAAACCGAAGATGGCGAGCCCTTGCGTGCTGGTGATTTTCGGCATCACCGGCGACCTGACGCGGCGCCTGCTGTTTCCTTCCCTCTACCACCTGGCGGTAGTGGGGCTGCTGCCCAAGGAGTTCGCGGTGGTGGGCTTCGCGATCGACGATCTGAGCGAGGATGCCGTGCGCGAGCGCCTGGGTTCGGCCCTGCGCGAGGAGGCCGGCAAGGACGCGGATGCCGGCGCCATTGCGGGGCTGCTCGAGCGCGTGCACTACATCCGCTCGGATTTCGAGAACGCCGCGGCCTTCGGCCAGCTCGATGGCCTGCTGAAGTCGCTCGACCGCGAGTTGGGCACGGGCGGCAATTACCTTTTCTACATGGCCACGGCGCCGGAATTCTTCCTGCAGATCGCCCAACAACTGGCGCGCGCCGGCCTGCTGCGCGAGGAGCAGGGGCAATGGCGCAGGCTGGTGATCGAGAAGCCCTTCGGGCACGACCTGCCTTCGGCGCGCGAGCTGAACCGGCAGCTCACGGCGCTGGCCGACGAGCGGCAGATCTACCGCATCGACCATTACCTGGGCAAGGAAACCGTGCAGAACATTTTGGTGTTCCGCTTCGCCAACGGCATCTTCGAGCCGATCTGGAACCGGCGCTACGTAGACCACGTGCGCATCACGGTGGCCGAGACGCTGGGCGTGGAAATGCGCGGGCGCTACTACGACCATACCGGCGCACTGCGCGACATGCTCCCCAACCACCTCCTGCAGATTCTGAGCTTCGTGGCCATGGAGCCGCCCAATTCCTTCGCGGCCTCGGCGCTGCAAAACGAGCAGGCCAAGTTTCTGGAGGTGGTGCAGCCGCTCAACGTGCAGGACTGCGACAGCCACGTGGTAAAGGCGCAGTACACGGCCGGGGAAATGGATGGGCAGCCAGTGCCGGCATATCGCTCCGAACCGTTCGTGGCGCCGGATTCGCAGACCGAGACCTACGTGGCGGTGAAGCTGGCGGTGGACAACTGGCGCTGGGCGGGGGTGCCGTTCTATCTGCGCACCGGCAAGCGGCTGAAGGGGCGGCGCACACGCGCGATGATCGTATTTCGCAAAGCGCCGCTATCGCTCTTTCGCAGCGCTTCGGCCACGCTGCCGGATAACAACAGCCTGATCATCAACATCCAGCCGGAGGAGAACATCGTGCAGGAGTTCGCGGCCAA
>CAYRWE010000521.1:0-1909 GCA_964427655.1 uncultured Solibacteraceae bacterium | reverse complement strand
GGCTATCATGACCCTATGAAGCGCGTTCTTCTCTCCTGGAGCAGCGGCAAAGACAGCGCGTGGACGCTTCACGTCCTCCGCCGCGATCCGGCCATCGAGATTTGTGGGCTGCTCACCACGCTGAACTCGGAATTCGAACGCGTGGCCATGCATGGGGTGCGGCGGGCCCTGCTCGAGGCCCAGGCCGCGGCCGCTGGTCTCCCGCTCTGGATTGTGCCGCTCCCCTGGCCGTGCCCGAATGAGGTGTATGAGCAGCGCATGGCCGAGACCTGCAAACGCGCCGTCGGCGAGAGGATCGACGCTGTCGCTTTCGGAGATCTTTTCCTGGAGGACGTTCGCGCTTATCGCGTGCGCCAGCTTGCGCCGACCGGACTCGAGCCGCTGTTTCCGCTCTGGCAGATTCCGACAGATGTGCTTGCGCGTGAGATGATCGCGGGCGGTCTGCGCGCGCGTCTTTCCTGCGTCGACACAAAGCAGCTTCCTGCTCATTTTGCAGGCCGGGAGTTCGATCTGGAATTGTTACGCGATCTTCCGCCCAGCGCTGACCCTTGCGGCGAGCGCGGCGAATTCCACACCTGCGTCTACGCCGGGCCCATGTTCTTCGCTCCGTTGCCCATCGCAACTGGAGAGATCGTCACGCGCGACGGATTCACCTTCGCCGACTTTGCGATGCCGATCGCCGAAGCCGTGAGCGTTTAGTTTCTCAGTCCGCGCAGCGCCGGGTAGAGCTTTCGCCACCGCGCGTAGCCGGCCTTGTAGGCCGCCACATCCGCAGCGTCCGGCTCAATCCGCTGCGCCACCTGGATCGCCTGCCCGCACGCCTCGTCCAGATTCTTCCAGTGCCCCGCGCCCACCCCGGCCAGCAGTGCGCAGCCAAACGCGCCGCCCTCTTCGGCCGCCAGAATCTCCACCGCGCGGCCGTAGATGCCGGCCTGAATCTTCCGCCAAAGCGCTCCGCGCGCGCCGCCGCCGCCCAGGCGAATGCCGGTGACGGGAATGCCCAGCTCGTGGAAGAGCGTAAACGTGTCCTGCAACGAGTAGGCGACGCCCTCCTGCACGGCGCGGACAAAATGCGCACCGGTGTGCTGGACGCCGATACCCGCAAACGCAGCGCGCACTTCAGGGTCGAGATGCGGTGTTCTCTCGCCCAGCAGATACGGCGCCCACTCCAGGCCCTCGCAACCCACTGGAACCTTCGCCGCGCCGTCGCTCAGTGCGTCGTAGCTTTGGCCGGCAAAGAATGCACCGCGCAGCCAGTTCAGGCTCAACCCCGCGCTCTGCGTCACGCCCATCACGTGCCACTCGCCCGGCACCGCATGGCAAAACGTGTGCAGGCGTCCCTTCGGGTCTTTTGTCGGCGCCGCTGTCGCGGCGAAAACGACTCCGGATGTCCCGATGGTCGCCGAAACGCTTCCCGGCTGCAGAATGCCCATCCCCACCGCGCCTGCGCCCTGGTCGCCTGCGCCCGCCGCCACTGGAGTACCCGCCGTCAATCCCGTCAGCCCAGCAGCCTTTTCGCTGATCCGCGCACAAATCTCAGGCGACTCGTACACCTTGGGCAGCCAACTCATGTCGATTCCCGCCGCCTCTGCCACTTCCCGCGACCAGCGCCGGTGCGTCACGTCCAGCAGCAGCGTTCCGCTCGCCTCCTGCACGTCGATGGCGAACTCGCCCGTCAGCCGGTATCGCACGTAGTCCTTGGGGCACATCACGTGGCGAATCTTCGCGAAGATCTCCGGCTGGTGCGTTTTGACCCACAACAGCTTGGTCAGCGTAAAGTTGGGCAGCGCGGGGTTGCAGGTCAGCTCGATCAGCCGCTCGTAGCCGATCTTCTCGGTCAGCCAGTCGCACTCAGGCTGCGTGCGCGTGTCGCACCAGATGAGCGCCGGCCGCAGCACCGCGCCCGCTT
>CAYRWE010000520.1:0-1918 GCA_964427655.1 uncultured Solibacteraceae bacterium | reverse complement strand
GGCGCAAGGCGGCTTCCCCGGTGATGGCTTCGATGCGCCGCACGCCCGCCGAGATGCTGCCCTCATAAACGATCTTGCAGACGCCGATATCGCCGGTACGGGCGACGTGCGTTCCGCCGCACAGCTCGCGGCTGAATCCCGGCACCGAAACCACGCGCACCTCGTCGCCATATTTCTCGCCGAAGAGCGCCATGGCGCCGGTGGAAATGGCTTGGTCGAGGGGCATCACGGTGGTATCCACCGCGATGTTGCGCAGAACGCGGTCGTTCATGATGCGCTCCACTTCTTCGATTTCGGCGCGGTCCATAGCCGCGTAATGCGTGAAATCGAAGCGCAGGCGGCCGGGTTCCACCACGCTGCCGGCCTGCTTGACGTGTGTGCCCAGCACCTGGCGCAGGGCCGCGTGCAGCAGGTGCGTGGCGGTGTGATTGCGCCGCGTAGCGTCGCGCAGAGGCTGGGCCACTTCGGCCTTCAGCACGTCGCCCACGCGGATGGCCGCATACGTGAGAACGCGGTGCACGGTCAATCCGGGAAGCCCGGGGAAGGCCGCCTCGACATCCGCGACCTTCTCGCCGGAAGCGGAGTAGAGCGCTCCGCGGTCCCCCACTTGTCCGCCGGACTCCGCGTAAAAGGGCGTCTGATCGAAAACCAGCTCCGCGCGCACGCCGGCGGGCAGCCCGTTCACGAGTTGTTTCTCAGCCAGCAACCCGATCACACGGGAACTCGATTCGAGATCGCCGTAGCCCAGGAACTTGGTGCGTCCGTGCTCGAGGAGAGCCTGGTAGGCCGGTGTCACGGCGCCCTTCTCGGCGCCTTTCCAACTGGCCCGCGCGCGTTCGCGCTGCTGCTCCATCTCGCGATCGAAGGATGCACGATCGATAATCAATCCGCGCTCGCGAGCCATTTCCTCCTGCTCGTCGAAGGCCAGCCCGTAGGTATCGTAGAGCTTGAAGGAGACGGGACCGGGGATGGAAACCGCTGTGGCTTCAACAGCGGCTCCGCTGTGGATGACAGCGGCCAGGCTTCCGATGGCGGCGTTGAATTCCTTTTCGGCCAGCAGGAACGTGGTGGCGTAGCGGTGCTCTTCCTCGCGCACCACGCGGGCCACGCGATCGACGCTCTCAATCATCTCAGGGTAGGCGGGCTTCATCAACTCGGCGACGAAACCGGTGAGCTGATAGAGGAACGGCTCCTCGACGCCCACCAGGCGCGCGTTGCGCATGGCGCGGCGCATGATTTTGCGCAGCACGTAGCCGCGGCCGTCGTTGGCAGGCAGCACGCCATCGTGGATCAGGAAGGCGGCGGCGCGGGCGTGGTCGGCGGCGATGCGCAGGGCCGTGTCGCGGCGCGTATCCTCGCCATAAGGCGCGCCAAAGAGCGACGCGGCTTTATCGATGATGGGGCGGATCAGGTCCGTCTCGTAGTTGGAGAGCTTACCCTGCAGCACGGCCGCGATACGCTCGAGACCCATGCCGGTATCGATGGAGGGCCGCGGCAGGGGCGTCAGCACGCCGGCGGCATCGCGGTTGTACTGCATGAAGACCAGGTTCCAGATCTCAACGTAGCGGCCGCCCGCGTCGCTCGGAAACGGCTCGTCGGCGCGGCCGGGATCGGCGGCTTCGGGACCCAGATCGTAATGGATCTCCGAGCACGGCCCGCACGGCCCGGTCTCGCCCATCTGCCAGAAATTGTCTTTTTCGTCCAACCGGAAGATGCGGCTTTTAGAGACGCCCGCCACCTTCTGCCACAGCGCCTCGGCGTCGTCGTCCTCGCGGAAAACGGTCACATAGAGCCGGTCTTTGGGTAGGCCGTACTCGCGCGTGATCAAATCCCAGGCGAATTCGATGGCTTCGGCTTTGAAGTAATCGCCGAAGGAGAAATTGCCCAGCATCTCGAAAAAAGTGTGATGGCGGCGGGT
>CAYRWE010000519.1:0-1921 GCA_964427655.1 uncultured Solibacteraceae bacterium | reverse complement strand
CTTCCCAGGTAAATTCACACTCAAACAGGTACCGTCCCGCACGTCCGATGCGGTCCCGCAGGGCCGGATTGGCGAGCAGGCTGGATACCGCGTCGCGGAAGGCAGGCGCGTCGTCCGCCAATAATAAGTGCTCGCCCGCACGCGCTGGAAGGCCTTCCGCGCCTAGGGACGTGGAGACGACCGGCACTCCCGCGGCCCACGCCTCGACGATCTTGACGCGGGTACCACTGCCGGCCAGGACCGGTACTATAGCAACTTTGGCGCGCGCCAGCTCGAAAACCGCATCCGCGACCGGGCCGGAGAGGTCGATACGTGGATCCCCGCTGACGATTTTTGCGACGGCCTGCGGGTTCTTGCCAATCAGCCGCCACACCAATCCTGGCCAGCGCTCCCGCAGTTGCGGCCAAATCTGATTCCGGAAGTAACGCACGGCTGAGATATTCGGCTGGTACTCGAGATTGCCGGAGAAAACGATCACGTTTTCCTCGTTCTCCTTGCGACGGGGCGGCGCCGGCGCCAGCGGTATCGAATTCGGGTAAACCAGAACATGCGAGTTGGGCGAAATGGTGCGCAATAGTACTCGATCCGGCTCGGAAGCCGCCAACAAATAGGTGAATCGAGGCAGCCATTCCTCTTCCAAATTACGGCAGATTCTTTGAAACGCCCGGTGCGCCAGGGCGGGCGCCCCTCCATCGGCCTGCGCGCAGCGGGCATGCCACACCGATTCGATGTTGTGCAGATCGAGTATGGTGGCGTCGCTTACGGCCGCGGCTTGCTCCCAATAGGGCGCACACCAGAAGTGCTCGACGACCGCGATTTCGTAGCGTTGGCCGCGCGTGGCCGCGGCGATTTGTGCGCCAAAGCCGGCGAATCGGTCCATGAGTGGAGGCACGCGCCGCGCCAGGCGGGCGGCATTACGCGCGGCGCGGGCGAGCGAATGGCGCGCGTGGGGAGGCAGTTCCACAACGTGCAGGCGGCGCACCAGGCCGGGGGGCAGATGCGGGCCGGGATCGGCGGCGCGCGGTTCGCGGAATACGATCATATCCACCGCAAAACGGCGGGCCAGGAAGTTGAGCAGCGAGGCGCTACGCATCGCGCCACCGCCGGCCAGCGGGTAAGGGGCTTCGGCGGAGATAAATAAGGCGCTATGCATGTGCCCGTCAGGTTTAGCTTACTTCAGCTTCGCGGTCAGATCGCAAGACGTTCGACCGAAAGAGGCGGCCTGAGAGGCCGCCGCAGGCTGAGAGCCTGCCACCTTATTAGGGCAGTGCCGCGGCGTGCCTGGCCAAAACATCCACGTAGTTCGCAGCATCGCCGGCAATGGTCTCGGGCGTCAGCGGCGACGTGAGTTCAGCAGATCGCTTGCGGAAGACGCCCTCACTGTCGCCGATGCCGGTCAAGTGCAGGACGCCCGGCCATTGGCGCTCTCCTTCCGGCCGGTAAACGAATGCATCGGCGGGACTCAAGTCCCGCGCGGACTCAAGTCCGCCCTCCATTACTTGACCATGAGGGGCTTGATGCCTTGCTGTTCGACGGCTCGCTCGAGCGCGGGCAGATCGCTCTGCTGAATGTCCGACCAGCGCTTCATATACTGTTCCACTTCGGCCTTCACCTTCGCGAACTGCTGCAAGGCCGCCTCAGTGGGCGTGGAATCGGACTCGCTGTCCACAATCAGAGCCAACGACGCCAGGCTGCCATCCACACCCAAACCGTAGTTGAGGGAGTCCTCGTTGGCCTTGATCTTGAGATTCAGCAGACGGTCCTGCAACGCGCCGAGCTTCTCGTCGAGCGCCTGCACTTCGGCCAGCTTCACCCGCTTGCGCAGATCCTGAAGCTGGGCGCGCAGATCGACGATCTGGTTGGCCGCCGTGTACACGCGGGTGAGCTCGCCGCGGATCTCGATCAGCGCCGCGAATTGTTT
>CAYRWE010000518.1:0-1940 GCA_964427655.1 uncultured Solibacteraceae bacterium | reverse complement strand
TTCGATTGCGCCACCAGGTGCAGCACGATCTCTGTGTCGCTCGAAGCTTGGAATACCGCGCCATGGCGCCCCAAATCCGCGCGCAGCTCGGCGGTGTTGGTGATGTTGCCGTTATGCGCCACCGCCAGCCGCCCCTTGTTGCAGGCCACCGAAAACGGCTGCGCGTTGAGCATGGTGGTGTCGCCGGCCGTCGAGTAGCGCGTGTGCCCGATGGCCAGCTCGCCCGGCAGCGTCGCCAGCACCGGGCTGGTGAAGATGTCGGCCACGTGCCCCATGGATTTGTGGCAGTAGGTCTGCCCGCGCGACGACGTGCAGATCCCCGCGCTCTCCTGCCCGCGATGCTGCAGCGCGTAGAGGCCCAGGTAGGCCAGCTTGGACGCCTCCGGATGGCCATAAATGGCCACCACCCCGCACTCTTCGTGGAATTTATCGGACATGCGATTCGAAAGCCCGCTCGTAAGCCGCCCTGAGGTCCCCGGTTTCCCAGCAGCCCAGCGTCACCCTCCGCTGCCGGATTTCCAACTCCTTCTCGATTGTAACTCCCACCACGGGGGCCTCGACTCCGAATTTCTCCGCGATGGCCGCCACCCGCTTGGGATGCGCCGTCGAAATCAGAATCCGCGAGGGTCCTTCGTGGAACGCCAGAATCTCCGGCCGCAGGTCCGCATCGATATCGACCTGCGCCCCGATCTCCGCCGGCCCCAACGAGCACTCCGCCAGCGTCACCGCCAGGCCGCCATCGCTCACGTCGTGCGCCGATTCCGCGAGATTCTCCGCGTGAATCGCGCGCATGGCTTCGTGCACCCTCTTTTCGCGCTCCATATCGAGCGCCGGAGGCAATCCCCAGAGCTGCTTGACGATCTCCTTGGCGTACTCCGTGCCGCCCATGTGAGTCTCGTCGCACGCTCCCACGCCGCCCAGCAGCACCACCGCGCGGCCGGGGTTGCGGAATGCGGACGGTACCGGCGCCGCGGTCTTCAGCAGGCCCACGATGCCCATCACGGGAGTCGGGAAAATGCCTTCGCCGAGCGTTTCGTTATACAGGCTCACGTTGCCGCCCGTGATAGGCGTTTCGAAGACCCGGCAGGCTTCCGCCATGCCCTCGATAGCCTCCACAAGCTGCGCCATGATCTCCGGCCGCTCCGGGTTGCCGAAGTTCAGGCAATTGGTGGCCGCCACCGGCAGCGCGCCCGCCGTCGCCAGGTTGCGGCAGCATTCCGCTACCGCCAGTTGCGCACCCTCACGCGGCGAAAGATAGCTATAGCGCCCATTGCCATCGGTCGCGATCGCCACCGACGTGCCGGTCTCCTTGATGCGCAGAATGGCCGCGTCCGCACCCGGCCCGGCCAGCGTGTTGGTGCGCACCTGGTAATCGTACTGTTCCCAGATCCAGCGCTTTGAGCAGACGTCCGGGGCCGCCAGCAGCGCGGGCAGGGCATCCTGCACGCTCACCTCCGGCAGCACCGGCGCCTCCATGGGGACGCGCCGCAGCGGCGTCGTATGAGGGCGGTCGTAGAGCGGAGCTTCGTCTGCCAGCTCGCGGTTGGGGATCTCGGCCACGATCTCGCCATGATGCCGCACCCTCAGCTTGCCATCGCCGGTCACGATCCCGATCTCGCTGGCTTCCAGGCCCCACTTGCGGAATATGGCGTAGACCTCGCCTTCGCGCCCCTTTTCGGCCACCAGCAGCATGCGCTCCTGCGATTCCGAGAGCATGATCTCGTAAGGCGTCATGCCGGTGGCGCGCTGCGGAACCCGATCCAGCTCGATCTCGATCCCCACCTCGCCGCGGCTGCCCATCTCGCACGTCGAACAGGTCAGCCCCGCCGCGCCCATATCCTGAATGCCCACGATGGCGCCCGTCTTCATGGCCTCCAGGCAGGCCTCCAGCAGCAGCTTCTCCATGAACGGATCGCCCACCTGCACGTTGGGCCGCTTCT
>CAYRWE010000517.1:0-1957 GCA_964427655.1 uncultured Solibacteraceae bacterium | reverse complement strand
CTCCACGGAAATGGTGGAGGCCTGCACCGGAAATAGTCGCAGTCCCATCGTGATCGTGAGCTTAGTTAGCGCGTCTCTCGTTCATCCCGGCGCGGCGCTCGCGTCGGAATACTACCGCCAGGAAGGTCCCGCAGATCAGCACGAATCCGGCGCCGGCGGCGCGCACCAGGTTCGTGACTATGGCCCCGTACTTACCGGTGGCCGGGTCGTAGTGATAGCAGAACAGCAGAATCTGATCCACCGGGCTGCCGATGCGGTTCTGCGAAGCCTCCACCAGCCCGAGGCGAAGGTCGCGCGGGGAATATTCCACGCCGTAGAAGTACTTCGAAAGCCGCCCGTCCGGCGTCACGACCATGATGCCGCTGGCGTGCGCGAACTGATCGGTGGCCGGGTCGTACTTATAGTGGAAGCCCACGGCATCGGTGAGGGCCTTGATATTGGCCTCGTCACCGGTCAGAAAATGCCAGCCATTGGCGGTGTTGGGCCGCCCATACCGCTTGAGATACGTCTGCCTCTTGGCGCCCGCGGTTTCCGGAGTATCCTTGGGGTCGAAACTGATGCCGACGATTTCGAAATCCTGTCCGGGGTTGAACGACACCGCCTTCAGGGCGCTTCCCAGGCCCGTCAGGATCTGCGTGCACAGCATCGGGCATCGGTAATAGACCAGCGCCAGAATCACCGGCTTGCCGCTGTGAAAAAAGGTCGAGAGCGTCACCGGCCGTCCGGCTTCATCGCGGAAAACCAGGTTCAGCGGAACCTGCGCGTTGAGCCTCTGGTCGATGCCCACGCCCCGCAGCGCGCCAGGCAGCGCCGTCTTCAGATTCCCGTCCTGCATGCTGTAGGATGGCTGCGCCGGCGCGGGCTGCCCCGGCTGCGCCCACGCGGCAGGTACCGTCAGCGCCAGCGAGCACGCCAGGGCGCCCCCGCACAGAACTATCCTTGTACACACCCTCACTGCACCAATCCTCTCTGTCCCCTCATCTTCGGACACGGGCCCCCACGGCCCGCGCTACTGCGCCAGCGGCCCCCCGGGCGCGATCATTTTCGACCCCAGCCCGCTCTCGCTCGGCACGCCGGCCGTGCTGCCGCTTTCCGGCGCTGCGTCCGGCCGCGCCGGCAGCTTCCGCTGCGCCAGCAGATCCATGGCCCGCGCGATCGGAATCCGCACGATCCCCCGCGACGCGTCCACCCACCCGTACCCGTTCAGAATCTGGTCTTCGGCTGCGCGCATTTCCGCAAGGTCTAACATCGGCGCGGTCTGCAGCCGCGGTTCGGGCGGCAGGCTGCGCGCGTCCACGTTCATCCCCGCCGGCAGAGGAACCTGCCGGGCCGCTTCCCGCGCCTGAAAATAACGGAACACTCCTACCACCAAAAACAGCACCGCGATGCACGTCAGAAACAGGGCTATCCCGGCCTTACCGACCGCCCAAACATTGACGTCGGTCTCTTCGTGATGCAGTTCGACCCGCTCGATTTCCACCGGCGGCGCTTCCTGCTCCCCGTGCTCTCCCGGTCTATTCACGGCCATGTTCCAGGACCTCCTGCAACTGCGGTTCGTGTATCGGCATCAGTGGACGCTTGCCCAATTGGATGAAGAACCACGCCAGCCAGATGCCACCAATTGCCAGGGGAGCGACTAAATCCATCCAACTCATGCCGAACGCGCCCGCCCGGAAATCGGGAGCCACCAGCCAATACAGATCCACGAAGCGCATCACCAGGATGAAAATGGCCACTCCCGCCAGCAGCTTGAAATTGCGCTTCAGGTCGCGCGAGAGCAGCAGCGCGAACGGCAGGGCAAAGTGGCCTACGATCAGCGCCAGGGCGACGAATTGCCACCCCCCGCTCAGCCGTTGCAGGTACCAGGGAATCTCCTTGGGCAGGTTGCCGGCCCAGATGATCAGCCACTGCGAGAACGAGAAGTACGCCCACACCATGACGTTGGCCAGCAGCAGCT
>CAYRWE010000516.1:0-1960 GCA_964427655.1 uncultured Solibacteraceae bacterium | reverse complement strand
GTGACGTTATAGCTGGCAGCTTGGCCGTTGGCGGTGAGTGCGGGTGCGGTGGCGACGCCGCTGGCGTTGGTGGTAACGCTCGCGGATCCGCCGAAGCCGGCGCTCGCACCGCTGGCCGGCGCCGCGAAGGTGACGGTGACGCCGCTCAGCAGATTGCCGTTGGCGTCCTTGACGGTGGCCTGCAGGGCGGTGGCAAAGGCCGCATTCACGCTAGCGCTCTGCGGGGTGCCGGCCGTAGCCGCGGCGCTCGCTGGGGAACCCGCGAGATTGGTCAGGCTGAAGCTGGCCGGGTTCGCGATGCCGGCCACGCTGGCGGTGACGGCGTAGGTGCCCGCCTGCCCATTGGCGGAGAGTGCGGGCGCCGTGGCTATTCCGCTGGTGTTGGTCGTGACAGTCGCCGATCCGCCGAAGGTGGCGCTGGCACCGCTCGACGGCGCCGCGAAGGTCACGCTGACTCCGCTCAGGGGATTGCCGGTGGCATCGCTGACGGTGGCCTGGAGCGCAGTGGGGAAACCGGCGCCAACGGGGGTGCTCTGCGGCGTACCGGCGCTGGCCGTAACGCTCGCGCCGGCCAGAGCCGCCGCATTCAGCGTAACGTTTCCGTAGCTGAGGCCGGAGGACATGACCCAACTGACCGTCAGTGTCTGGCCGGCCTCTCCGGCTCGATAACTCAGCGTGTAGTTGCGGTCGTATTGTCCGCTGACAGCCGCGGTGACGTCCACGAAATCCGGCGCCGAGCCATCCGACAGATGCGCCGTCAAAGTACCGCCGCTGTTCCAGCCGCCTACGTGAGCCACCAGTGTGCGCGCCGCGGTATCGGCGGGAGCCGTGAAGGAAAAGCCCTGCCCGGCGCCGCTGATATAGATACCATTCATGTTGTTGCTGCTGGCCGTCGTGGGCGTGCCGTCGGTCCAGCTCACGGGCCGGGGGTCGTTATTGTAAGTCGGCACGTTCCCGGCGCCAATCACGCTATCGGAACTGATCTGCGCGGTTACACCGGCTTTCCGGTTGAGGCTGGCATCTCCCCAATGTACCCAGTCGAGGCCGCCTTCCGAAGTCAGGTCGACCGCCGCGGCGGAGCTGGTGCCCGAACCGTTGAGAAGACCGCCCGACCCCGTGTTAGTCAAGCTGAAAACCGCGCTCCCCGAGCCCGCGGCGCTGGCGGTGACCAGGTAACTTCCGACCTGGCCGTTAGCGGTCAACGCAGGCGCGATGGCCACTCCGTTCGATCCGGTTACCACAGTTGCGCTAGCCGAGCCGGCGAAGGTGGCGCTTGCTCCGGAGTTGGGCGTGGTAAAGGTCACGGAAACGCCGCTCAGTAGATTGTTGTAGAAGTCGGTGACCGTAGCCTGAAGGGCCGTTCCGAAAGCCGTGTTGACGGTCGCGCTCTGGGGCGTGCCCCCGCTGGCGGCGATTGTTGCGGTCGCATTCGGGGTGGTCCACCTGCCGGCGGATGCATGGTAGGTGAAGCTCACCGAACTGTTGCTTCCGCCGGGTACAGTGATTGTGGACGGAAGGCTCATGTTGGCATCGGAAACGAAAGAAACTGCGTTCGATCCCGCGTTCACGATCTGTATCTGGGACTCATCCTCTTGTCTCTGCGCGTCTATCGTGGCAGTCACACCCGAGTTATTTCCGGTAACGTAAACGACCGGCCCGTACGGCTCAATGACGGTGGTTTGGGCGAGATTGACGACGCCGTGATTTACGTCTGGGTGGGTGCAGCCGTTGCAAACGTCGCCCTGCCAGTCTAAGTTATCCACCGAAACCAGCTTCTGCCATCCGAGCCCGTCGCTGGTATCGAACCGGTACTGGGGAGATCCCGCGAATGTCCAGCTATTCCCCGTCAACACTACGTTATTCCAAGCGATGGGCGTAGCATAGCCTGGGTCGATCACGTAGACTGCGCCCACGGAAAGCCCGTTCGCCTGCGCGTAAGAGGTCGCGGAGCCGGTGTTGT
>CAYRWE010000515.1:0-1961 GCA_964427655.1 uncultured Solibacteraceae bacterium | reverse complement strand
AAGCCGGTGCACTGGTGCATACACGACCGCACCGCGCTGGCGGAGGCCGAGGTCGAATATAAGGACCACTCGAGCCCCTCGATCTGGGTGCGCTTCCGGCTGACATCGGACGCCGCGAAGATCCATCCCGATCTCGCGGGCCGCGAGGTGTACGGGCTGATCTGGACCACCACGCCGTGGACCATGCCGGCGAACATGGCCATCGCGTTCAATCCCAAGTACGAATACGTGGCGGTGGAGGCGGGCGGCGCGGTTTACATCGTGGCCGCGGAGCTGTTGAAAGTCACGGCCGAGAAGTGCGGCTGGGGCGAGACGCGCGTGCTGGCGACCTTTCCGGGCACGCGGCTGGAAGGCGCGGTCTTCCACCATCCGTTCCTGGAGCGCGATTCGGTGGGCATCCTGGCGGATCACGTGACCCTCGAGCAGGGCACCGGCGCGGTGCATACGGCGCCGGGACACGGGCAGGAAGACTACGTGGTGGGCCGGCAGTACGGCATCCCGACCTATTGCCCGGTGGATGCGGCGGGCCGCTTCTTCCACGCGGAAGGCGCGGCGGGGCGGCTTCCCCAAGAGCTGATCGGCACCCGGGTTTTCGAAGCCAACCCCATCGTGCTGGAGATTCTGAAATCGGCCGGCGCGCTGCTGGCGGTCGAGAAGCTGGCGCATTCCTATCCGCACTGCTGGCGCTGCCACCATCCGGTGATTTTTCGCGCCACCGAGCAGTGGTTCATCGGCATGGACCGCAACGGTTTTCGCGAGGCGGCGCTGGAGGCCGTGCACAAGACCCGCTGGATGCCCGAGTGGGGCGAGGAGCGCATCGCCAACATGATCGCGACGCGCCCGGACTGGTGCATCTCGCGCCAGCGCGTGTGGGGTGTGCCGATTATCGTCTTTTATTGCGACCGCTGCCGCGAACCGTTCATTGATCGCAAAGTGCTGGACCACGTGGTGGAGCTGTTCGACGAGCATACCGCCGACATCTGGTACGAGCGAAGCGCGGCCGAGCTGCTGCCGCCGGGGACCGTGTGCGCTAAGTGCGGCGGAAGCGAGTTCAGCAAAGAGAACGACATTCTGGACGTGTGGTTCGATTCCGGTTCGAGCCACCTGGCGGTGCTCAACGAGCGCTTCGGCCTCACCTGGCCCTCGGACCTTTATATGGAAGGCGGGGACCAGTATCGCGGCTGGTTCCACAGCTCGCTGCTGGTGGGCGTGGGGGTTAAGGGCGGGTCGCCCTATCGCATGTGCGCGCTGAACGGATGGGTGCTCGATGGCGAGGGGCGCGCCATGCACAAATCGCTGGGCAATTCGATCGAGCCGCAGGAAGTGTGGAAAGATCACGGCGCCGAGATTCTGCGCCTGTGGACGGCGTCGGTCGAGTTCAACGAGGACGTGCGCTTTTCGCCCACTATCTTGACGCGTCTGGTGGATGCCTATAGAAAACTGCGCAACACCTTCCGTTATCTGCTCGGCAATCTCTCCGATTTCGACCCCCAAAGCGATGCCGTGCCGGGCTCCGAGATGGAGGGCATCGACCAGTGGATTCTGCTGCGCGCCGAAGACCTGGTGGCCCGCACGCGCGCCTGGTACGAGAACTTCGAGTTTCACAAGGTCCACCATTCGGTCTACGCGTTCGCCACGGTGGATTTGAGCTCGGTCTACTTCGACGTGCTCAAGGATCGGCTGTACACGGCGGCCAAAAAGTCGCAGTCGCGGCGCAGTGCGCAGACCGCGCTCTACCGGCTGCTGGATGCGCTGGTGCGCCTGCTGGCGCCCATCCTGAGCTTCACGGCGGAAGAGGTTTGGGGACACATGGGCCGCCCGGGCAGCGTGCACGTGGCGTACTTCCCCGAGCCGGGCGAGCTGAGCGCCGGCCTCGACGAGGCGGCCCGGAAACGAGTCGAGGGCTGGGACCGTCTGATAGAAGTAAGGGATGAAGTCCTCAAGAGCCTGGAAGCGGCGCG
>CAYRWE010000514.1:0-1964 GCA_964427655.1 uncultured Solibacteraceae bacterium | reverse complement strand
GCCTCGGCTCGGCGTTCGGCCGCGACCAGGATAAATCCATCTACATCCCCATCACCGCCTTCGACCGGCTGTATGGCCCCGGCAACGGCATCCCGCTCTTCGGGCGCCCCAAACCCGGCAGCGGCCTCTCGCTCGAAGACGCCCTGGATGAGACCCGCGTGGCTCTGCGCACGCGCTTCCACGTACGCCCCGGGGAAGCCGACACTTTCGATACCCTGACGCCGGACGCCATTCGCGGCTTCATCGATCAACTGCTCGGCATGGTGGCCGCCGTAGTGGTCCCCATCACCTGCATTTCGCTCGTGGTAGGCGGCATCGTCATCATGAACATCATGCTGGTAAGCGTCACCGAGCGCACACGCGAGATCGGCATCCGCAAGGCCGTGGGCGCGCGCCACGCCGATGTGATGCTCCAAATTCTCATCGAGGCCGTCACGCTGGCCGTGGTGGGCGGCGCCATGGGCGTGGGACTGGGCGCTGCCGTCACGCTGCTGCTGGGCCGCATTTTCGACCTTTCCCTGCACATCACCCCCGGCTACGTCACCCTGGCACTGGTGGTTTCGAGCCTGGTGGGAATCGCCTCGGGCTGGTATCCGGCGCGCCGCGCCGCGCGGCTCGATCCTGTGGTGGCGCTGCGCGCGGAATAGAGCCGTGAACATCAGCTTCCAGCAAAACATCGGGATGTCCATGCAGGCGGTGTGGGCCCACCGCTTCCGCTCGCTGCTCACCATTCTGGGGATCGTCATCGGCATCACCACGGTGGTGACGGTGGCCTCCCTGTTGAGCGGCCTGCGCCAGGGCGTGGTGACGTTTTTCCAGGAACTCGGCCCTGACAACATCTTCGTCTTCCGCACCTCCGGCGATCCCGGAATGGACGCCACCCCAAAGGAGCGCAAGCGCCGCCCTCTGAAGCCGGAATACGCCGACCTGGTCAAACGCTGGTGCACATCCCTGGCGGACGCCGGCCTGGTTCTCTACATACCGCCGGTGGTGGATGGCAACCCCATCACCGCGCGCGTTCCCGGCTACGAATCCGAGAACATCGACGTGAGCGGACATTCGCCCAACATGGCCGAGATTTCGCCGCGCGATATCGCCCTGGGCCGCTCCTTCACCCTCGAGGAAAACCAGCGCGGCTCGCGCGTCGCGGTGATCGGATCGAGCGTCGCAGAGGCGCTCTTCCCGCGCGGCAATGCCGTGGGCCAAGCCATGACGGTAGACGGCGCCGAGTACTCCGTGATCGGCGTCTACACCAAAGCCAAAGGCGGCTTCTTCGGCGAAAACGGCATGGATAACGCCCTGGATATCCCGCTGCGCACCGCCCAGATCCGCTACCCGCAGGTGGATCGTTACATGATCGTCGCCAAAGCCAGCCCAGGTTTGCGCCAGCAGGCTTTCGACGAAGTGGAGGCCGTGATGCGCCGCATACGCCGCCTGCCCACGGCCGCCGAGGACGATTTCTCCATCTCCACGCCCGACCAGATCGTCCAGCAATTCGACCGCATTACCAGCCTGATCGGCCTGGTGGCCATCGCCATTTCCGCCCTGGGCCTGCTGGTCGGCGGCATAGGCGTGATGAACGTCATGCTGGTGAGCGTCACCGAGCGCACCCGCGAAATCGGCGTCCGCAAAGCCGTCGGCGCGCGCCGTCGCGACATCATCGGCCAGTTCCTGATCGAAGCCATGACGCTGACCGGCGCGGGCGGGCTGCTAGGCATTGTCGTCGCGGTGCTGATCACTATGCTGGTAGGCGTGCTGGTTCCCTCGCTCCCGTCGAGCGTCCCGGCCTGGGCGCTAATCGCCGGCTTCACGGTATCGGTTGCAGTGGGCGTCTTCTTCGGTGTCTGGCCGGCAGTCAAGGCGGCAAGTTTGGACCCGGTGGAAGCGCTTAGGTATGAGTAGAGGGGGAGAGCTAGTGGTCTGCGGCGAACAGATTAACCATTATCCAGCACGGTGCGGGCGCG
>CAYRWE010000513.1:0-1966 GCA_964427655.1 uncultured Solibacteraceae bacterium | reverse complement strand
CTGCGGCGGCGCGGCTGGCGTGTCAGCGTGGTGGCGCTTTCCGGCTCAGGTGGCGCGGCGGCCGCGGAGTTGCGCGATTGCGGCGTCGCTTTTACGACCCTCGAAATGCGCAAGGGGCTTGCGGACCCGCGTGGATGGATTCGCTTCAACCGATGGCTCCGGCGTCAGCAGCCGGATGTGCTGCACGCGCATCTGCCGCACGCCGCATGGCTCTGCCGATGGTCGCGCCTTGCCGCGCCCGTGCCTGTGGTTGTCGACACGCTGCACAGCTCCTGCACAGGCAGGCGTGGCCGTCACTTCGGTTACGCGTTCAGCCGCTGGCTGCCTGACCATGTGACGGCGGTCAGCCGTGCGACCGCTGTGTCGCATCTGGCGGCCGGAATGGTGCGCCACGAGCAACTGTCGATCCTGGGAAATGGAATCGAAGTCGAGTCATGGCAGCCGAACGTCCATGCGCGGCGCGAGGCGCGCCAGTTGCTGGGATTGTCGGACGAGTTCCTGTGGCTCGCTGTGGGCAGGCTGGAAGCGGTGAAGGACTATCCGACTTTGTTGCGGGCGCTGGCTTACGCTCCGGGCAACACGCGGCTGCTCATTCTGGGCACAGGCCCGCTCGAGGCGGACCTTGTTGGAATGGCGAGGAAGCTCGGCCTGGAGCGTCGCGTCTGCCTTCTCGGCTTCGAGCCGAATGTCGCGCGTTGGATGCAGGCCGCGGATGGCTTCGTTCTATCCTCGCGCTACGAGGGCCTGCCCATGGTGCTGCTCGAGGCCGCCGCCTGCGGAGTGCCCGCGGTGGCGACCGACGTTCCGGGAACGCGCGAGGTGCTGATTGACGGAGTGAATGGCTGGCTGGCCCGCGCGGGCGACCCGCAGAGCTTGCGCGATGCGATGGAGCGCCTGATGAGCATGCCGCTCGACGAACGCTGTGCCATGGGCGAGTGCGCGCGGCGGCGCGCCAGCGCGGAGTTTGGTCTGGAAACCATTCTGAATCGCTGGGAGCGGCTTTATGAAGCATTGCTGGATCGCAAGATCGTCGATTGGCGGATGCGCCTCGCGGCACGGGAGGTTTTGAGCCGCAGCAGCGCAGCTTCGGCGTAAAGGCGTTCAG
The DNA here is from genome assembly GCA_964427655.1 of uncultured Solibacteraceae bacterium. GTDB lineage: Bacteria > Acidobacteriota > Terriglobia > Bryobacterales > Bryobacteraceae > CAVQNQ01. The sequence continues at coordinate 861 of CAYRWE010000513.1, read as the reverse complement.
CAAGGGTCAAGGTGGTGGGTCGGCTGCGGAAGAGCACACGATAAACCGAGGTGAATTGATCCGAGTGCAACATTAAAAAATCGCGCAGGGCCGCAATCTCCGCGTCCGAGGCGGTGCTCGGGTGAACGCAGATGGTCCATAGGCCCTTGGATTTATCGACGGGCCCCCAAAGCTGTTGCGGAATCCAGGTCAAGCCGTCGCGCCGGAACGGCACGCGCGCAAAACCGTCCGATAAGAGCGTAATCCCCTCCGCGCAAAGCGCGTTCAGCGTATTGCGATCGAATCCGTGCCTTGGCGCGACCCAGATTGCCGGGTTGAGTTCGTGATCGTACAAAATTCGCAGACCTCCTTGGATCCACTCGCGCTGCGTCTTGGCGGGCACGCCGGCAAACTCCGACGTGCGTGCAAGGCCGACGAGGCTCCGGCCGCGGCTTTCACACAGGTGACGGTAGCCGTGCAAGCCGATGATCGCCCCTGACGCCTCTAGCTTTCGCATGCGCTGCCAAAATGCCGGATCGGGAGGCGATACCTCAAGCTCGGGGTCGCGGTTGTCGGGAATGACGGCGAGGATCGGCTGAAGTCCGAATTCTTCGATGAGCGATTCAATGCGCCGCCAGCGCTCGGCCGACATAGTCGGGCAAAGATCGTCGCAGCGAAGCAGATACTCGGCCGGCGCGGGGATCATGCGCCCGCCTCCTGCGCGGATGCGCGGGCAAGCAGTTTCCTGCTCCAATACCACAGATAGAGGAACGTGCTGACCGTCCAGAGCGAGGTGGCGAGCGCGATTCCCGCCACGCCAAACCAGCGCATGAGGACCAGATTGAGCACAATGTCGAGGCCGAGATTGATGATGCCGCAGTA
>CAYRWE010000512.1:0-1979 GCA_964427655.1 uncultured Solibacteraceae bacterium | reverse complement strand
CCCCGGCCACCAGGATGCGCCGCTGCGCCGGCCGCGAAGCCAGCGTGCGAATCATCGAGCGCAGCGCCTCGGGATTCGAGTTGTAGCTATCATCCAGAATGGTTGCGCCGCGGACTTCAATCACTTGTCCGCGCTTGTCGCCGGCAGCGAGAGAAGCAATCGCGGCCGCCGCCGCATCCAGGTCCACGCCTGCCTCCAGCGCCACGGCGAGCCCGGCCAGCGCGTTCGATGCGTTGTGCGCGCCCAGCAGGTGCAGCGTCAACTCGCCCTCGCGTTCGCCGGCACGGAACTTCACGAAAAGACCGTTCGCATCTTCTGAAGCAAATAAAAACTGGAGATCGGCACAGGGCCCGGCGCCAAAATAGACCACGCGGCCCACGAAATCCCGGCCAAACTGCGAGACATAGGGATCATCGCAATTCAGAAACGCCACCCCATTGGCCGGCAGCGAGGCCACCAGTTCGAACTTCGCGCGGGCAATGCCAGCCTGCCCTTCTTCAAAGTTCTCAATGTGTGCGGTGCCCACGTTGGTCACCACGCCCCAGTCGGGAGCGGCAATGCGCGCCAGCGCGGCAATCTCGCCCGCGTGGTTCATGCCCATCTCCACCACCGCAACTTCGTGTTCGGGCTTCAGCCGCAGCAGTTGCAATGGCAGACCGAACCCGTTGTTCAAGTTGCCCTGCGATTTCAACACGTTGAACTTTGCGCCCAGCGCGGCGGCAATGGCTTCCTTGGTAGTGGTTTTACCCGCCGAGCCAGTAACAGCGATGACGCGCTTGCCCCACTGCCGGCGCACATGCCCGGCCAGAGCCTGCAAAGCCATCAGTGGATCCTCGGCAATCAGCAGCGGCACAGCCAGCGCCGCATCTGGCAGCGTAGCCACGCGCTCGCGCGAAACCACGGCTGCCAGCGCTCCCCGTGCAATGGCCGCGGCTACATAGTCGTGGCCATCGGCGTGCTCCCCGCGAACGGCAAAGAAAAGCTCGCCCTCTCCCACGGTGCGCGAGTCAATGGAGTAGCCGCTGACCATCAGCGCGCCGGCATTGGCAAAACTGGCTGGCGCCTCAAGCACCGCGCCCGCGCCTACAGCCGCCTCTGCCAGTGTCAACTTCATCGCACTCCACCGTATCCCAATTCGGCCAGCTTTGAAAGAGCAACTTCAGCATCGTCGAATGGAATTGTAGTAAAGCCGAGAATCTGTTCCTTCTCGTGGCCCTTGCCGGCGATGAGAACCACGTCGCCCGGCGCGGCAGCCTTCAGCGCTAACCCGATCGCCGTCGCCCGATCAGGTTCAATGACGAATTGGACCGGATGAGTCTTTTGGCTGGCCTTCAATCCCGGCTCAATCTCGCCGAGAATCGCCAACGGCTCCTCTGAGCGGGGATTGTCGCTGGTGGCCACCACAAAGTCGCTGCCCTCGCCGGCCGCCTGACCCATCTTGGGCCGCTTGGTGCGATCCCGGTCTCCGCCGCAGCCAAACACCGTGATCACCCGTTTCTCGGCATGCGCCGTCATCTGCCGCGCCAGTTCCGTAAGGTTGCGCAACGCGTCGTCGGTGTGGGCGTAGTCCACAATCACCGTAAAGGGCTGGCCTGCATCCACCGCCTGAAAGCGCCCCGGAACCGGCCGCAGATGCGGAACATATCCAATCAGATCGGCAAATGGAACTCCGCGCGCATAAGCGGCCGCGAGCGCCGCAAGCAGGTTAAGAATGTTCACCTCGCCGGCCAGGTGCGAGGTCACTTTCGCTGAGCCAGCCGGGGTTTCCAGTTCCAACTCTGCGCCGCCGGGAGTGAGCGTGTGCCGGGCAACGCGCCAGTCGCCCTTGCCGATTCCGTAGGTCAGTACCTCTGCCCCCGCCCTCACTGCCGCCGTCGATAGCCGGTCGCTGTGCGGGTCGTGCGCGTTCAACACCGCCACCCGCGGAGGCGCATACACGGTACCGTCAAACAGCAGCTTCTTGGCCGCGAAGTACTTCT
>CAYRWE010000511.1:0-1988 GCA_964427655.1 uncultured Solibacteraceae bacterium | reverse complement strand
AAAGAGACCGGCCTTGCCATTGTCACTGAAGTGATGAGCGAAGACGACGTTCCCCTGGTCGCCGAGTATGCGGATATTTTGCAGATCGGCTCGCGCAACATGGAGAACTACTCCCTGATCGAAGCGGCGGCGCGTTCCGGCCGGCCCATCCTGTTGAAGCGCGGAATGGTGGCCACCATCGCCGACCTGCTGCGTTCTGCCCAGATAGCCCTCGACAACGGCAACCCCAACGTCATCCTCTGTGAGCGCGGCATCCGCACCTTTGAGACCGCCCTGCGCAACACCTTTGACGTAGCCGCCATCGCGCTGCTCAAGCAGGTTTCGCACCTGCCCATCATTGCCGATCCCAGCCACGCCGCCGGACACCGCGAACTGGTGCCCGCCCTGGCTCGCATCGCTGTTGCCGCCGGAGCCGATGGCCTGATCGTTGAAGTTCACCCCAATCCCGAGAAAGCCTGGAGCGATGGCGAACAGTCTCTCGACTTTGCCGAGTTCGACGCCATGATGAGTTCGATCGAGCCTTATCTGGCGCTACGTGAACCCGCGCACAGCGACCGGCCACTCCCATGCCGCGAGGCCGTCGCCGTGGGGGCCATGGAGGCCGTTGGATGAGACTTCCGGCCAGGATGTTGGCGGCCGCCGCGCTGTTCTTCGTATCTCTTCCGGTTGGCGGGCTTTCATCCAGCGCCGGCAAAGCCGATATTATTGTCACTGCCTCGCCTGCTTATGAGCCTCTTGCAGCCTTGAGCGGCGGCGAGCGATTCCCCAAAGGCGCCGAACTGCTACTGTTCCACGATGGCAAGGCCGAGCCGCTGGTCCCTGGTTTCACCGCCACCGCCGACGCCAATGTCTCCTTCGACGGCAAAACGGTTCTCTTCGCCGGCAAGCAGACCGCGACCGATCCCTGGCAGATTTGGGAACTTACGCTTGCCACCCATGCCGTGCGCAAGGTAGTGGCCACCGAATCCGACGCCATTCGCCCGCTTTATTTGCCCGGCCTGCTGCCGGAGGGCCGCCTGGTCTACGCGCACCGTACCGCCCAGGGCTTCCAACTTGAAACCGCAAGAACCAGTGAAGCGCCGGCGTCTTACGCGTCGGTTGATACCACTCCGGCGGTTGTGCGGATTACTTATCTGCCCGGAAGCGTGGTTCCCGCCGATGTGCTGGCCGATGGCCGCATCCTGTTTGAAGCAGGTTTCCCGCTTGGCTCCAGCAATGAGAATCACCCCACGCCGGAACTGTTTCTGGTCTACTCGGACGGCTCGGGTGTGGAGTCCTACCGCTGCGATCACGGCACGGCCCGCTGGGGCGGCAAGCAGTTGGCCTCCGGCGACGTGGTCTTCACGCATGGAGCCGCGTTGGCGCGCTTCACCTCGCCTCTAGCGCATGAAGCCTCCATCGCCGCGCCACACGCAGATTTCGCAGGCGCAATTGCCGAGACAGCTTCAGGCGAGTGGCTGGTGAGCGCGCACAATATTCCTGGCTCGCACTTCGCGCTCAAATCATGGAAGCCGGGCTCGCCGGTGCTTGTATCTCTTCTCGCCGAGCCGGGCAGAGATGTTGTTCAGCCGGTGCTGGTATCTCCGCGCCATCGCCCCAATCGCCATCCTTCCGGGCTGCACGAATGGAGCTATGCCAATCTGCTCGCTCTCGACGCCCGCCTATCCCGCGCCAGCGACCTCAAGACAGTTCCCGCATCGGTCCGCCTTGAGATGCAGGACGCTCCTGGCCACGCGGTCGTGACCGGCACTGCTCCTGTCGATCCCGACGGTTCCTTTTTCGTCCAGGTTCCCGGCGACAAGCCCATTCGCTTTTCTCTGCTCGATCAAAAAGGAACGGTCATTCGCCAGGAGCAAGGCTGGTTCTACATTCGCAGCGGCGAGCAGCGCATCTGCACCGGTTGTCATGCCGGCCCTGAGCGTGCCTCAGAGAATCGCGTGCCCGGAGTGCTGCTGCGCACCACCACCCCCGTCGACTTCACCGGCGCA
>CAYRWE010000510.1:0-2002 GCA_964427655.1 uncultured Solibacteraceae bacterium | reverse complement strand
GCATTGGCGCCACTACTGCGGTCTTCAGCGTGGTCGACCGCATTCTTTTCCGCCCGCTGCCCTACGCGCACGACGACCGGATCGTCTCGTTGGGGCTGGTGCAGTCGCTGGAACGGCAGGAGTTTATGGTCGGCGGATTCTTCTTCGACTGGCGCGATAATCAAAAGCCATTCGAGGCCATTGCCTCGCAGGAAGCGCTTCCGCACGCCTGCAACCTGGTTGAAGCCAGTCCGGCGCAGCTCAGCTGCGTGCATGCGCAGGCCGGCTTTCTGCCTCTGTTGGGGATTTCGCCGGTGCTGGGCCGCAATTTTGCTCCCGACGAAGACCGGCCCAACGGACCACGCGTTGCCCTCATCTCCTATGGCCTGTGGCTCGACCACTACAACCGCGACCCCGCCATCCTGAACCGCACTATCGACCTCGACGGCGTCCCAGCCCGCGTGATTGGCGTGCTTCCGCGCGGATTTGAGCTGCCCACGCTGCAGGCCGCCGATGTGATGATGCCTATGGCTCTGGATGAAGGCCTGGAGCGCAAGTCGAGCCCGGGACATCCCATGCGCGCCTTCGGCCTGCTCCGGCCGGGAGTGAGCATCGCGCAGGCCAAGGCGGAGATGGAGCCGTTGTTTGAGCGCACGCAGGCATGGATTCCACCGGAGATTCGAAAGGACTTCCACCTCAGCATCCGCTCCCTGCGCGACCGCGAAACAAAGGACGTGCAGTTGACGGCCTGGATACTGCTGGGCGCCGTGCTCGCTGTGATGCTGATTGCCTGCGCCAATGTCGCCAGCCTCATGATGGCGCGCGGCGAGGCGCGGGAGCGGGAGTTGGCGGTGCGTTCCGCCTTGGGCGCGAGCCGCGGGCGGCTGATCAGGCAAACGCTCACCGAAGCTGTACTGCTCTCGTTTGCCGGGGCGGCGGTGGGAATGGCGCTTGCCGAGGGTCTGCTGCGGGTCTTCCTGGCCCTTGCTCCCACGGGGATTCCATTTCTTGCCCGGGCCGGCCTGGACCTTCGGATTGCATGGTTCACTGTGCTGCTTTCGCTGGTTTGCGGCGTACTCTTCGGTCTGTTGCCTGCACTGCAACGGCCGCGTGCCCTGGCCGCACGCGCCGCCAAAACTCGCAAGCGCACCGTGCTGCGGCGCGGCCTGGTTGTAGCCCAGATCGCCATCAGCATGGTTCTGCTCTCAGGCGCGGCGCTTTTGATCAAGAGCTTTCAAAACATGGAAGAACAGGGTCTGGGGATGCAATCCCAGGGAGTGCTGACTGCCCGCATCGCGCTCCCCGGTTTCCGCTACGACACGGGGCAGAAGAAAATGGAGTTTTATCTGAAGGCGGAAGCGGCGCTGCGGCGCCTTCCTGGCATACGCGCGGTTGCGTTCAGCGATTCAGTGCCTCCCGGGGGATGGAATGGGGGTGAACGGCTCGCAGGCTTCGCAGCCGAGGGAAAGCCCCGTTTGGCGCAGGGAACAGGCGGCTCGGTGGTGATCCGCGGAGTTACGCCCGACTACTTCCAGGCGTTGAATATCCCCATCGTGCGCGGCCGAAGCTTTAGCGAACAGGATCGAAACGGCAGCCAATACCTCGTAGTACTGAGCCGGCTGTTGGCCGCCCGCATGTTTCCAGGCGAAGACCCCGTGGGCAAGCGGATCCAGAGGATTCGCGACGGGCTCTGGTTCACGGTGGCGGGCGTGGCCGAAAACGTGAAAAATGGCGGTCTCACGGAGCAGGATGATCCGGAGATTTACTTCCTCCGGCGCAGCGTCGTCCAGGACTGGGGCGAGCGGGCGCCGGTGGGCGAAGTGATGAGCGGCGCGGCGCCGATCCTGATTGTGGATGCGGCGCTGCCGCCCGCGACCATTGCGCCGTGGGTGCGGTCGCAGATTGCCCAGCTCGATCCCACCGTCCCGGTGAAGATTGAAACTCTCAATGAGATGGTGAGCAAACTCGCTGACCGGCCGCGCTTTGAGACGGCGCTGCTCGGCTTCTTCGCGCTGTGCGGACT
>CAYRWE010000509.1:0-2005 GCA_964427655.1 uncultured Solibacteraceae bacterium | reverse complement strand
CACGCTCTGCACGCCGCCCGTGCCCGCCTCCCCGTTTCCCTACAACCCCGGATCGCTGCTTTCCGTCATGGACCTTAGTCTGGATGGGCTAAGCCGCCTGCTATGCCGCGCTACCGAGCTCGAGAACATGGACCCGCTGATCCGGGACCGGATCCTGGCCAAGCGTCGCGTCGCGCTGCTGTTTTATGAGTCCTCCACCCGCACCCGCACCAGTTTTGAGCTGGCTGCCAAGGGTCTGGGCGCCGATACGACTCTGGTCTCCAGCCTCTCCTCCAGCATTGAAAAGGGCGAGACGCTGAAAGATACTGGACTGACGCTGCGCGCTCTGGGAGCTGAGGCCATTATCCTGCGCCACAACGCCTCTGGCGCGGCCTGGCTGCTGGAACAGGAAACCCGCCTGCCCGTGCTTAATGCCGGCGATGGCATGCACCAACACCCCACCCAGGCGCTGCTCGACCTGCGCACCATCCTGGCCCACCTGCGGCCGGGCATCCAGAATGTCGATGCCGAGACGCTCACCGGCGTCACAGTCATGGTCGTCGGCGACATACTGCACAGCCGGGTGGCCCGCTCCAACATGCTCCTGCTTCCCCGGCTGGGAGCAAAGGTCATCCTCTGCGGTCCCAAAGAGCTGCTCCCCGACCTTGCCGCCGTTTGTGCGCCGGGTGTCACCATCGAGCGCGACTTCGAGGCCGCGCTGCGCCAGTCCCAGGTGGTCATCATGCTGCGCATTCAGGCGGAACGGCTGGCAGGCATGCAACTGGACCTGAACGAGTACAAGACCCACTACCAGCTCACTGGGCAGCGCCTGGCCACGCACGCGCCCCAAGCGCTGGTGCTGCACCCCGGTCCCATCATTCGCGGCCTGGAACTCACCGCAGGGGTCGCCGATGGGCCGCAGTCTGCAATCTTGGAGCAGGTGCACAACGGAGTAGCCATCCGCATGGCGGTGGTCGAGCGGGCGCTGACGGCAGCAATGCAAGGAGGCCGCGCATGACGGCATTGGTAATTCGCGGCGGGCAACTCATCGATCCGGCAGCCGGAGTCGACGGCTTGCGGGACATTCTCCTCAAAGACGGCCGCGTGGCCGAAATCGCCAATCCCGGCAAGCTCAAATCTTCCGACGGCGCTCAAGTTCTGGACGCGACGGGCCTCACCGTAGCCCCTGGCCTGGTTGACATGCACGTGCATCTGCGCGAACCCGGCCAGGCCCACAAGGAGACCATTGCCACCGGCACGGCCGCTGCCGCCGCTGGGGGCTTTACCGCGGTTGCCGCCATGCCCAACACCGCGCCGGTCAACGACTCGCCGGAAATCACCCGCTGGATGCAGGCGCCGGATCGGGCCGCAACCGTGCGCGTCTTTCCCATTGCCGCCGCCACCCGCGGATCGAAGGGCGAAACAATCAATGACTATGCCGCCCTCAAGTCCGCCGGAGCCGTTGCCGTCTCCGACGATGGCCTTCCCATTTTGAAGGACAGCGTAATGCGCGAAGTGCTGGCTGCCGCGGCGCGGGTGGGCCTGAGCGTCATTCAGCACGCCGAAGACACGCGGCTGACGCACTTCACTGGCGGAGCCGCGAGCATGAACCTCGGCCCCACGTCGTTCAAGCTCGGCTTGCGCGGCTGGCCGGCTGAGGCTGAGACCAGCATTGTCGAGCGCGACATCCGCCTGGTCACCGAACTGCGCGACGCTCGTCCGCATCTGCATATTGCCCATACGTCAACGGCGGTGGCCATGGCCGCCGTGCGCCAGGCCCGCCGCAGCGGCCTCCGCGTCACCTGCGAGGTGGCTCCGCATCACTTCCTGCTCACCGATGAGCACGTCGGCCTGTATAACACCAACGCCAAGATGTGCCCGCCGCTGCGCTCGGCAGCCGACCGCGACGCCATGATTGAAGCCATTCTCGACGGGGTTGTGGATGCCATCGCCACCGACCACGCGCCCCACGCGGTGCATGAAAAAGAAGTCGAGTTCGAACACGCGCCCAACGGCATTATCGGCC
>CAYRWE010000508.1:0-2014 GCA_964427655.1 uncultured Solibacteraceae bacterium | reverse complement strand
CATACCATTCGATCTTCAGATCCGGGTGCAGCCCGCCCTGCATGAGCACGCCGGTTCCGCCCAGGTCGATGGTTTCCTGGATCTTCGCGAAGATGGTTTCCTGCGGCAGCACGTAGCCTTCCGCGTGGCCCATGGGCCGATAGAACGCGCAGAAGGTACAGTACTCGGTGCAGAAGTTGGTGTAGTTGATGTTGCGGTCGATGATGTATGAAACCACACCCTCGGGATGCCACTTGCGGCGCACCGCGTCGGCCGCCATACCGGTGGCGATCAGGTCGTCGGAACGAAACAGATCTAGAGCTTCTTTGCGCGAAATCATACCGGGCTGTGGGAGTTCCGAAGACCTCAATACCCGGAGGCCATGGCCATACGGGACCGGATCTCCTCGGCAAACAAGTACACGCCGAAGAGCGGTTTGGGATCTCCTTTACCCCATCGGGCGACCTGCCAATGAGCGCGCAAATACTTGATCTCCGGACGGTTCGAGAGATCCAGTGCGAGTTGATAGGTGCCGCAATAGAACTTCTGCGGAAACGCTGCCACGAGCACCCAGTTGGTCCCGTCGGCCGATCCCGAGATGGTTACGTCAATGCATTCCTGTTCGATGATCCGCGTGAGCCCGAGCGTGAGCGTGACGGCCTCGCATGGCTCGCCCCCAAGGTCTATCGCGGACCCTGTACCGGCTTCGCGGACGGTGATTTCGGGGACTAAGAATTGCGGAAGCATGGCTGCCTTCCTTTACGACCTGACTCTATCGTTCCGATAAAAAGTGCGTGTACGAGCACCTATTTCTCTTTTAGGCTCTCATATTTCCCGAAAAAATTAAAGTTTGTTCTTATTTAAATCGGATGACGATGTGAGGTCTGCCACATTGGCCTAGGCGGGAATCGGGTGATTCCCGCCTGAAATACCGAAATCGCCTGCACGCCCCGCTAGTTCAGCACGTCGGGCCGAAATCCTTCTCGAAAGCGTCCGCCAGGGCCGCGCCCCAGCCACCTATCGGACGCATCTTCCCGGCGAAGAAACGGAGCACCGGAGGCTCCTCGTAGAACTCCAGTCCACCCACCATGCGGCGGTGCTCGTAGAGCCAGCGAAGGCGGTCGGCCGCGTACTGGAAGTGCGACATCGTGAACACGCGCCGGGGAACCGCCAGGCGCACCAGCTCGAGATCGGAGGGTACATCGTTGCCGTTCGCATCGCGATCCATGGACACCGAGCCGCGCTCCATGCCCCGGATCCCGGAAGTGATATACACGGCGGCCGCGAGCGCCCCGGCGGTGTATTCGGATTGCGGAATGTGATCGACGAAACGCATGGCGTCGATGTGGCAAGCCAGGCCGCCCGGAGGCGTCACCACCGGGATGCACTTTTCGCGCAGCAGGCCCACGAAATACTGGATGGCGTCCGCCGAAGCGCCGGCCACGTCGAGTTCCGTCATCTCGCGCATGCCTACGGCCATGGCTTCGATTTCCTTGGAGGACATTCCGCCATAGGTGAAGAAGCCCTCGTAGACCGGCAGCCAGGGCCGGATAGCCTCATACAGATCCTTGCGGTTGGTGGCAATCATGCCGCCGCGCACCGCGCAGCTCTTGCGTCCGGAGAGGTAGCACAGATCGGCCACCGCCATGATTTCGCGGATGATGTCTTTGATTGAGGTGTTCTCGTAGCCCGGCTCGCGCTGATGTATGAAGTAGGCGTTCTCGGAAATCAGGCTGCCATCCACCACCAGGAAGATTCCCAGCGGTTCGATCAAATCCTTCACCTCATGCAGATTCTTTAGTGAGAACGGTTGCCCGCCAATGAGATTGGTGGTGGCTTCCATGCGCACGAAGGAGACGTTCTTCGGTCCGGCCTTCTCGATGGCCGCGCGCAGCCGGTCCAGGTCCATGTTGCCCTTGAAGGGGCAGTCGCTCTCGGTCTTGAGGGCCTCGTCCGTGTACAGCTCCATCACTTTGCCGCCGGCCAGGTCGAAGTGCGCCTTGGTGGTGGTGAAGTGGTAGTTCATGGGCACGAT
>CAYRWE010000507.1:0-2040 GCA_964427655.1 uncultured Solibacteraceae bacterium | reverse complement strand
TACGGCCTGGCCGGTGAGTTGGAGCGAGTCGCCGGTCTTTCAGCGGGTGTGGGGCTGGGGCGAACGGGGAGCGGAGCCGCGGATTGCCGTCGAGGATACGCTTGAGCTGCTGCATGACGACTACGCTTACGAGTTCCAGATTGGGTGGAGTCTCTGGGAGCTGGAGACAGGCGGAGCGTCCGATGCGCGCTGGGTGCGGGAGCCGCGGCTGGTGCGGGTGACGGGGTTTGGGCCGCTCTTCGACGAAGGAACCTACGAGGCGGACGGGCACGTCCGGGTGGACTTCGGTTCCGACGCGCCGTTTCTTGAAGAAGACCTGGAACTGGACTCGGTGGCGGCGCGGCACGTGGAAGAGAACGTGCGGCAGCTGGTTGCGCTGACACTGGGCGTGGAGAAGGCTTCAGGGGCGACGGCGCGGCTGCTATGGAGCGAACTGGGCGAGAGCCTGGCCCAGCGACTGGCGGCGCGTCTGGGGATGGGGAACCAGCAGTGAGACTGACCATTGAGCGGATGCGAACACTGGTACTGGCGGCGGGTGTGCTGCTGGTGGTGGCGCTAGTGGCGTTCCTGGTGGCCGGCAAATGGAGGAACCCATTCAACCGGCGCGATATTCCCAAGCGGCTGGGCATTGAGATTCAGCAGGAGGCCAACGGCGTTACCTACACGCAGGCCCGGGGCGGACACACGCTGTTCAAGCTGCACGCATCAAAGGTCGTGCAATTGAAGAAGGGCTACGCGATGCTGCACGACGTGAAGATTGAACTTTACGGAGTGGATGGCAGCCGCGTGGACCGCATCGAGGGCGCGGAGTTTGAGTACGACCAGCAGGCGGGCACGGCCAAGGCCGCGGGGCCAGTAGAGATCACATTGATGCGGCCGGGGATGGCGCCGGCCATTGCGCCCAAGGCGACTCCGGGGCAGGTATTGAGCGACAAGCCCAAAGCGCATCCGGTGACATCGGCCGCGGAGACGGCAGCTGCGGGCCAGATTCACGTTAAGACCAGCGGGGTGACCTTCGATCAAAACACCGGCGTGGCCGCCACGGCCCAGCGGGTGGATTTTGCCATGACGCAGGGCGACGGCAGCGCGGTGGGAGCCACATACGACTCGCAGAACGGTTCGCTGGTGCTGGATGCGGCCGTGGAGCTGAACACGCGGCGCGGAGCGGAGACGGTGCAGCTGCACGCGCAGCACGCGGAGTTTGAGCGCGGCGACCAAGTGTGTCGGATGCGCGGGGCCACGGCCGAGAGCCGCGGCGGGCAAGCCACGGCGGCCGAGGCAAAGATACTGTTCCGCGAGGACGGGTCGGCGGAGCGGCTGGATGCGACGGGCGGTTTTGTGCTGACCACCGAGACCGGAGCGCACCTGGCCGCGCCGGTGGGCATGCTCGAATTCGACCAGCACAATCAGCCCCTGCACGGGCACATGCAGGGCGGTGTGACGATGGACTCGGTGCGCATGGGGGAGCCGGCACACAAGGGGGAACCCAAAAAAGCTGACCGGCAGATGCACGGCACTGCTCCCACGGTGGATTTTGAGTTTGCGGCACAGGGCCAGTTGCGTCACGCGCATCTTGAGCGGGGCGTGACCATGGATTCCGAAGAGCAAAGCGAAACGGCGGGTGAGCGCCTGCGGGTTCGCCGGCATTGGCGCTCTCCGGTGGCCGAGGTGGCGTTTCGCGATGCCGGGAAGGGTCGTACGGAACCGGCAACGATTCACGGCACGGGCGGAGTGGAAGTAACCGGCGAGAGTCAGCGCGGCAACGGGCAGGCAACGCCATCGCGGGTGGCTGCAGATGAGTTGACGGCACAACTGGAGAAGGGCTCGGTGCTGTCTGGGCTGGTCGGATTGGGCCACGCCAGCATGGAGCAGACCGCGGCATCGGGAGTGCGGCAGAGCACCAGCGGCGACAGGCTGGAGGCCCATTTTGCCGCTCCGCAGGCTGGCGGGGCAAAAGCAGGTGCAAGAAGCGCGACAGGTGAGGGGCTTCAGGTTCAGTCGGCCAATATCGAGGGGCATGTGGTGCTGGTTCAGGAGCCG
>CAYRWE010000506.1:0-2057 GCA_964427655.1 uncultured Solibacteraceae bacterium | reverse complement strand
GCTTGCGCAGGCCGGCCGCGCCGGCGATCCCCATATCCTTGGCCACCTGGTTGAGCTTCTGAATGCTCATGTCCTTCAGTTCGACCAGGTCGAGGGTCGGGGTGCCGTTCTTGACTCCCTGAGCTCCCTGCGGTTTGCGGCGGTGCGGCCCGGTTATGCCGACCGCTTGAAGCGGATCCGACGGCGGAGCCGCGGGGGGTGGCACGGCAGGCGCTTCGACGGGCTTGACGTCCGCGGCGGGCGCGGACGGAGGCGGCGGCGCGGCGGCCGCACTCCTCACCGGCCGGTCGGCGGGCTTTTCGGCGCGGTCGCTACGCTCGGTTTTCTCTCCGACCGTCTCGGAGGAGCTGTTCCCGGCGGCATCGCGCGGAACAGCGTTATCGCGGGCAGGCTTTTCAGCCGGTTTTTCGGTGGGCTTTTCAGGTTTTTCCTGCGGCGGGATGTTGCCTACTGTTGAAGTGTTTTCGATATTGCTAGCCAAAGTTCCCTCACTCCCCGGCCGGTTACGGCCGAGAACGGCAGCGGTTCGGCGCCCTCCTTCCGGATGGCCTCGAGCCCGCGCTCTTGCTCGGATCGATTCGATTTGTCTATCTTTGTGGCGACTACCAGGTATTGTCTGCCATGGTACTCGAGCCACCGCTTGAGGTCCAGGTCTTTGTCCATCCAACCGCGGCGAACATCGAGTATCACGCAGGAGAGCTTCAGGGTCTCCCTATTTTCGAGATAAGACTCAACCAACTTCTTCCACTCGAGGGGCCGCTCGCGCGGCCCTCGTGCGTAACCGTATCCTGGCAGATCGACGAACTGGAAGGCCTCGCCGATCCGGTAGAAATTTATGGTCGCGGTCCGCCCCGGCGTACTGCTGGTGAACGCCAGCCCTTTTTGCCCTGTCACGGCGTTAATCAGGCTGGACTTCCCAACATTGCTCCGGCCCAGGAACGCAACCTCCGGCAGCCGACCGGCCGGAAACTGCCCCGGCGTGCCCGAACTGACCACAAATTCCGCTTTCACGCTGTTCGCCCGTTCCGGCGGCTCACGGCGCGGGATCGCAATGCGTCTTCAATGCGCCCGTTTCTCTTCCGCCGGGTGAACATCGACTCCCGGCAGGCCTGGCGGCAACGGTAGCGCCACCAGTTCCCGCTCCAGGGCGATCTTCAGAACCTCATCCATGGAATCCACGAAGCTCAGCTTTACGCTCTGCTTGATGGCGTCCGGGATGTCGGGCAAGTCCCGCTCATTTTCACGGGGCACGATTACCTCCAGAATGCCATGCCGGTGGGCCGCCATCAACTTCTCCTTCAGCCCGCCGATCGCCAGCACTCTGCCGCGCAGCGTGATCTCGCCGGTCATGGCCACGTCGCCACGCACCGGAATGCGAGTCAGCGCGCTGCAAATGGTGGTTGCCAGGGTGATGCCGGCCGACGGGCCGTCCTTCGGAATGGCACCTTCCGGGATGTGGATATGCACGTCCAGATTGCGGTAAAAATCGCGGGGCAATCCGAACAGGTGCGCGCGCGAGCGGATGTAGCTCATGGCCGCCTGCGCCGATTCCTGCATCACATCCCCCAGCTTCCCGGTGATGGTGAGCTTGCCCTTGCCCTCCATCAGGGTGCATTCGGTGGTCAGGATTTGCCCACCCACTTCCGTCCAGGCCAGGCCCACCGCGGCCCCCACTTCACTCTTTTTCTCGGCCATCAGGTCGCGGAATTTCCACGGACCCAGAAGCTCGGGGAGAGTCTCGCCGGAGATCGTAGCCTTGGGCGGGGCCTTCTCCTTGGCGCCCGTCGCGTTGACCACCTGGCGCGCCACCTTGCGGCACACGTTGCCGATCTCGCGCTCCAGGTTGCGCACGCCGGCTTCCCGCGTGTAGTACTGAATCAGGCCGTTCAGGCCGCTGTCGGCGAACTCGATCTGATCCTGCCCGAGGCCCGTGGCTTCCATCTGCTTGCGCACCAGGAAGCGCTTGGCAATCTCCATCTTCTCGAGCTCCGTGTAGCCCGAAAGCCGGATCACTTCCATGCGGTCCTGCAGCGCCGGGGGAACCGTGTGCAGCACGT
>CAYRWE010000505.1:0-2065 GCA_964427655.1 uncultured Solibacteraceae bacterium | reverse complement strand
GGGATCTCGATGCGGCAGGGGCCGCACCAGGTGGCCCAGAAATCCAGCAGCACCACCTTGCCGCGATAATCGGCCAGATGCACCACCTTGCCGTTGGCATCCTTGAGGGCGAATTCCGGAGCCGCGTGGCGCTCCTTGCCCGGCTTCAAAGTAGCGGCCGAAACCGACAGCTCCGACTTCTGGCAGCCCGCCAGCAGCGAGACCAGCACGGCCAAAATGGCGGAGGAGAGGCGATTGCGCGTCACAGACGATGTCCTATCCAATTATATCGACAATCGTTTGCCTTCCACGGATTCGGCGAACCACGCCCGGCGGCGCCGGCGGGAGCGCGCGGCCAGCGTGAATTCGCCGTGGCGCTTCACGCCGGAGTACAGCCAGGCGGCCGTATCGCAGAAGCTCTCGCAGCAGTACTCGCGCCAGCGGCGGCTGCGCCCGCGACGGTCGGCGGGGCGCAAGGCGTCTTTTCGCCATTCCGCCGACCAGCCCAGCTCCCCGCGCGCCCCAGCCGCCAATTCGCCCTCCAGCAGCGACTCGTACGACAGGCGCGCACGGTTACCCAGCCGCCGCCACACAAAGTGAAACAGCTCGTGCACGAAGATGCGCGGGAATTCCGCGCCCGTGCAATTGAAGGCGATGCGGCGCTGGCCCAGGAAGGCGGCGGCTTCCACCTCGCCGTGCGAGTCGCTCAGGCCGCCGGCGGCCGCGATCCGTATCGGCGCCCCCTCGATCGGCGGCAGGCGGCGCAAGATCCGGGCGATGACGCGCTTCCATCGCGGCTCCTTGCAAACAAACATCCGAGCTAGAATAACAGAGGTTTCCATGGCCCCACGGCCCCGCACTTCATGAGAGGAGTACGACTACACATGAATCGTTTTCCGGTACTGATTCTGGCCGCTGCCATTGGGGGCGGCTGCGCGCTGGCGCAAAGCGGCAATCCGCTGATCGCGGAAGCCAAGCAGAACTACACGGCCATCAAGAGCAATCTCACCAAAGCCGCCGACAAGGTGTCCGAGGCGGATTACAGCTTCAAAGCGACACCCGACGTCCGCACCTTCGGCGGGCTCATCGGGCACATTGCCGACGTGCAGATGCGCATGTGCGCTGCCGTGAAGGGCGAGCAGAAGACCGCCAACGCCTCTTCCATGACCGCCAAGGCGGACCTGGTCGCTGCGCTCAAGGCATCCTTCGACGAATGCGATGCCGCTTTCGATAGCCTGACCGACGCGAACGCCAATGATCGCGTCTCCATGGGCCGCGGCCCCGGCCGCACCAAGCTCGGCACGCTGATCTACGCCACCACGCACGATAGCGAAGAATACGGCTACCTGGCCGTCTACATGCGTCTCAAGGGCATCGTTCCGCCCTCGAGCGAAGGCCGTTAAGCCGCGCAATCAACGCTGCCACAGGATTTGCGAAGCCTCCAGCGGCACAGACACGCCCTCGCGCCGCGGGATGACGCGCGCTGTATAGTGATTGGCCGGGCGGGCGGCGGAAATCGTCGCGCTGTACGTGTAGCCGCCGCTCGACCCCACTAGAGGGCTGGCCTGTTGCATCTCGTGCCGCTCGGGCGGAGCGCCGTCGATTCCATCCGCGTACAGTTCGACCTGCACCATCTTGGGATCGAGATCGTCCAGGTACATCTGCGCCTCGAATAAGTGCCGGTCGCCGCGGGTCTCGATGCGCACCTCTCCGAAGCGCAGCCCGGGCCACTTGCTTTCCAGGGTGCGCCGCCAATCGGCTACCTGCCTGCCGAAGGCACCCTTATCTCCCGTGCGCGCGGCGTAGGCCGCCGCCCCCGCCAGGTAGTGCTGCTCAGTATATTCGCGCACCGTGCGATCGGCGGAATACTGCGGAGCCAGCCGCGCCATGCTTTCCCGCATGCGCGCCACCCAGGCGGTGGGGATGCCTTGCTCGTTGCGCGCGTAGAACTCGGGGATGACGTCGCGCTCGAGCAGATCATAGAGCTGCTCGGCCTCGACGGCGTCCCACGCCGGATCTTCGCCATGCTCGCGGCCGTCTCCCAGCGCCCAGCCGACTTCGGGCGTGTAGGCCTCCGCCCACCAGC
>CAYRWE010000504.1:0-2098 GCA_964427655.1 uncultured Solibacteraceae bacterium | reverse complement strand
TGACATGCTCCTTGCAGATACCGTAGAGCCTAAAGTGCCAAAGTAGTGCTAGGCTTCGGACTCATAACCAGTAGCTGACGGTTGCGGCGAGACAGACGGCGGCGAGGAAGTTTTGGGCCAAGCGGTCGTATCTGGTTGCAATTCGTCGGAAGTCCTTGAGGCGGCCGAACATGCGCTCGATAGCATTGCGGTCGCGATAGAGGGAAGGCGAGAAGCAGTTTTTCCAACGCCGGTTAACCTTTGGCGGGATATTGGGCGCGACCCCCTTGCTCTCGATTTTGTAGCGGACGGCGTCGGTGTCATACCCCTTGTCGGCAAGCAGGAGCGAGGTGGCGGGCATCTGTTCCAGCAAGGTGTCGGCGGCAAGACAGTCCGCCACTTGGCCGCCGGTCAGCAGGAAGGCGAACGGGCGGCAAAGGCCATCGGTCAACGCATGGATTTTGGTGGTCCGTCCGCCGCGCGAGCGGCCGATAGCTTGCGTGAGTTCCCCCCTTTTCCGCCTGACGCACAGCGATGCGCCTTCACGGCTGACGAATCGATGAGGACTTGTGCCGGCGGCCCGCCCGCCGTTGCCAGAGCGTGGAATATCTCGGTCCAGATGCCTTTCGCCGCCCATCGCACGAAGCGATTGTAGAGGGTCTTGCGCGGGCCATGGACGGCCGGTGCATCGACCCAGCGTCCGCCGGACTTCAGCACGTGGACGATGCCGCTGATCACGCGGCGGTCGTCAACGCGCGGTTTGCCGCGTGTATCCGTCGGCAGACGCGGTGCCAGCCGCGCAAACTGGCTCTCGCTCAGCCAAAACAACTCGCTCATCGCAGCGCTCCCGCAGTTTGGGAGCGTGAATCACAAACCGCCGCGTCGGTTCAACCAATTTATGGGTCCGGAGCCTAGGCTAACGCGGCCTGTCTTTCGAACTCGACCGGGCTGAGATAGCGGATGGTCGAGTGACGCCGCCTTGGGTTGTAGAAGCGTTCGATATAGTGGAACACATCGAGCCTGACCTGGTCCCGAGTCCGGTAGACTTTTGCGCCGTCCTCTCGGCTTTCAGCGAGGAGAAGAAGCTCTCCATCGCCGCGTCACATCGGCCAGGACCTGGTAACCGGCGCTGGTCGGATGCAAATGATCGCGGCCAGCCTGGGCGCGCGTGTCTAGCGTGCGGTCGCGGTGTTCGGCCGCCACCTGCCGGATCAGTGAGCGGACATGCTCCTTCAGCCCGGGCAGCAGCCAGATCACCGTCCGCGCCTGCACCTTTGCTCGTAGCTGGCGCAAGTTGTCCAGCGTGTCGGCCTTGTCGTCGTCGTTCACACCCAAGCTGATGATGATCGTGTTGGCGCTGTGCGGCGACAGCAGGGTTTGCACATACCGCCGCGAGCCGATGCCGATCTGCGCGGCGAACTGGCATTCGGGCCGGAACTGCGCCAGCCCCGCCGCGATGCTGTCGCCCATGATGAAGCACTCGAGCATAGTCAGTTCCCTTGCAACTCGGCGGCGCAGACCACCCACGCGCGCGAGGATACACCCAGCACGTTGCCTGCTTCTTAGTAGGCCTCTTAGTCCAGATTCTTCAAGGGCATCCGTCTAGCACCGGCGTCGGCTCACCGCAGCGCGGTGTACTGCTGCGCCGCCGGCGTGCGCCGGACAGTAAGTACCGGGGCGCACCGCAGGCAGACTCCGCGAGCGAGTGGTAGCCAGAAGTGGTCATGTGCACACGGTCGGGACCGACGTATGGAGAGTTGTCGAGCACGCGATCACCGTGCGAGGGGCAACTGCCTCGATGGCATCGCGTACGCCGGAGCGGCGGATGTTCGGTAGCAGCCAGACGACCCGCGCCGCCGCTACGTCCTGACGCACGCGGTGCGGCATGGCGGCGGTGGGCAGTCCGGCATCATTGGCGGCGAGGTTGATCGCCACCACGTCGCCGCCGATCGGGTGCAGCATGGTCTGCACGAAGCGCAGATTGCTGATGCCGGAACGTGCGATCATAGCGTAATCCGGCATGAACGGCGCCGTACCGACAGCGATCCTGTCGCCGATTACGGAACAATGCATGCGATGGGATCCCGTGGAGCAGGCACAGCCAACGCGAAGCCGCCTG
>CAYRWE010000503.1:0-2101 GCA_964427655.1 uncultured Solibacteraceae bacterium | reverse complement strand
TGTTCTCGGCCCGGGCGCGCGTGTAACTCACCATCACCGAGCCGGTCATCACCACGGCCGTGAGTACGATGTAGAAGAAGCGGTTGATGGAAGCGTAGTAGACCAGCAGCCCCATGAACACCGCCAGGTCCGAGTAGCGGTCCACCACCGAATCGAAGAAGCCGCCGAACCGCGTCACTCGGCTGGTAGCCCGCGCCACACGCCCGTCCACCATGTCGAACAGGCCGGCACCGATCACCACCACGCCCGCCCAGCGGAAATCCACGGCCGGGTCCTGCGACCCCGAGCCGGCACGCGCGAATAGCCACGCGGCCCATATGTTGATGACCAGGCCGATGAACGTCAGCACGTTGGGATGGATCCGCGAAAGCGCCAGCCAGCGCACGATCCGGTCGATGATCGCGCCGCAGGCTTTTCCGATCCCACCGGTAACGGTCATAACTTACTCGATCCCGTCGTGGATGGTGGACAGCCGCAAAATCTCGAGATCCTTCACGCCCCCCGGACTCTGCACCCGGACCTCGTCGCCCACCACCTTGCCCAGCAGCGCGCGGCCGATCGGGCTGGTCGTCGAGATCTTTCCATTGGCCGCGTCCGCTTCCTCCGTAGTAACCAGGTTATAAGTCAGCTCCTCGTCGCGTTTGGTGTCCAGCACCACGACGGTCGAGCCCAGACCCACCTTGTCGCGCGGTATCTTCGAGAAGTCGATCATCGACACCTCGGCCAGCCGCCCCTTGAGCTGGTTCAGACGAGCGTTGACGAAACCTTGCCGCTCCTTGGCCGCATGATACTCGGCGTTTTCGCTGAGATCTCCGTGAGCCCTGGCTTTCAGAATTTCCCTGGGCAATTCCACGTGCAGCTCGTGTTCGAGCACGGCAATCTCATCCTGCAACTTCTTCTTAATATCGGTCATCGAACCGGGATCGCTCCCACAGGGGACCATTATACCGGAGATGGCCGCCTCGACTGCACTTGACGGATGTGGAGAGTGGAAACTCGCTCTCAAACCCGCGTGCGCAAGATCTCATCGGCCACGTCCGTGGCGGCACGCATCTCGTGGACGTCGTGCACGCGAACGATGTGCGCCCCAGCCAGTACCGCCGCCGTCACCGCCGCGGCGGTCGCGCAGCGGGCATCCGCCGGGTCCGGGCGCGACACGAAGTGCTTGCGCGAGGGTCCCACCAGGATCGGCATGTCCAGGCCCGCCAGCGCCGAGAGCCGGTCCAGGATGATCAGGTTCTGCTCTTTGCGCTTGCCGAACCCGAGGCCCGGATCGATCACCACGTGGCTCCGGTCGACTCCCACCAGGCGCGTGCGGCTCACCCCCGCCTCCAGGTCGCGCAGGATCGTCGCCATGGGGTCCGGCATGGGGCTGAGCTTCGACCACGTCTCCGGCCGCCCGCGCATGTGGTTCAGCACCAGGCCGGCATCGTGGTTGGAAATCACCCGCGCCAGATTCGGCTCGAAAGTCAGCCCGGAGGGGTCGTTGATGATCTCGACTCCCAACTCCAGCGCGCGCTCCGCCACCTCGGCTTTGTAAGTGTCCACCGACACGGGAATGCTCAGACGGTCTTTGAGGCGCTTCAGCACCGGAATCAGCCGCCGCATCTCCTCCGCCGCCGAGATGCGGGCCGCTCCCGGCCGCGTCGATTCCGCGCCGATGTCCAGGATGTCGGCACCCTGCGCTTCCAGCTCCAGGGCACGGGCGAAAGCCCGGTCCGGATCGTTGTACTTGCCGCCATCGGAAAACGAATCCGGCGTGATGTTGATCACGCCCATGATGGCGGTGCGCTCGCCAAGCTGGATCTCGCGCTGCCGCACCTTCCAGTAGTAGAGTTTCCTCACGGCCGAACTCTGCGCCAGTTCTTGCCGGCCCGGATCACCAGAGCTCCGCCGGGATCCGCGATGGTCAGTTCCCTGACCCGCTCGCCGTTGATTTCGACGGCCCCCGCATCGATTTTGCGTGTCGCTTCGCTCACCGATTCCGCCAGTCCCACACCCGCCAGCAGCTTCGCCACCCGCAGGCCCGCCGCCGTCGCCGCTCCCGCCGGCATGGGCGCCTCGGGCATATCCGCGGGCACCTCGCCGCGGCGCACCACGC
>CAYRWE010000502.1:0-2109 GCA_964427655.1 uncultured Solibacteraceae bacterium | reverse complement strand
CGCAGATCATCTCCATGGCCAGGTGCGCCTCGCGATACGTGACGCCGCCGCGCACCGGCGTCCCCACGCCCGGCGCGTCTTGGGGATCGACGACATCCATGTCCAGCGAGAGATGAAATCCGGCGGTGCCCTGGCAGGCCACTCGCACGGCCTCTTCCATGACCGCGCGCAGCCCGCGCTCGTCGATATCGCGCATGGTGAAGGCGCACACCCCCGAATCGCGCACGTTGGATTTCTCGGTCTGATCCACGTCGCGCAGCCCGATAATGGCGACGTTGCGCGGTGCCACCTTGGGCTTATAGCCCAGCAGTTCGCTCAGCTCCGGCGGTCCCAGGCCCACGATGCAGGCCAGGGGCATACCGTGCACGTTGCCGCTGGGACTCGAATCGGGCGTATTCATATCCGCGTGCGCGTCCAGCCAGATCAGCCCGATGCTCTCATTCCGCTGGCGAAAAAACTGCGAGACCCCGCTCACCGTGCCGGCCGCCACCGAATGGTCGCCTCCCAGCACCAGCGGCACCACGCCGCGCGCCAGCGCCTCGCCCACGAGGCCGGCCAGCCGTCCGCACGACGCCGCGATCTGCGGCAGGTACTTGGCCCGCGAGTCCCCCGCCGACAGCGCCTCGGCCTGCTCCGCGTAAATGTTGCCGACGTCTTCGACCTGGTAGCCCAGGGCCGCCACGCGCGCGTTCAGATTGGCCACCCGCAGCGCCGACGGTCCCATATCGACGCCGCGCCGTCCCTGCCCCAGGTCGAGCGGCGCTCCGATAATTTCAATTTGCGATTGGCGCATGATATTAACCGCTCCCTTACGGTCGCGGCTCGGTCCGAGCCGCGACCGTAAGGGAGCGGTGCTTTATGGGTGCAACCGATACAGCATTCTCGGAAACGCAATCGTCTCCCGGATATGCTCCAGCCCGCAGATCCACGACACGCAGCGCTCGATGCCCATTCCGAAACCGCCGTGCGGCACGGTGCCGAACTTGCGCAGATCGATATACCAATCGAACGCTTCCTTGGGCAGATGGAACTCCTCGATGCGCTTCAGCAGCAGCTCTTGGTCGTGTATGCGCTGGCCGCCGCCGATGATCTCGCCGTAGCCTTCGGGCGCCAGCACGTCCACCCCCAGCACCACCTCCGGCCGCTCGGCATCGGGCTGGAAATAAAATGCCTTGAAGCAGGCCGGGAAACGGTCCACGATGATGGGTCTCTCGGCGGCCTCGGTCAGCAGCGTCTCGTCGGTGCCGCCGAAATCGTCGCCCCATTTGATCTCGCTGCCCTTGGCCTGCAGGATCTTGACCGCTTCGTCGTAGCTCATGCGCGCGAAGGGCGCCTGAATCGCCTCCAGCTTGGTCACGTCGCGTTCCAGCCGCTTCAGCTCTTCACGCCGGTTCTCCAGCACGCGCCCCACGATGAATACCACCAGCTCCTCGGCCACCAGCTTGATGTCCTCCAGCGTGGCCCAGGCCATCTCCGGTTCCACCATCCAGAATTCGGTCAGGTGGCGGCGCGTCTTGGATTTCTCGGCGCGAAACGTCGGCCCGAAGCAGTAGACCTTCCCGAACGCCATGGCAGTCGCTTCGTTATAGAGCTGGCCGGATTGCGTCAGGTAGGCTTTGTTGTCCTCGAAGTAATCCACCTCGAAGAGCGTGGTGGTGCCTTCGCAGGCCGCCGGCGTGAAGATGGGCGTGTCCACGAGCGTAAAGCCGTGGGAATCGAAATAATCGCGGACGGCCTTGATCACCTCGTGCCGCACCTTCAGAATGGCGTGCTGGCGCTGGCTGCGCAGCCACAGATGGCGGTGATCCATCAGGAAATCGGTGCCGTGTTCCTTGGGCGTGATGGGGTAAGGGTCCGTTTCCGGAACGCGCTGCACCACTTCCACGTTCTCCAGGTCCATCTCGTAGCCGCCGGGCGCGCGCTGCTCGGCGCGGATCTTCCCGGTGGCGATGAGCGAGCTTTCCTGGGTCAGATTCCTGATGGTCTCGAACAGCTCTTCCGGCAGGGAGGATTTCACGGCCACGCACTGCATTAGCCCGTAGCCATCCCGCAAAATGGGGAAGGCGATCTTTCCCGAGCGGCGCAGGTTGTAGAGCCAGCCGGCGATCT
>CAYRWE010000501.1:0-2111 GCA_964427655.1 uncultured Solibacteraceae bacterium | reverse complement strand
CAGATTTCGAATTGGCGGGCTCCTTGCTGCACAAACATCTCTGTGCCGCTGATGACCGGGATGCCGCGTTCTTTGGCCAGCTTGAGCAGGGGTGTCTCCAGCGGGTTGTAAACCATGTCGAAGACCAGGGCGGCGTTGAGTTGGTTTTCGGCGATGGGCATGGCCTGCTTGTTGCCGGCCATGCCGCAAGGGGTGGAGTTGATGAGCACGTCGAAGCGGGTTTTGGCGAGTTGATCCTGCTTGAGCGCTTTGGATTTCGATTTTCGCGCCAGGGCCACGGCGGTTTCGTGGGTGCGATTGACGATGAACACCTCAGCGCCCTGTTCGACGAGGCCAAAGACGGCAGCCCGCGCCGCGCCTCCCGCGCCTAGAACGGCGATCTTTGCGCCCCGCAGCCGCAGCCGCTTTTCAAGCGGGCGGACCACTCCATCCACGTCGGTATTGAAGCCGATGATTTTGCCATCTGCACCCACCCGGAGCGTATTGCAGGCACCGATGCGGTGGGTGAGCGGGAGAGAATTGCCGACGATCGGGTTGGCCAGGTGGGGCATGACCTCGGTCTTCAGCGGCATGGTGACGGCCACGCCGGCCAGCGGCAGTTCGCGCACCACGGTGAGCAGGTCGTCGAGGGTGCGAACCTGCAGCGGCATCATGACGGCGTTAACGTTTTCGCGGCGGAAGGCGGTGTTGTGCATGAGCGGCGAGAGCGAGTGATTGATGGGGTTTCCGGCCACGCCAAAGAGGCGCGTCGCGGTGTCAAGCTGGTCGATGCGATAGAGGTCGAGCAGCGTGCGCGCGGCTACCTGGCCGGGCGCGGTCTCGGCTCCATCGGAAGAGGCGGCGAAGGTAAACGAAGCACCCGCGCGCGGCCCCAGCACCCGGCTGATCAGGCCTTCTTCGCCCATGGCGATTCCCACCACATGCGCCGACAGGGAGTGGTCTTCAATGAGCCGCAGCACGGCCAGGTTGTCAGCCAGGGAGCGGGCGGTCGAGACCACCTTTACGAAGTCCGGCGCAAAGGCCTCGATCCGCGCAACCGCCTGTTCAAGACCCTTGGTGCGCGAAAAATCGTGGAAACTGACCAGCAGCGCCGTTCCCACCGCGGCAAGGCTGGCGCGCCACTTGGCCAGTTGCGCCGGCTTGGCCTCTTCGGCCGATTCCACTTCGAGGTCCACGATTTCGCAGCCGGCTTCGGCGGCTGCTCGCAGTACCTCAAGTTCCAAAGTCAAAGACCCAACGAAGTTGCCGCCGTGTTCTTTTCGCCGGCAGGTGGCAATGGCCGCAACATCACGGTGCGCGGCCTTGAACTCGGCCAGCAACGGCAGCGCCGCGGCCGGTTTGGGGAGCCAGTCGAGCCGGAATTCAAGAAACTTTGAGTCGCGCAGGGCGGCCTCTGCCCGTTCGACCATCTCTAGGGGCGACGCGGCCTGGATAGCTACGCAGATTTTGCCTGGCCGCAGCCGGGGCAACGGCGGCGCGGTGGCCAATTCGGGTGCGGATTGATCGCTTCGAGCCATGGTTATCAATTGACGCATCTTAAAGGGGTTGGTGTCAGGATGCAACAGGATAAGTTTGCTGCCGTTTTTTGAGTGTCTCCAAAGCGGCAACCGAGCCGGCTGTGGCAACCTAGAAGCTTGGAGGAATTCAACCCCGTATGTCGCCAGAAACCGCTATCGCCACTGAAACCCGTGATTTGCATGCCTGGGATGCAGGCGGCGCCACCTCCGCCGAGGCACTCTCAACCTGGGTAGGCGCCCGGCTGGCCGCCCATGAGACCGCGCTGGCTGCCATGCTGGCTGTCGAGGGGCCGCGTACGCTGGCCAACTCGCTGCGCCTTTACGATGCGGCGCTGGAGCAACTGAACCTGGCCGGCTCGCAGGCCGGGGTGTTGAACTCGGTTGCCGCCGACAAGGCGGTGCGCGACCAGGCCCAGGAGGAGGCGCAGCGTGTGGCGCAGGCTGGCAGCGCGTTGAGCCTGAACCGGGAGGTTTATGAGGCACTGGCGGCCATCGACATGGAAGAGGCGAGCCCGGCGACTCGCCACTACGTGGAGCGCACGCTGTTGAGCTATCGGCTGGCCGGCGTGGACAAGGACCAGGCCACCCGCGACC
>CAYRWE010000500.1:0-2127 GCA_964427655.1 uncultured Solibacteraceae bacterium | reverse complement strand
CAGTTGCCCCTCGGTTACTGTGCCGTCGGCTTCGTCGGCGGCGAACAGATGGGTCATCACGCCTTCCAGCTTCAGCGGCGACCCGGCGCCAAATCGAGCCAGCATGGGCAGCAGCCCGGCCGCATCAACGCCCTGGCGGGACATTCCGGTGTCGATTTCGAGGTGAATGGGCACCGAACCCGCCTGCGCCCCCGCATCCTGTGCGGCAATTTCGATCTCGTCGAGCTGCCACGGCTCCCAGGCCACGGCGGTGAGCCGATGTGCAACCAGCGCCCGGCCCTGCCCGGGGTAGACGCCGCCAATCACCAGCACCCGCGCCTCGGGGCAAAAAGCTCGCGCTGCCACGCCTTCTTCAACGCTGGTAACGCCCAGCCACCGTGCCCCGGCCCGCACCGCCGCCGGCGCGCAAAGGGCCAGCGAATGGCCGTAGGCGTCGGCCTTCACAATCGCAAGCAACTCGGCGTGCGGAGCGGCCAGGCCAGCCAGAAAGCGAAAGTTCTCTTCAAAGGATCGAGTGCGAATCTCAACCCAGCAGGGGCGTGTTGGCATGTAGTTGTCCAAATAACAGTTTAGCGCGGCGCAACTTCAGTGAATGGGACGCTTGCCTTAGCCGAGCAAGGCGAACGCCACCAGCGTCTCGCCCTCGGCGGAGATTTCATCGAGAAGTCTTGCCTCCAACTCGTGGGGCAAAAGCATTTCGCAAGCCGCGACCTCGGTCGTGCTGGCGCCCTCAAAGCAGAGTTCGCAATGCCCCAGGGCGTTTCCGTCTCCCATGCGGACGGGCGGACCAAAGACACGGCAGGTCATGGGTCGCCAGGCATAGACGTCGCAAAGCCCGGTGGCCGTATCAAGCGCCGGGCAGGCCGCATCGTTGGCGAATTCCTCAAAGCGTTCCTGCTCAGCATCCGTGTCGCCCAGCACCCCGGTCTTCAAGTCACCCGGAAACTCAGGTCCGTGCGCAGCAATCCACTCTGCCGCCCGCCGCTCGAGATCTGCGGCTAACGCAGGCTCGGTCGTGCGCACCGTTTCCATGCCGTTGCGCAGTCGCAGCGCGTCCAGCGGGCTGATGGCAAATGCGCCATGGCAACACTGCGTGCAGCCCGGGCGGCAAACCAGCCACGGCCCCGCCCGCCGCGCCGCTTCGGCCAGCGCCGCATCCATAATCTGCACCAGTTCCCTATCGCCGCAAGGAAGCCTCATTCCGCCAAGTGTACGCGAAACCGGCTGCGGCAGATTGCAGCGCCCTCCGAGGCCAACGATTTCGGCATCCAAGTCAAATAGATTGCGACACGAGGTTCCCCGTGTTTTATCTGGAGCACACCCCGGCTTCGCCGCTCGATCGCTGCATTGGCAAGCTGTGGTACGCACAGGCTCCGAGCCTGCAGCATGCACGGGAGCGCGTACTGCCCACCGGCCGCGCGCAAGTGATTCTCAACCTCGCCCGCGACTACCTCCTCGACTGTCCCGATGCCGCCCCCGGCCGCCCCATGCCGCCGTCGCTCATCATGGGAGCCCGGTCGGTTTACGAGGTTATTGACACCTCCGACTTGGCGGATTTAATAGGTATCTCATTCAACCCCGGCGGATTCACAACATTTGCCGGCGACGCGGCTCACCTGTTCAGCAATCGGTCTGTCGCCTTGGAGGATGTGTGGGGCGCACCGGCGCGCGTCCTTCGCGATCGCTTGCGCGAGATTGCGTCTCCGCAGGGCAAGCTGCATTTCCTTGAGGCATTCCTGATCCAGCGGTTCGCCGCACACGCCGGTCGGCATCTACTTGTTGAGGGAGCCCTGGGCTGGTTTCAACGCGCACCGGCGGGGTCCACCGTTCGCCAAGCCGCAAAGAGCGCGGGCCTGAGCGAGCGCCGCTTCTCGCAGATATTTCGCGAAGAAGTTGGCCTCTCGCCCAAGGCCTGGACCCGGGTGCAGCGCTTTCAAAAAGCAGTGCAGCAGTTGCACGCCGGCACCGGTTTGCCCTGGGCCGACTTGGCCTTGGAATGCGGATACTACGACCAGTCGCACTTCGCCAACGAATTTCGAGCGTTTTCAGGGATGGACGCCACATCCTACTCGGCCCAGCAGACATTCTGGGCCAACCACGTTCCTACGAAATAGCTCTGGTTCCTCA
>CAYRWE010000499.1:0-2159 GCA_964427655.1 uncultured Solibacteraceae bacterium | reverse complement strand
CGCCGGTTCCAGGCACCAATTGGCCCGCTTCCGGGTTGGCGCCCAGGTGCGCAACCAGAGCGTCACGTTGCGCCTCCGTCAGGATCGCCTTGGAGTGGCCCACGAATTCCTCGGTTTCCACCACTGTCATCGGCGGCATCATGAGCCTTACGCTATTCGATCATACGCTCTTCGCGTATGTAAATCAAGCGCACACATTTTGGCGGGCGTACGTCTCAAAATGGGCGGAATGTGGAGGCGCTTGTTTTTTGGCTCCTTGTCTTACGGCATTATATGCCGTAAGATAGAAACATGGCCACTTCTCCTGAAGTTCCTCCCCGCGTCCGCCAACTCGCCACCGAATTGGCTCAACCTCAACCCATGCGCCGCGGCTCGGTTTCCGAGCGCTTAATCAAATGCGGCAAGGCGGGCTGCGCTTGCGCCCGCGATCCCAAGGCCCGCCATGGTCCTTACCAGAGCCTGACCCAGGCAGTGGGTGGCAAGACGCGGTCTCGGTTTCTCACCCCGGAGCAGACCGCCGTGGCCCAGCAGCAGGTTGCGGCTGGCCGCCAGTTTCGCCAAAAGGTCGATAGCTACTGGGAGGCTTGTGAGGAGTGGGCTGATGCCCAGATGGAGTTTCCGCCGGCGGCCTCTTCGGGGGAGGCCAAAAAAAAGGGCTCCAAACAGAAATCCAAAACGATATCGTCCAGGAAATCGAAGCGCTCCTAGGGCGTCAAGCCGTCCAGGGCCTGGATTTCGAAGCCGTGGAGATGGCGGCGCGGCGGCACGCTTTGCGTCTGGCAGCCCGAGCGCTGGAACAGCGGCTGAACGCCGATACCTCCGATCATGCGGGGCCAGAAGTACCCTGCTCCTGCGGCGGATCGGCTCAGTATCACGGCCGCCACCAGAAGACCTTTGAAAGCGTACTGGGCTCGCTGCATCTGGAGCGGGCCTACTATTACTGTGCCCAATGCCAAAGCGGATTCTGCCCGCGCGATCATGCTCTGCGGATGGAGATGTTTTCGCTCACACCCGGAGTGCTGCGCATGACGGGCAGCACGGCGGCGATGGTGAGTTTTGAGGAAAGCAGCGCGCTGCTACAGGAGTTGGCGGGAGTGGAGATAAGTGCCAAACAGGTGGAACGAGCAGCCGAGGCGCTAGGCGTCGAGATCGCTGCCGATGAGCGCCGTTGCGTGGAGAAGATGGGCACAGTGGCTCCTACCATGTACCTTGGGATGGACGGTACCGGCGTGCCGGTGCGCAAGTCCGAAGTCGCCGGCCGCGCTGGCAAGCAGCCGGACGGTTCCGCCAAAACTCGCGATGCCAAGCTCGTCACCCTGTGGACCGCCGAATCGCGAGATGCGGAAGACAAGCCCATGCGCGATCCCGGTTCGATCACTTATTCGGCCGCGATTGAAAGCGCCGCTGCTTCCGATACGAGCTCCGACCGATCTGATTTCGCCGAGCGCGTACTGCGCGAAGCGACGCGGCGAGGCTTCCCGGAAGCACCCCGCTGCGTGGTGCTGGGCGATGGCGCCGCCTGGATTTGGAACACCGCCAGGGAACTGTTCCCCCAAGCCACTCAGATCCTCGACCGGTTCCACGCCAAAGAAGTTCTGCACCGCACCGCTCAATCGATCTTCGGCGCAACCAGCGAAGGCAAACAATGGGCGGTGGCACGCTGCGCCGACCTGGATGATGGCAAACTGCACGCCATCATCCACGCTCTCCAACCCCATACCGCTTCCTTCGCCGAGGCGACCAAATGTGCGGGGTATATCTTCCGCAATCGCGCTCGCATGCGCTACCCGAAATTTCACGCCCAGGGTTTGTGTACCTCCACCGGCGTCCTCGAGGCGGGATGCAAAGTGGTGGTCGGCACCCGGCTCAAACGGGCTGGCATGCACTGGACCGTCAAGGGCGCAGACGCCATCATCGCCCTGCGCTGCTGGAAGCTCAGCGGACGCTTTGAGGACTTCTGGGAGCGGCGCTACGACCGGGCTGCCGCGTGATTCCATCCCTCAAATCCGACGTGCACCCCCATCAGGTTCAGATTGGAGCGTAGGCTTCACTTCCGAGGCTCGGACGCCGGCCCTGCCGCCCCGGCGCCGCTGGGCAGGCTGAAGGCGTTGATGTGGTTGTCCCAAGAGCCCACATAGACCACCCCGTTCGCCACCGTG
>CAYRWE010000498.1:0-2159 GCA_964427655.1 uncultured Solibacteraceae bacterium | reverse complement strand
GGCGGAATTTGATGCATCCAGTCGCGATAATAGTGCTGGTCGTAGGCATTCATCTTCGCGGGCAGCCAGCCCCCGTTGATCAGCGTCCACTCGACGCGCCCGACGTCCGCAACCGACACCAGGATGTCGATATCGACGGAAAAGCGGCCGCGGGCCGGGGGCAAGCCGGCCCACTGATAAGCCACTCCCTTGAGCAGCACGATCCTGATGCCGAGGTCGGCGAGCGCACGCCGCACGCGGTCGGCTTCGAAGCGCAGGGTGACGGCGTTGACGTGGGCTTCGATGCGCGCGGTGGCGAATTGTCGCCTCGCCGCTTCCGGCAGGTCCCGGAGAACACCAAGCCCGGCAAGATCGTGCTCCAGCCGGGCGAGCAGGCCGTGCCGGCGGGCTGCGTGCAGGACGTCGTCGAGTGCTTCGGCATCGAGGCGGGCCACCGAGGCCGGATCGCGCATACTGCGCACCAGCAGCGCGGCCCCCCGCGCCGCCGGGGTCTTGGTGCGGACCGGAGATGCCGGGGCCCGGCGTGGCGTGTCGACTTCCACCCCTTCCGCTCCGCTAGGTGGCCGTTATGGTGGGGTGGCCGGTCGTGGGGTCCATTCGAACCCGTGCCAGCAGCGCTTCCATCGCGTCCACGGCCTGTTCAAGCGTTCCGTAGGACAGTCGGTAAGCCGCGCAGGAATCGATCAGGCCGGCGATGGCATCGAAGCCGCACCGCTGGGTGGCGTGGTAGTTGAAGCTGTTGTCGGCCAGCAACCTGAATGTTTCGCTCTTGCCGAGCGGCTGCGGCGTCACTGGCGCGCCGGCCCGGTAGGCGGGCGAGACGATCAGCGCCGGCCTGGCGGTCTCCGTGGCCCGGGCGACGGAATCGGCGGGCGGGCGAAGATAGGCAATGTCTTCCCCGGTCGCCCAACTGAACACCGGACTGAAGTGACCGTCGGGAGCCCACTGGCGGATGAGCCCGATCGACTCGTTTTTCAATGAGATCGGCCGGGCTATCGGCTGCAGCCGTCCGTCGGCCGGACGGAGCACGGCCTGCTCATCCGACAGCAGCCGCCAGCCGCGCGTGACCAGACCGGCGCAGAGCGTGCTTTTACCGGAACTGGACGGTGCGGGCAGGATGGCCGCCAGGCCGTCGCGCTCCACAGCGGCCGCGTGCAGGATGACATTGGGCGCGGCCTGTCTGATGCACCAGTTCAGCGCCGCCTCGACCAGGAGATACGCAAGGCGATGGGGCGTCGGAAAGAAGGGTGCTTCGCCCTCGACGTAGATCTGGGTCCTGCGCCCGACGAAGCGCCGGAGCGGATTGGTGTAGGAGAGGCGGAGCCGGAAATCGTCGATCCCCGCCCCCGTTTCGACCGGGTGGTCCTCGTACATCTGCCGGATCTGCCCCGTCACCGCCGGCACGTCGGTGCGGAGGTTGATGCAAAGTCCGGCCAGCCGCAGCCGCACCCCGGCGCCATGGAACTGCGCGCGAAGCGCGGCTTCCGGAACCGCCCCCAGTCGCATCACGGGATCGGCTCGGCGAGTCCGACCGCGTCGAAGCGATGGAGCACCTGCCGCACCACGGCGCTGAGAGTATCGGTTACCGGCGTATCGGCCAGGCCAGCGAGGGCGGCGGCAAGGTCGCGAACCGTGGCTGCGTGGTCCAGCAGCAATTCGAACACCGCTCCAGCGGTTGCATCGAGGTAGTGGGTCATGCCGGACCACGGATGGAACACGATGTATTCATCGTCCCAGCAGCGCCATGCCAGCCCTGCCGGCTCCAGCAGCCGCCACGTTCGGGAGTCGATGGCCTGTTCACCCATGCGAGACACATGGCATGCCGGCGCGATGAAAGGGAAGCCCTTCCAATCGCCGCCGCGCGTGTTTGCCGGGCGCATTGCGCAACTGTCACCACGGTGTGTTGCGTGAATGGCGTTTTCAGGAAAATCCGGACAGAACCGAGCCGCTATCTATAAAGACAGAAGGTTGCGTCCGGTTGATCGCATGGATATTTTCAAAGATGCAGAATCAAGGATCCGAAGAGTAGCATCTCTCAGTTTCCTTCCCATTGGACGATACGCCGGTGCGAGTCCATTCGTGACCGACTTCAGTACACGTGTGGAGGGCGAAGGCGGAGCGGCTGATCGTCATCACGACCGGCACCGTCGAACCGACCA
>CAYRWE010000497.1:0-2159 GCA_964427655.1 uncultured Solibacteraceae bacterium | reverse complement strand
GGCTTGACCGCCTCGACTTTGAAAACGCGCTCGAGCGAGGCCAGGATGAAGGCGCCGGCCACCAACCCGGTGATATACGGATAGAGCACGATCAGAAGGCTCCATTGCAGCTCCACCTCGTTCGGATACATGAAACCGTCGACGCCGGGTATCATCGGTTCGCTCCCTTATCTCACCGAGCCGTCCAGGTTCTTGTAGTAGACCTTGGCTTCGGTGGCCATATACGGCTTCAACACCTGCACCTTGTTGTGCCTGAGGAATTCGTGTACGGGGTCCCGCGGGTTCTTAAAATCCACTAGTTGGCGCGCGCCGGTAGGGCAGCTCTCGCAGCAGGCGGTGGTAAGACCCTGGGTGATGCGGTGGTAGCACAGCGTGCACTTATCCACCGTGTTGGTCTCCGGGTGGAGATAGCGGCAGCCATAGGGACAGGCCTGCACGCAGTAGCGGCAGCCCAGGCAGTAGCTCTTGTCCACCAGCACCACGCCATCCGGGCTGACGAAAGTGGCGCCCACCGGGCACACCTGCACGCAGGGCGAATCGGCGCACTGATTGCACAGCTTGGGTACAAAGAAAGCCTTGAGGCCGGTACGGGTGTTGGGCGGGAAGCCGTCCATAGCGCCATTGGGCGAATCCACGCGCGGCTGCTTGCCTTCTTCCACCTGATAGCGCTCCACCCAGGTGCGGAAATAGCCCTCGGGGACGTTGTTCTCCTTGGAGCAGGCGCGCACGCAGTTTCCGCAGCCAATGCACTTGTCGATATCGATGAGCATGCCCCACCAGTGATCGGCCATTTTGTAGGCGTCGCTGGGGGGCGCAGCTCCGGTGATTTGCTCGAGCGTAGCGCCCACGGACGCCAATACGAGCAGCTTGCCTCCGACCTGGAACAGATCTCTCCGGCTGATATCCATGGGTGACCTCAGAGCTTCGGATTGTGGGGCTGGTGGCAACCGTCGCACTTCGCGCCGCCGGAGTGCTCGACGGTGGCCACCTGGGGGAAGCCGGCGGGCTTGGCGGCGTCCTTTTCATGGCAGCGGCGGCAGAGGTTGGCGACGTCGGGCAGTTGCGGAACGTTGGCCACCGGGTCATCGGCGTGTTTAGACAATGGGCCGTGGCAGGCTTCGCAAGCGACGTGCGCGTGACTACCGGCTGCGCGAGCTTTGCCTTCGTCCTCATGACAGAGCAGGCAGGTATCCTGGCCGGCAAAGGCCACGGGGTGTGCGCGAGCGGCATCCAGCGCCGCCGGCCGGTAGTGGCCATACTGCCCGAATGCCTTGGGAACCACTACCGCACGGACGATCAGGAAAACGCCCAGCGCGGCCAACAGAACCAGCGCCGGCCGGAGAAGATGGCCCGCATCATGGAGAAACTGGCGCAAGAGCCGCCCCCCTTTTCCAACAACTGCTGCCTAGATCGTGCAGGCGGCGTACTGCCGCCCAGGTGCCTGGCGCACCGCGCACTTGCAACAAGGGGACCAAAGGGCCTTTTATGGATAAACTCTACGGATTGACAAGGACTGTCGTAACTTTCAACACTTGATATGCTTGGAAAGCCGCTATTGTTGGGGCATAACACCCAAGCTAGGGCGCAACTAAGCGGAAGCGCCAACCGCCGGAGAAGTCGCCCGGCTGATCAGTTCGCCACCGACAGCGAGTTTACAGCGGGCAGATATTCGGCCATGGCGCTCCAGCTCTCGCCGGCATCGTGGCTATGGAAGATCTGACCGCCGGTGGTGCCCACGTAGACGCCGGCGGGTGAAAGCGCGTCGGCGGTCATGCCCTCGCGCAGCACCAGCAAATGGGCGTTGCGCTGCGGCATGCCGCGCGTCAGCAGCTTCCAGGTCCGGCCGGCATCGCGGCTGCGGGCCACGCGGAATTTACCTTCCGGCGTGGCGCGGTATTCGGCGCCTTCAATCGGCACGGTAAAGAGCGTCTCGGGCTCATCCGCCGGAACGGCCAGGCCAAAGCCGAAGCGCGAAGGCAGCCCGCGGGAGATATCGGTCCACTTCCTGGCTTGGAGGCTGGCGCGATAAATCCCGCAGTGGTTCTGCTGATAGAGCGCCTCGGGATTGCGCGGGTGGGCCACCAGGTGGTGGACGCACTGGCCCACCTCGGGGTACTTGTTGGGCATGAAATCGGCGCGCACACCCTGGTTGAAGGGCG
>CAYRWE010000496.1:0-2173 GCA_964427655.1 uncultured Solibacteraceae bacterium | reverse complement strand
ACGGGCACCGATGAGTTGGGTCGAGACCGCACGGTACGCGTGGCCGCGGCTCTTCTCATTGGCCTGGCCGGTGCGACAGCCGCCGCTGCGCTTACCACAGCGATCGCCGGGTGCTTCGGAGTGGCTGCGGCATTCAGTCCCGCATGGGCGGCGGCCGTCCTCATGTTCCTGAGCGACGTCTTCCTTTCGCTGCCCTGGCTCTTCCTGTTGATGATGGCCCGCTCGCTGCTCCCGCTCACCGCTTCGCCGCTCGAAACGGCCGTTGCCACGTTTGTCGTTCTCGCCGCACTGGGCTGGCCGGCTTGCGCCCGCGTCCTCTATCGGGGCGCGCTGTCGCTTCGCACAGCGGAGTGGATGATTCAAGGTCACGCCTGCGGCCTCAGGACACGGCAGCTTGTTCGCATGCACCTTTTGCCCCATCTGCGCTCGTTGCTGCTGCCGCAGTTTCTTGTCTGCGTTCCGGCGTTCATCGTTGCCGAAGCCAACCTGGGCGCGCTCGGCCTGGGCGTCGGCGAGCCGCTGCCGTCTTGGGGCTCGATGCTGCTGGAACTCGACAACTCCGCCCTGCTGGCTCGGTCGCATTGGGTGTACCTGCCCATCGCGCTGCTGGTCATCGTGCTTCTGACGCTCGAATCTTTCTCCGCCGAGGGGGAAACCCATGCATAGCCCGCTGCGTTCTTCGATTCTGTGTGCCGTTCTGATTGTGCTCTCTTGCAGCTTCGCCGCGGGCCAGGCCGCCCCCAGGCAACCTGGTGAGATTGCGTGGGCCATTCACTACGACCCAAAAACCTTCGATCCGGCGAAGGTGGACGAACAGGCATCGGAACTGGTGCGCTACCTTACCGGCGGTGTGCTGTTGCGGCTCAACCGTCAAACGCAGCAGCCGGAGCCGCAGCTTGCGCAAAGTTTTCGCATCTCGCCGGAAGGCACGTTGATTGTCTTCAAACTGCGCGCGGGGTTGCGCTTCTCTGACGGCGCCGCGCTGACTTCAGCCGATGTGGCATGGTCGCTGCGCCGGGTGCTCGACCCGGCAACCCACGCCGTTGTCGCAGAGGAATTTCTTTCGCCGGCTGCAGTGGCCATCGAAACACCGGACGCGCTCACGGTAAGAGTCCATCTGCCCACGCGCATCATCGGGGTTGAGAAAATTTTTGACGAGATCGCCATCGAGCCGGCCAATCGTCCCAGCGAAGGCCGCGTTACATCGGGGCCATTCACGGTGGCCGACTACAAGCGCGGCCAGTATGTGCGCCTGAGCCGCAATCGGAACTACTGGCGGCACGATGCCGCCGGCGTGCAGTTGCCCTATGCAACCGGCGTTCGGCTCGACATTCTGAATAACCGCGAGCAGGAGATTTCGCTGTTTCTGCGCGGTGAATACGATCTGATCGACACCCTGCCGGCGGAATATTTCGGAATCGTGGCGCAAAAGTCTTCCTCGGCCGTTCACGATCTTGGCGCATCGCTGAACACGGAACAGATGTGGTTCAATCAATCGCCGGCCGCACCCTTGCCGGAGTTCGAGAAAGCATGGTTCAGGAACCGGAGTTTCCGCGTTGCGGTTTCAGAGGCCATCCATCGCGCGGATCTGGCGCGCATCGCCTACAACGGGCATGCCACGCCGGCCTTCGGATTCATCTCTCCGGCCAACGCGCAGTGGCACAGCAGCAGCCTGAAGATTCCGCCGGAGAGCATCGCCGACGCCAACCGGATGCTTACCGCCGCGGGATTTCATCGCAGCGGCAATCAGCTTTACGACGCCACCGGCCACGCGGTGAAGTTCTCCATCCTGACCAATGCAGGAAACCCGGCACGACAAAAGATGGCGGCGATGATCCAGCAGGACCTTGCACAGATCGGCATGCAGGTCACGATTGTCGCACTGGATTTCCCGGCGCTGATTGAGCGGCTCATGCACAAGCAGGACTACGACGTGTGTCTGTTGGGAGTGTCGAACGCCGAGCCGGACCCCAGTTCGATGATGAATATGTGGCTCAGTTCTTCACCCAATCACCAGTGGAACCCTTCGCAAAAAACTCCCGCAACGGAGTGGGAAGCGGAGATCGACAGGCAGATGCAGTTGCAGGCTTCCAGCGCTACGCAGCGAATCCGCAAGCAGGCCGTGGACCGGGTGCAGCAGATTGTGGCCGACCAGCAGCCGTTCATTTACCTG
>CAYRWE010000495.1:0-2174 GCA_964427655.1 uncultured Solibacteraceae bacterium | reverse complement strand
AGGTGATCCGCACGCACGGCAGCGATGCGGCGGATTTCGAGCTGTGGTGCCTGGCTGTCTCGGCGGTCAATGGCTGCGGCGTGTGCGTTCAAGCGCACGAGAACGTCCTGCGGGAAAAGGGCGTGGGCGACGAAGTGATTTTGGCGGCGGTGCGGATCGCCGCCACGCTTCACGGATTGGCGGCGGTGATCGGGCTGGCGTAGGCGGGCAATGCGATCTTCATGCCGTTGCGCAGGTCCCGGTCGATTCGCTTGATGTAGTTGAGGGTTTCGCGGTAGGGCGGAACGTCGTTGAAACGGTCCACGGCGCCCGGACCGGCATTATAGGCCGCCAGCGCGTGCCACAGCAGGCCACCATATTTTTGCAGCAGATCGCGCAGATAGCGCGTGCCGGCATCCACGTTCTGGACGGGATCGCGCGGATCGGCGCCCAATTCCCGCGCGGTATCGGGCATCAACTGCATCAGCCCTATGGCGCCCTTGGGAGAAACCGCGCCCGGCTGGAAGGCCGATTCGTTGGCCATCACGCTGCGCACCAGCATGCGCGGCAGCCCGTAACGGTCCGCGGCGGCATCGGCCAATTCGCCGGGCGAGAGCTGTGCGGATGCCTGCATGGCCGTCCCAGCAGCCGCCGGGGGAGCCGGTGGGATAGCACCGTCAGCTTCGAAACCCAGGATTTCGGCTTCTTCCATCTCGATAGAACCGGTATCGAGATACAGCCGCACCTTCCCCGCATTCAGCTCGTGACGATCCACGTGCATGCGGGAGCCGCTGCGCAAGAGGGCGTATTCGCCGGCCATCAGCGTGTTTGCGGTAAGTACCAGAAGCAAGGCCAAAAAGCGCATGGGACTCAAATCAGTTTGACGCATTGCGCGCGCGGGGCGTGCAAGCCAATTTACAGCTTGCTACTCTAATGAATTAGCTGTGCCGTACCTCAACGATGCCCTTTCATATTAGACCACTGCATGAGTTCCTTGTCCGCCCAGCTTTACCGTCCTCCCTTGGGCGCCTGACGGAACTCGCGTATAACCTGCTGTGGAGCTGGGAACCCATTGTGCGCGCTATGTTTAGGCGCCTCGACCCGGCCCTTTGGAGGGAATGCGGATACAACCCGGTGCTGATGTTGGGGAGGGTTTCGCAAGCCACCCTGCAACGCGCCGGCGCGGACCCGCGGTACCTGGCGCTCTATCGCATGGCATGCGAGACGTACGACGCCCGGGTGCGCAAAGGAACCCCACCCCCCGATGGGAAGATGATCGCCTACTTCTCCTTCGAGTACGGGTTGACCGAAGCGCTTCCGGTATATTCCGGAGGCCTGGGGGTTCTATCCGGGGATCACCTGAAATCCGCTAGCGATCAGGATTACCCTCTGATCGGCGTCGGCCTGCTCTACCAGCAGGGCTACTTCCGCCAGATGCTCAATCCCGATGGCTGGCAGCAGGAACGGTACCCCACCAACGACTTTTACACGCTGCCGTTGGCCCCCGTGAAGAACGAGGCCGGCGAGGATCTGAAAGTCTCGGTGAAGCTGCCCACCGGCCCGGTACATATCCAGGTCTGGCATCTGGAGGTGGGTCGCACCAAGCTCTACCTGCTGGATACTAACATTCCCGAAAACGTGCTGCCGCGCGACCGCGACATCACGGACTCGCTGTATGGCGGTGACAATGATACGCGCATCCGCCAGGAGATTGTGCTGGGGATCGGAGGACTGCGTGCGCTGAAGGCTCTGGGCCTCAATCCCACGGTTTACCACATGAACGAGGGACACTCGGCGTTTCTGTCGCTCGAGCAGGTCCGGCTGTTCATGCGCGACCAGGGGCTGAGCTTCGAAGAGGCCCTGGACGCTGGCCGCGCCAGCAACGTTTTCACCACCCACACGCCGGTGCCGGCGGGGATCGACCTGTTCGACCCCGGGCTGATGTACTATTATTTTTCCGAATACTGTGGCGAGATCGCGATCGATTTTCAGCAGTTGATGGGATTGGGCCGCCGCAATCCGCACGACCGCGACGAGCGTTTCTCGATGGCCGTGCTGGCCTTAAACACTTCCTCCTACCGCAACGCCGTGAGCCGCCTGCACCGCCAGGTCTCGCAGGAGATGTTCCACGATTTGTGGCCGCAGTTGCCGGTTTGGGAAGTCCCCATCACCTCGATCACCAACGGCGTGCATTT
>CAYRWE010000494.1:0-2178 GCA_964427655.1 uncultured Solibacteraceae bacterium | reverse complement strand
TTTCCTGATCGCCTCCCAATCGTACGGAGCCAGCGTCCGCAGATCGATCACCTCGATGGTCAGATCCGGGTCGCGCTGCTCGATGCGGGTGGCCGCCAGTAGCGATTTCTGTACCAGCGCGCCGTAGGTCACCAGCGTCAAGCGCCGGCCGGGCTTCACGATCTTGGCCTTTCCGAACGGGATCAGAAACTCGCTGCCGGGATGCGGGGAGCGATTGTACGGCTCGCGGTACAGCTTCTTGTGTTCGAGGAACAGCACGGGGTCGTCCGAGCGCAGGGCGGTGCGGAGCAGACCGCAGGCGTCGAGCGCATTCGACGGCATCACCACGCGCAAGCCGGGCGTGTGGGTGAACAGCACCTCGCCGCTCTGGCTGTGATAAACGGCGCCGCCGTTCAGATAGCCGCCGATGGCGACGCGGATCACCGCGGGGCATCCGAATCCGTTGTTGGAGCGCCAGCGCAGCGTGGCCAGCTCGTCGCGAAGCTGCATCATGGCGGGCCATATGTAATCGAAAAACTGGATTTCGGCCACGGGCTTGAGGCCGCGCGTGGCCATGCCGATGGCGCGGCCGACGATCGCCGCCTCGGCCAGCGGGGTGTTGAAGCAGCGGTTCGAGCCGAATTCGGTTTGCAGATGGCTGGTGGCTTTGAAGACGCCGCCCTTGCCCTTCACCTCGCTGAGGTTTTGCTCGCGGCTGCAATCGGCTACGTCTTCGCCGAAGACCAGCATGCCCGGGTTGCGGCGCATTTCCTCGGCCAGGGTGAGGTTGATTTCGTCCACCATGGTGCGCGGGGGGCCTTCGAAGCGAGGCGGCTTGGCGAATTCGTCCGAGCAAGGGTCGATGGCATCGGAGTAGAGATGGGCGAGCGCCGAGCCTTTGGGCGGAGGGTCCGCGCGCAGGGCCTTCTCGGCGGCTTCCTGAATCTCGACGTCGATTTCGTGGACGATGCGTTGGATGGCTTGGCGATCCAGGATTCCTTCGGCGAGCAGGCGTCCGGGAAAGGTCGCGACGGGATCGCGGCGGGCCTCTTCCGCCCTGTCGTCCGCGGTCTTGTAAAGCCTCTCGTCGTCGGAAAGCGAGTGGGAATAGGGACGGATGACCTGCGCGCGGACCAAAGCAGGCCCTTTGCCGGAGCGGCAGTAGGCGGCGGCTTCTTGCAGGACTCGATAGGAAGCCACGAAATCCGTTCCATCCACCTCTTCCAGAAAAAGGCCGGGGAAACTGGCGGCAAGTTTGGCGATGTTGCCGCCGGCGGTCTGCTTCTCCACCGGCACCGAGATGGCGTAGCCGTTATCTTCGATGAGGAACAAGAGCGGCAGGCGATCGAGGCAGGCCAGATTCAAGGATTCCCAGAACTCGCCTTCGCTGGTGGCGCCCTCGCCGCCCGAGACCAGGGTAATCTCATCGCTTGCGGGATTAAGATACCGCGCCGCGTGCGCGCAGCCGGCGGCCTGGAGAAACTGCGTTCCGGTGGGCGAGGAGGAGCTGACGATATGCAATTTTGGAGATCCCCAGTGCGAGGGCATCTGGCGCCCGCCCGAAGCCGGATCGGCGGCTGCGCCCACGGCGGCTTGGAGCATCTCTTCAGGCGTCACACCGAGCGCCAGGCACATGGCGCGGTCGCGGTAATAGGGATAGACCCAGTCCGCGCCGGGCCGAAGCACGAAGCCGGCCGCCGCGCCCACCGCCTCGTGTCCGGCACCGCTGATCTGGAAAAAGATGCGGCTTTGGCGCTTCAGCAGGATCTCGCGGTCGTCCAGACGGCGAGACATGTGGATGATGCGAAACGCCCGAACGAGTTCTTCCGCGCCCAACCCCGCAAAGCGCCCTGCAACTGCAACCTCAACCTGAGCCATTGGAGATCGCAGCCTCCCGATCCAAGTGTAATACGGAGGGAGGGAGTAGGAAGTAGGGAGTGGAGGTAGACGGGTGCGCGACACAGAAGTGTGGCATTTCCGATTTGCCAATGAATCGGCACACATCTGAGCGTATGGGTACGCAAGGATTCGCTCGTGAGGCCCCGTATCAGGGCACGGCTTCAGCCCCTGTACGGCTTTGCATCCCGCAGCGGCTGAAGCCGCTGATTTTCGAACTGCCACGGCACGGCTGAAGCCGTGCCCTGGAGTTTCTACATTTTGATGAGAAGATTCGGCGTTTGGAGGCACTAATGGATGGCT
>CAYRWE010000493.1:0-2178 GCA_964427655.1 uncultured Solibacteraceae bacterium | reverse complement strand
GCCTGGTGGCCATGACCGGCGACGGCACCAACGACGCTCCCGCGCTGGCGCAGGCCGACGTGGGCCTGGCGATGAACACCGGCACCATGGCGGCCAAGGAAGCCGGCAACATGGTGGACCTGGACAGCAATCCCACCAAGCTCATCGAGGTGGTCGCAATCGGCAAGCAACTGCTGATCACGCGCGGCGCCCTCACCACGTTCTCCATCGCCAACGACGTGGCTAAGTACTTCGCCATCATTCCGGCGATGTTCATGGCTACCTACCCGGTTCTGGGCAAGCTCAATATCATGGGCCTGCATACGCCGCAGAGCGCCGTACTATCGGCGGTGATCTTCAATGCGCTGATCATCATCGCGCTGGTTCCACTGGCCTTGCGCGGGGTGAAGTACAGGCCGCTGAACGCCGCCAGCCTCCTGCGCCGCAACCTGCTGATTTACGGAGTCGGCGGCATCGTCGCCCCGTTCCCGGGCATCTGGGCCATCGATCAACTGCTGGTCCTGTTGCATCTCGTCTAAGGAGAAAGAGGCATCGATATGTGGCAACACATTCTTCCCGGATTGCGCATCAAGATTTTCATGACCATACTCCTCGGCGTGATTTATCCGCTGGCGATTACCGGTATCAGCCAGATTCTGTTTCCGCACGCGGCTAACGGCAGCTTAGTCGTCGCCGCGGATGGAAAGGTGGTCGGCTCAGAGCTGATCGGGCAGAACTTCGCCAAGCCGGAGTACTTCCAGCCGCGGCCCTCGGCGGCGGGCAACGACGGCTACGATCCCACCGCCTCGGGCGGTTCGAACTACGGCCCGACCAACCAGAAGCTGGTGGATCGCGTCAGCGCCTCGATCGCCAAGTTCCGCAAGGAAAATCCCGATTTCCACGGGCCGATTCCGGCCGACCTGCTCACGGCTTCGGCCAGCGGGCTCGATCCACACCTCAGCCCCGAGTCGGCTGAAGCGCAGATTGCCCGCGTCGCCAAAGCGCGTGGTATGGCCCCCGAACAGGTGCGCGGCCTGGTGGACCGCTTCACGGAGGGGCCGGATCTGGGCGTGTTCGGCGAGCCGCGCGTGAACGTACTGAAACTGAACCTGGCGCTTGATCGCGCCGGCGCTACAAAGTGAGATCGCTCGCAATGCGGCTCTCGGCCGCGAGCCGGCGCGGGGGCTTTGTGAGCCGCCCCCCCGCCGCACTTTGTATCCTGAAGATGCATGCATTC
Source organism: uncultured Solibacteraceae bacterium (assembly GCA_964427655.1). Taxonomy (GTDB): domain Bacteria; phylum Acidobacteriota; class Terriglobia; order Bryobacterales; family Bryobacteraceae; genus CAVQNQ01. Next base: position 962 of record CAYRWE010000493.1, on the reverse strand, counting down.
TGAACTGCGCCGCCGGACTCCCGAGGACCTCCTGCGCGAAGTCCAGGCCGAGGAGGCGGCGGTTACCCGGGGACGGCTCAAAATCTTCCTGGGCTACGCTTCCGGAGTAGGGAAGTCCTACCGTATGCTGGACGAGGCGCGTCGCCGGAAAGGGCGCGGCGAGGACGTCGTGGTGGGCGGCATCCAGCCGGCCGTGCCGCCGGATGTCGAGGCGCTTCTGCGGAACGTCGAAGCGATCGCCCCCGCGGCCAACGCGGGCCGGCCCACCATCGATCTCCAGGCTCTGCTGCGCCGTCATCCTTCGGTTTGCGTCATCGACGGCCTGGCCTACGACAACCCGCCCGGCAGCCGCCACGCCACGCGATGGGAAGACGTGCGCGAGCTCCTCCAAGCCGGCATATCGGTCATCACGTCTGTAAACATCCAGTACATCGCGGAGCTGCGGGAGAGTGTGGAGGCCATCACCGGCAAGCACGTCACCGAGACCGTGCCGGTAGATTTCATCAAGAGCGCCGACGAGATCGAACTGGTGGACGCCGCTCCCGAGGAGCCCCTCGAACGCGCGCCCGAGGAGCGCCAGGATGCCGAAAAGCGCCAGCAGCGCCTCTCCAAGCTGAGGGAGCTGACGCTGGTGCTGGCCGCCGAGGTGGTCGATCAGGAACTGACCAAGTACCTCGAGAGCCACGGCATCGAGCAGCACTACGGAGCGCAGGAGCGTCTGCTGGTTTGCATCACGCCGCGCGCTAACATCCGGGTCATGATCGATACGGCGCGGGTCATCGCCGACCGCTTCCACGGCGAGCTGATCGTGGCCTACGTACAGCAGGCGCAGATCTCGGTAGCGGACCAGGCGGCGCTCGACGAGAAGCTGGAGATCGCCCGCGCGGCGCGAGCCCAGATCGAAATTCTGGATGGCGAAGACCCCATCGAGACCATCCTCGAGTTCGCCCGCTCGCGGCATA
>CAYRWE010000492.1:0-2183 GCA_964427655.1 uncultured Solibacteraceae bacterium | reverse complement strand
TGCTGCCGCCCGCACCCGCGTCCGCGTCTGGGTGGATGCCAACCACCCAGTCATTCACGTTGAGGCTCTAGGCAGGCAGGAATTCCAGATGCGCGCCGAACTCGAACTCTGGCGCACGGCCGTGCGCCGGATTGAGGGGGTGGAACTCCGCGAGGGCGCTTTCGGCATGGATGATGGCCCTGGACCAGTGTTCTCCTACCCGGATACGGTCGTGTCCGGCCAGCCTGATCGCATCGTCTGGTTTCATCGCAACGAGCATTCGATCTGGCCGCTCACAATGAAGCTGCAGGGGCTCGAACCCATAGCCACCAAGCTGTCCGATCCCCTGATGTACCGCACCTTTGGCGGGCTCGTTGAGGGCGACGGCTTTAAAACCGTGAGCGCCACGGAGCTGGCGAGCGCCGCTCCCCGCCGCCGCTACACCTTTGCGGTGCATGTGCTGACCCGTCAGACGCCTGCCGCTGCCGGCTGGCTGGCGCAGATGGAAAAGCAGCGGCAGGCCACCGACGCGGAGGATCTGGCGCGCGCCCGCGAGCGCCACCGTCGCTGGTGGAGAGGTTTCTGGAACCGAAGTTGGATCCGCGCCGAAGGCACGCCCGAAGCCGAAACCGCCACGCGCGGCTATACCCTGCAACGTTTCATCGCTGCCTGCGCCGGGCGCGGCGCCTATCCGATCAAGTTCAACGGCTCCCTGTTTACCGTTGAGGGCCGCGAACCCGGCGAAAAATACGACGCCGACTACCGCCGTTGGGGCGGCGCTTACTGGTTCCAGAACACCCGCCTCCCCTACTGGCCGATGCTCGCCTCGGGGGACTTCGACTTGATGGCGCCGTTGTTTCGCATGTACCGCGACGCGCTGCCGCTGGCCGATATGCGCACCCCGATTTACTTCGGCCACGAGGGAGCATTTTTCCCTGAGACAATGTACTTCTGGGGCGCGTACCCCAACTCGAATTACGGTTGGGATCGCACGGGCAAGCCTGTCTCGCACGTTGACAACACCTACATTCACTATTACTGGCAGGGCGCGATCGAGCTTGTGGCGATGATGCTGGATTACTACGATTACACCCGCGATGAAAGCTTTGCCGGGCAGACGCTCGTGCCCTTCGCCGACTCTATCCTCCGATTCTACGATCACCACTATCCCCGCGATACCAAGGGCCGGATTCTGTTCAAGCCCGCGGGCGCGCTCGAGACGTGGCATGAAGCCGTCAACCCCATTCCGGAAATCGCCGGCCTGCGCGCCGTCTTGCCAAGACTCGCCGCGCTGCCCGCCGCGAGCCGGGAGCGGAAAGCGGCGTGGCAGCGCCTCACCAGTGAACTGCCGCCGGTTCCCATCACCGGCAGTGAGGGTGAGCAGGTGCTCGCGGCGGCCGAGCAACTGATCGGCCCCACTCGGAACTTTGAAAACCCGGAACTCTACGCCGTCTTTCCGTACCGGCTTTACGGCGTCGGCAAGCCCGACCTGGCGCTGGCGCTGCGCACCTTCGACCAGAGGCGGGTGAAAGGCACCGGTGGCTGGTACCCCGACTCCATTCAGGCGGCATACTTGGGGCTGGCGGATGTCGCGGCCCGCTTCGCCGCTAAGAACTTCTCGGCAGTGAATCCTGATAGCCGCTTCCCGGCCTTCTGGGGTCCGAATTTCGACTGGGTGCCCGACCAGGATAACGGCTCGGTCGCCATGATCGCCCTGCAAGCCATGTTGATCCAGGCCGACGGGCGGCGTATCTTCCTGCTGCCGGCCTGGCCGCACGGCTGGGATGTAAGCTTCAAGCTGCACGCGCCCGGGAACACAACCATCGAGGCCCTCTACCGCAGCGGACGGGTGCAGCGGCTGGCAGTGAGCCCCGCGGCACGCAAAGCCGACGTGACCATTATGAGTGGGCAGCCGCCGTACGGTCCCCACCAGCATTGACAAAGGAATCGCGAGCAAGGACAATCACAGGGCTAAATTGATTTTCGCCATTACAACTCGGAAAGGATTAATGCGCAATGCCCGAACATGATGCAGAGAAAGAATCCAAGCACTTTTACGCCGACATTCCGGTGAAGCACGAACCATTTTTTGTGAAGGGGGCGGGAGCGCTCGATTGGGGCATGCAGAATCGCCTGGCGCGAGTTTTCAGCCCTGCCTCCGGCCGCACCGTGATGCTGGCCATCGATCACGGATATTTTCAGGG
>CAYRWE010000491.1:0-2186 GCA_964427655.1 uncultured Solibacteraceae bacterium | reverse complement strand
GCCTGGTGCGCGGCGGCCGGCAACTTCGAACTCAACGTGATGATGCCGGTGATGGTCTGGGACCTGCTCGATTCGATCGAGCTGCTGGCGGCCGGCGGCCGTAACTTCGCCGAGAAGCTGGTTGACGGCCTGGAAGCCGACCGCGCGCACATCGCCGGATTCGTGGAGCAATCGCTGGCCATGGGCACGGCCCTGGTGCCGGAGATCGGCTACGAAGCCGCGGCCGCGCTGGTGAAGGAAGCCTACGCCACCGGCCGCACGATTCGCGAAGTGGCGCGGGAAAAGTCGGGCATCGCGGAAGAGCGATTGAATGAGTTGCTGGATCCGGAAAGGCAAGCGGGAGAGTAAGCGGGCTCAAATGCAGTCCAAACCCACGTGTCGGATGGTTCGGCAACGCTGGCAAGTTTCCCACGTTGCCGGGACGGACGAAGAGGATTGGCCGCCGATGAACGCCGATGAACGCCGATAATGACAATGTCGATGAAGCCTGATGAACAAGGATCCCTGGACTCGCTGACAGAGCGCGTGCTCGCTGCGATATTTGAGGTCTCCAACACGCTGGGAGCTGGGTTCCTGGAGAAGGTCTACGAGCGCGCCTTGCTGCGAGAACTTGCGCTGCGTGGCATTACCGCTGCTGCGCAGGCTTCCTTCGCTATCGTTTACAAGGGCGAATATGCCGGAGAATATTTCGCCGATATTCTGGTCGAGGATGTACTGGTCATCGAATTGAAGTGTGTCGAGCGCCTCGGCAACGAACACACGGCGCAATGTCTCAACTATCTGCGAGCCTCCGGCCGAACCGTTTGCCTGTTAGTGAATTTTCAGAGGCCGAAAGTTGAGTGGAGGCGGATTGTGCTGGGCTACCAGGATTGAGCATCGGTTCATCGGTGTTTATCTGCGTTCATCGGCGGCCAGAGATTCCCGCCCCGGCCATTCGGCGATACTATTACAGGAGATCTCATGAGCTACTACAGCGAGCACCAGTCCGACTTCCTTGAAGGCCTCAAGACCTTTCTCCGCATTCCGAGCATCAGCACGTTTCCCGAAAATAAGCCCGATATCCGGCGCGCCGCCGAGTTCGCACGCGATGAGCTGCGCGCGGCTGGGATGAACGCCGCCGAATTGATCGAGGGCGAGGGCAACCCGTTGGTCTATGCCGAATGGCTCGGCGCGCCCGGCAAGCCAACCATTCTCTTCTATGGCCACTACGACGTGCAGCCGCCCGATCCGCTGGATGAATGGAAATCGCCGCCCTTCGAGCCGGAAGTGCGCGGCGACGACCTGTTCGCGCGCGGCGCCTGCGACGACAAGGGGCAGGTCTATATCCAGATCAAGGCCGTCGAGGGCCTGCTGAAGACCACCGGCAAGCTGCCCGTGAATGTGAAGTTCCTGCTCGAAGGCGAGGAGGAGACCGGCGGCGAGCACATCGAAGCTTACGTGAAGACGCGGCCGCCGCGCCTGAAGGCCGATGCGGCGGTGGTGTGCGACACCGAGATGTTCGCGCCCGAGATGCCCACCATCTGCGTGGGCCTGCGCGGCATGATCTATTACGAGCTGTTCGTGGAGGGCGCCAATCACGACCTACATTCGGGCGTTTATGGGGGCGCCGCGCCGAACCCGTTCCAGGCTATCGCCGAGATTATCTGCGCGCTGAAGGATCGTGACGGCCATATCCATATCCCGGGTTTCTACGACCGCGTCGAGCCGCCCAGCCCCAAGGAGCGCCAGGCGTGGGCGCGGCTGCCGTTCGATGTCAAAGAATATACCGAGAAGGAGATGGGCGCGAAGGAACTGGTGGGGGAACCCGGGGTGCCGCTATTCGAGCGCGTGTGGGCCCGTCCGACGTTTGAAGTGCACGGCATTCGCGGCGGCTTCACGGGCGAGGGCGCCAAGACCGTGATCCCGGCCCGCGCGGTCGCCAAGATCAGCACGCGGCTGGTGGGCGATCAGAGGGTCGATGAGGCCATTGCCCAGACCAAGGCCGCGGTGAAGGCCGTGTGCCCCAAAGGCGTCACCGCCGAACTCAAGGTGCTGCATTCCGGTGCACCCTCGCTGACCAACCCCGATAACCCGTACATCCACGCATCCGCCGAGGCCATGAAGCAGATCTTCGGCAAGGAGACCGTCTACATCCGCTCGGGCGGCTCGATTCCCATCGTGGGCGTGTTCGACGAGTACCTGGGAAT
>CAYRWE010000490.1:0-2187 GCA_964427655.1 uncultured Solibacteraceae bacterium | reverse complement strand
TGTTCCCGGCGGTCATATCCGGATGGATGGGCCGCGCCCACTGCGGCTTGCCGTGGGGCGTGTTGCGGTACATGTGGCTTTCGATGGCGGTGATCTTGCCCATCAACTGGGGCTTCAGGAAGCTGAGGGCGTCCGCCATCTGCCCTGTGGAGGTCCACTGATGGCCGATCTGAACCGCGCGCCGCCGCCCCGCCCGCTGCCAGTCCGTGCGCATCTCCTTGGCCTGCTCCACGGTGAAAGCCATGGTTTTTTCCTGGTAGACGTGCTTGCCGGCATCCAGGGCGGCGATGAAATGTTCCGCGTGCAGGTGTTGAGGGGTGGCGATCAGGACCGCATCCAGGCTCTTGTCATCCAGCAAATGCCGGTAATCGACGTAGCCCTTGGCGTTGGGGGCGATGCTGCGGACCTCTTCCAGGCGGCGGGAATAGACGTCGGCCACGCCGATACACTCGGTGTTGGTGCAAGCCAGGGCGTCGCGCAGGATCTGCTGCCCGCGGTCGCCGGCGCCGATCACACCGAGGCGGACACGTTCGTTGGCGCCCAGCCCCTTGGCGGTTGCCAGGGTGCCGGCCAGCCCAGAGGCCACTTTGCCGATAAAAATGCGGCGGGATTGCATGAAACGGGCTGCTCCTTTACGGCTATGGCGCCCGAACGTTGCGCCGGGGAAGCCAAGAACGATTATATCCGATGGGTATGGCCGGCGCCGTGCGGGCCTGTAGCGGAAAAGGCGCCCCGGGGGTCTTAGGAATATGGGTATTTCCGCGGCATTCCGGCCCCGGCTTCCGGCGGCCCTGCTCGTCCTGGCGGTAGCCGGGCCCGGATTCGGCCAGAGCTGGCAATTCGGGATCAAAGCCGGAATCCCTTTGACCGAGTACTTCGACACCGGCTCGAGCGGCAGCCTGCACGGCTCCAGCGACTATTCGGCCGCCACACGCCGGTACACCGTGGGCGGGTCGATCGAAAAGCGCCTGCCGGCCGGCTTCGGCCTGGAAATGGACCTCCTCTTCCATCGTATGGGCTACGCCGGAACCGTCAACTACTTCGATTCGGCCAATGGCGGTTTCCAGAACTCGGCGATCGACGTGAACGGCGACTCCTGGGATTCACCGCTGATGCTGAAACACCGCTTCGGGCGCGGGATACACCCGTATGTGGTGGGCGGAGGCGTGCTGCGCTACGCCGGCCCGGTGCGCGGGCGGGTCACGTTGACCTCGGGATCGCTGGCGAGCGGGACCAGTTCGACCGCGGTGTTCGATACCAGCGACCCATCGGACCTGTACAAGCGCTTCTATCCCGGTCTCACAGCCGGGGCGGGAATCGAGGCCCGGGCCGCGTGGATGCGGCTGCTGCCGGAAGTGCGCTACAAGCGCTGGACGGCCAACATCTCGGGACCGGGCGGCCTGCTGCGGTTCGCGCCCGACCAGGTCGAGATTCTGTTGGGGATTTCCTTTTAAGGGCGACTGCACCCGTAGAGGGCGGTGCGAATTCCGGCAAGCTAAGGCATGCCGAACCATCGGGAGATGTCTTAGCCCGCAAGCACGGGTGTTAAAATTGAGTTTGTCCGGAGGGATGGAAGGTGAGGTTCTTTGGGGATGCCGACAGCTTGGAGGCCGGCAAGCGCGCAAGCTGGGGGCGGGAGATTTCCGCTGCGAGGTGAATGATCGCGCACATGCCGGGAGCCTTGATCCCCTACTTGGTCCCTTACAGGGTGGCGGAAGCCGTTACGCTTGCGCTGGCCTTAATTCTGGCGGCGGCACTCGGAACCATGGGATATCGCCGTTGGTTGATGCGCCGCATCACTCCCGAAGAGCGCGAACGGGCGCGGCGCTCGCAGTTGGTGGCGCGTGGCAAGATGGGCGATGCCAGCGTTCTGGAGTTTCGTGAAGGCCTGCTCTTCTACACCTACATCGTGCGCGGGGTGGCCTACACGGCGTCGCAGGACGCCACGGGGCTGACCGACCGGCTACCTCCGGACCTTTCGGGCGTCGGCTCGGCGTGGGTGAAATACGATCCCAAGAACCCCGCCAATTCCATCATTTTCTCCGAGGAGTGGACCGGTTTGCAGGCCCACAAAGTGGGATAACGGCGGCTACGCTATCATGGGTAAAATCCCATGATTCAAGACGTACTCCCCGAGGGCCTCACATTCGACGACGTTCTGCTCGAACCGGCCCGCAGCGACGTGGT
>CAYRWE010000489.1:0-2195 GCA_964427655.1 uncultured Solibacteraceae bacterium | reverse complement strand
TAGCCCTCGCCGGCCAGAATCGGCTCGCCGCGCCGGCCGGATTCCTGCAGCGATTTGGCGCCCCACGAGCGCAGCTTTCCGCCCTCGAGATAGCGCCACAAGTAGGGATGCAGCATGTAGTGCTGCAAATAGCGGTAGGAGGTGCGCATGGGGCTGCGGAACCAGGAGGGGACGAAAATTCCCACGGTGGCCACGCGGTCCGGATGCACGTAGAGGAAACCGAAGATCTCGGGCTCGGGGTAGCCGAAAGTGTGAAAGACGGTGCCCGGCTCCAGAGTTGTATTTTCGGGCAGATCCACCACCATCTTCATGCCCACGGCCCACTCGCGATGGTGGTGGCCCTCCGGCAGGCCGAACCATTCGTCAAGCTGGCGGCCCACGGCGCCCACGGGTCCGTCGCCCACTACCGTGAGGGCGGCGTGCACATCCATGCCCGGCATGAAGCCGGCTTCGGGCTTGCCGCCGCGGTCGACGCCCTGGTCGGCCAGGCGCACGCCGCACACGCGGTCGCTTTCGACAAGCGCTTCGGCCACGGGCATTCCGGGCCAGATCTGCACGGTGCCGGAAGCCATCAGATCGTTCCCCACGAACTGCATGAACTGGCCCAGCGACATCACCATGCCGCCGTTTTTGTGCAGGAACGGCGGGACATAGGGCAGCTCGAATCCGTGGTGGCTGTGCAGACGAAGCATCGAAAGGGCGCGATCGGCCAAGCGCAGGAGCGGCGAGCGCCGGCTGGCTCCCGCGGGGTCGAGCAGGTAGACGATCTTCTCCACGGCCACCGGCGCGGCCATGGGAATCTGCGAAGGCACCAGGTCCGGCAGGGTGGCGCGAATGCCGCGGGCCCGCGTGACCACGCCGGAAACCCCGAAGCCGATATCGTCGGCCCGTTCGTAGCACACCACCTGCAACGGCAGCCCGGGATTCGAGGGGCTTTCGATGGCCACCGAGCCATCCGCGTTCACAAGCTGGCGCGAAAGCGTGGCGAGGAAGCCGGCCGTGGCTGGGCCGAAGCCGACACAGACGATATCGACGTCCATCGACTGGCGATCGACCGGCTGGCTCATGCCGGGTAATCCAGGGCCTCGGGAATCATCACCTTGGTCAGGGAATCGGCGGCGCGGTCCTTAGCCAGTTGCGAACCGGTAAGGCAGCCATCCATGCGGGCGCGCAGGCGGGCGAACTGCTCCAGGCCATCGAAGCGCACGCACGGGCCGGCTTTCTCGGGATGCGAGCCATCCGCCTCGATCACGTCGGTGTAGCCGCGCGCCAGGCTCGCAATGCCGGGGATGAGGCTCTCGATGGCCTCCAGATCGTCCGACTGGTAGCAGGAACCGCAGCCTTCGGTATCCCAGGCCGGATGCCGGTTGTAGCCATGCACCAGGCTGGCGCAGATGCGGCCCACTTCGCCGGCCGCGCGGGCCGATTGCACATGGCACAGATCGCTATAGAACGCCAGCAGGCCGGTCAAACCCTCGGCAACGGTGGCGTGGGCGGGGCCTTTCTTTTCGAGCTCCAGCACGTCCAGAATCAGGCTGCGGGCCGCCAGCAGCCACGACAGCGCATCGGCCAGCGGGAAAGTGACGCCCTGGCGCGCGCTCTGGTAGAGCTTGGCCCCATCGGCGTCCTTGGCCTTGAGTAGATGCTGAAGGGTCCACAGCCACATCTGCATGGCGCTGGCCAGGGCGCAGGCGCCGGTACCCCCATGGTCGTTGGCGATCAGGCGCATTTCGCGAATCCACTGGCGGTATTGGGCCAGGAAGAGATCGTCGGTCATGGTGACGCTGAGCTGGCGCCGCTGCACCGATTCGGGACCTTCGTAGGTGGCTTCGAGCTGCGCATCCATCCACTTGTAGCCTAGGAAGCCGGGGCAATCCTCGGTGATGCCGTAGCCGCCCATGAGACTGACGGCTTCGCGCATCATGTTGGCGCCATTGCCGGTATCCCAGAGTTTGCAGGCCGGGCACAACACGTTGGCCACCGCATCGGCCAGGGCGAAACGCACCAGGGTGTCCTCGGCCAGGTCCGGGCGCTTGCCTTCCACAAACGCGATGGCATCCTTCTGCACCTGGCGCATGGCCCTGAAAGCCGCCGTGCCGCCTTTGATTCCGCGGGCGGCCAGGATGGCGTCCTTCTGGACCTCGAGTGGATCGAAGACATCGAAGATGCGCGCGGCTTCGAAGCCCAGCGAGGCG
>CAYRWE010000488.1:0-2201 GCA_964427655.1 uncultured Solibacteraceae bacterium | reverse complement strand
GCTGACATAGGCCTGCTCGAAGTACTTGAACGCGTCCGGGTCGCGGGTGCCTTCATGAATGACATCGAAGGTCTGGCCGAAACCGACATCCAGGTGGAATCCGAGTGGCGCGGGCGCGTGATCGATGGTGATCTTGCCCATGTTGATGTGCGCGGTGTTGGCCCGGAAATCGAAGTTCCGGAGTTGGTTGTAGCCGGAGTCGGGGTTGTTGAAGTTACCGTCCACGTAGCCGTCCAGCAGGAAGCTGAAATCCGTCCCCCAGTGCGTAAAGTTCGACGGGGGGGGAGTGGCGGGCGCAGTCGCGGCCGGCGCGGCAGCCGGGGACTGACCCGTGGCGCTCGCGTCGGCGGGCGCCGGTGTCTGCGCTAAACCCGCTCCCACTAGCAGTGAGAGGCCGGCAGCCAGACTGATGACTCGATGTTTCCGCATGTGAAGCTCTCCCTAAAGAATGGTTTGGATTCCCGGCGACTGAGCTTGGGACAATTCGAAAGCCGCGCGGACTGGGCGAACTTTCTGTTGACGAGATTAGATTCAATGTACTCTGACTGGACGCGAATTGCTAATAGATATTTTCTATAACGAGGATTGCGAATTTTCCTGATTTCCGTGAGTTCTCGCCCGTTCGATCGGCTATTCTCAACTTAGGAGCGGGTGCGGTTTGGCCTGGGTCCGTCTTATTATCCATGCGTTTGGCCGGATTGTTATTACTCGCGGCGGGATGCGCGCTGGTCTATAGCGCGGTGGTATTGCTGCATACGGTCGGCGAGCGCGCGGGCTTCGTGCTGGCCGGCCTGGGAGTCGAGATCGGCGGCCTCGTTCTGGTGTTCCGCTCGCACCTCCGCCCGCGGGGAGAGAAGAAATGAGCGAAACGGCCATGGCGCTGACTGCGGTTTTTCTTTTGCCAATCCCGCTGGCCGCCGCCGCGGTGGCACTCATGAATGCCGGGCTGGGCCGCTCGCGCAGCGCCTCCCATGCCCTGCTCTCTTCATTGTGCGCGTTTGCCATCGCGGCCGTGGCTTATGCCCTGACCGCGCCGTTGTTCCTGGGCGCCCATCCGTTCGACGATCCCGCGAAGGTCCCGGCGGCCTGCATCGGAATGCTGGGCGCGGGCCTCGCCGCCATCATCCCGCTGGGCGCGGGGGCGGACCGCTGGCGCCTGGGAGCCACGTGCGTTTCGGCAGCCATTCTGGGGGGAATCGTAAACCCGCTCGTCGCGCACTGGATTTGGGGGGGCGGCTGGCTGGCGCAACTGGGCCTCCGCTACGGACTGGGGCGCGGGTATCTCGATACCGGCGGCGCGGCCTCTATTCACGCCGTGGGCGGGATCGCGGCCCTGTCCATCGCCTGGGTGCTGGGACCCCGGCGCGGCCGCTACTCCGGCGATGGCATGCCGGCCGCCATTCCGGGGCACAACACCGTGCTGGTGCTGTTCGCCTGCCTGCTGGCGCTGATGGGCTGGTTCGGGCTGAATGCCTCGGGCGCCATCCTGTTCAACGGTATTCCGGCCGGACGCGTGGCCCCGATCTTCGTCAATACGATGCTCTCGGCCTCGGCCGCGGCGCTGGCCTCGGCCGCCCTGACGCGCGTGCGCTTCGGCCGCCCGGACCCTTCGCTATGCGCCAACGCGTGGATTGGCGGCCTGGTGGCGAGCAGCGCGGGCTCCGCCTTCATGGCTCCCGCCGTGGCGGCTCTGGCTGGCGGGGTGGCGGGCGCGCTGGTTACGCTGTCCGTCGAGTGGCTGGATTTCCATCTGGAAGTGGACGATCCGGGCGGCTCGATTTCGGCCCACGCGGTGGGAGGACTGTGGGGCCTGTTGGCGCTGGGATTATTCGGGCGCGTCCCCGATTCCGGGCAGTCGGTGGCGCAACTCGTGGGCATCGCGACTCTGCTGGGCCTGGTGCTGCCCGCCTCCTACGCGTGGAACTGGCTGCTGGATCGCTTCTATCGCCAGCGCATCTCTCCCGAGGGCGAGTTGCAGGGCCTGGATTTGTTCGAGCTCGGCGCCGGAGCGTATCCCGAGTTCGTCATCCATCGCGAGGATTTCTATCAGCGATAGGCGGCCAGCGCCAGCACGGCGTTCAGCCCGCCGAACGCGAAGGAGTTGGAGAGCGCGAATTCCACTTCGGCACGGCGCGAGCGGTTGGGGATCACGTCCAGGTCGCACTCCGGGTCCGGCTCGTTGAAATTGGCGGTGGGCGGCA
>CAYRWE010000487.1:0-2202 GCA_964427655.1 uncultured Solibacteraceae bacterium | reverse complement strand
TGCAATCCGGGACCAGCCGGTCGGAAGCCCAGTCCCCCCCGCCGATCACATTGCCGGCCCGCGCGGTCGCCATCGCCCGGAGTCCAAAGGCCTCACGCCATGCCTGCACCGCAAGCTCAGCAGCGGCCTTGCTTCCCCCGTACGGTTCATGGCCGCCCAGGGGATCGATCTCCCTGTGCGCCTGGGGTCCGCTCCCATAGACCTTGTCGGTTGTGACAATAACGGTGGCGCACGGTCGCCGGAGGCTCCGGAGCGCCTCAAGGAGATTCACAGTCCCCATGACATTGGTCGACCAGGTCTCCCTCGGATTGCCATGGGCCGCACGCACGATCGGCTGGGCCGCCAGATGGAAGACGAAGTCCGCCTTGGAAGCCCTAAGGGCACGAAGGAGGGCCTTCGGGTCCCTCACATCGCCCACGATGTGGTGAATCCTTTTCGAGAGGCCAAGCTCGATAAAAAGCGAAGGGCGGGTCGGCGGCGGCAGGCTGTAACCCCAGACCTCGGCGCCCAGCCCGAGCAGCCATTCGCAAAGCTAGGATCCTTTGAACCCGGTGTGCCCGGTCACGAATACCCGCTTTCCTGCATAGGCCCGGGCCAGAGAATTGTGGGTTGGATCGCCGATAACGCGGTGGGTCTTAGATGAGAGTGGCCCGGCCGTCAAAAGATTCGTCAATCCAGCCCCAATCGAAACCGGATCACGGAGAGGAACCGGCCAGCGCGCGGGGGACCTGCTGGCCGCGCGATTCCATGAACGCACGGATCTTGGACGCCAGGTAGGCGGTCCTTCCCCGGTCGCCCTCATGGGAATCGCTCCGGAAGAGAAGCCAATCGTGCACGGCCTCGCTCCGGCCTAGGTCGGCCAGGATGAGCCCTCGGGCGAACCGGGCGTCCGAGTAATCGGGGCTTAGCGCGAGGGCACTATCCAGATGAGCCAACCCATCCTCGAGGCGGCCCTCCCTCACTTTCTCGAGCGCAATTTCAAGATGCAGCACGGACCACGGCGCAGCCGCCCATTCCTGGAGCCGCCGCGCTGCGACATCCGGGGGAAGGGGCTTCGCCGGCGCCATCTGCTGCCACGTCAAGACGACCCCACCGATATCCGGCGCGCGTTTAAGCTCATCCCAGGCGCTCCCGCGCCCTCCCCTGACGTCCCCGCCGAAGAAACGCAGGAGCGCCATCCGGGACACGGTGATCTGGCGGATGGCGTCTGATTCGCTGCCGGCGAGAACGGCCGAAAAGTAACTCTCGGAGTTGCGCCAGACCCGGGCCTGGCGCAAGGCCATGAGGGAGAGCGCAGCGGCCGCGGCCAGACACGCGCCCCAGGCGAACGGCCTAACCCTCGGTTTAAGCCGCAGGAGCGCAAAGGCGAGGAGGACGGAAAAGGCGCAGCCCGGAAGATAGCTGTAGCGGTCGGAAGCCGTATGCGGGTGCTCGAGAAATCCCAAGTTGGGAAACAGAAGGACCAGGTAGGCAAGCCAGCCGAGCCCGAAGAAAGGCGCCCTCCTCCGGAGGGCCCAGGCGACGATGCAGAGCGCCGCGACGACCGCCGCGCAGAGCCACCAGAAGGCGCCGGCCGGATCCAGGTCGAAGATCGTGCTGCCCGACATCCTGAGGATCGACGGCGGCCAGAGTGTCTTCCCAACGTAGAGGGCGCAGCCATAAGAGGCCTGGAGCGCCCGGGGAAGGAGCCCAAAGTCCTTGAGGGACGACGGCAGCAGATAGGCCCGGACGGTATACCGCGCCACGATGTTCATCGCGATCGAGGCCCCGGCCATCGCGCTCCAGGCTACGAAGCCCGGAAGCAGGCTCTTCCAACGGCTTCGACCGATCCAGGCGACATCGACGATCAGAAGGGCCGGGGGAAGGAAGAGCGCGACCGGATACGTGAGGACTGAGGCGCCGTAGGCAAGAAAACCCAGGAGGAGCCAGCCAAGAGGGGACGATCCCCGGGTGCGCGCCTCGAGCTCCGAAAGGCGCGCGTGGACGGCGAGAAGCGCCAGGAAAAGCGCCTGCGCATACAGGAGCCCCGAACACCAGGCGACGGTTTCGGACCGGAGCGGATGCACGGCCCAGAGGAGCGCGGCGGCCGCGGCCGCGAGAAGCCGGTCGGCTTCCGGATCGTCCGGCCGAAAGCGCTTTAGGAGCCGATTGACCAAGAGGAAGAGGAGCCATGCGTTCAGCGCGTGGAGCAGGACGTCCGCC
>CAYRWE010000486.1:0-2202 GCA_964427655.1 uncultured Solibacteraceae bacterium | reverse complement strand
AAGCGGTGAGCAACGGCGTGATGGCCTTCCGCGACGACACGCGCAAGAACGCCAAAATCACGCTGACCATCATCATTGTGCTGCTGGCGGTGCTGCTGGCCGGCATTGCGCTGCTATGCCGCGCGTATGGCATCGCCGCCACCGATCCCAACGGTCCTGGCTACGAGAGCGTGCTCTCCATGCTGACGCGGGCGGTGATGGGCCATGGGTGGTTTTACTACATCACCATCGGCTCGGTGCTGCTGGTGCTGGCGCTCTCAGCTAACACGGCGTTCGCCGATTTTCCGCGGTTGACGCGGGCCATTGCGCTGGACGATTACATGCCCCACGTCTTTCTGCTACGCGGGCGGCGGCTGCTTTATTCGTGGGGCATCTACGTGCTGGTGGCGCTGACCGCGCTGCTGCTGGTGTTGTTCGGCGGCATCACCGACCGGTTGATTCCGCTCTATGCCGTCGGCGCGTTCATGGCGTTTACGCTTTCGCAGGCGGGGATGGTGATGCACTGGAAGCGCAAAGGCGGCTTTCCGCTGCGCATGTTCGTCAACGGCGTGGGTGCCTTCGCCACCGGCATTACCGCGATGGTTGTGCTGGTGGCCAAGTTTGTTGACGGCGCGTGGATTACGGCGCTGCTGATTTTAGGCATGATCCTGGCCATGCGCGCCGTGAAGCGCCACTATGTTCGCGTGGACCGCGAGACTGCTCTTGACCGGCCGATTGTGCCTGCCGAAGTCACCCAGCCCATCGTCATCGTTCCCGTCGACCGGTGGAGCCGGATTACGGAAAAGGCGCTGTCGTTCGCGCTGTCGATGTCCACCGATATTCGCTGCCTGCACGTGCAGACCGTCGATGAGCTTGACCCGATTTGTCGCGATTGGGAACTGGACGTGGCAGCGCCGCTACGCGCGGCAGGGAAGTGCGTGCCCAAGCTGGAAATTTTGCAATCGCCCTTTCGTTACGTTTTGGCGCCGGTGGTGGAGTACATTCTGGCGGTGGAGCGCGAGTCGAGTATCCGCAAGATTTGCGTGCTGGTGCCGGAACTGGTGGTGCACCACTGGTGGGAGAACCTGCTGCATAACCGCCGCGCCGACTTGCTGAAATTCATCCTGCTGGTGCGCGGAAATCGCCGCATCATCGTCATCAATATTCCGTGGTATCTGGAGTGAGATAGGTTGGCGGCCGCTGAATTTTCTTGGCAGGCCCGGTTCCCATCCCGGCCCTTAACCGTCAAAATGGGGAGTGGCCCCTCAATCAACCAACAAGCGCACGAGCGGAATGAACGGCTCTTCCGAGGGCAATCTGCGGCCGCTCCGGTTCCTGGTTTTTGCGCTGTTGCTGCTTGCGCCGTGGTTTGCTGCCTCGCAGGAACCTGCGCCGCAGCCGTCGGAAGATTCGCAGCAGACACCTCCTGCTGTTTCCTCCGACAAGCCGGTGAACGTTGGCGGAGCTGTGCGCAACGCCGCCACGGGCGAGCCGCTGCCCAGGGTCCTGGTTCGGATTGAAGGCGATGCGGACGCCGGCGTGCTGACCGATGGGGAGGGTCGCTTCGAGATTCCAGCCGTCCCGCCCGGCCCGCAGACGTTCCGCCTGCTCAAGCCGGGATTTCGCGATCGCCCGTATGCCACCGAAGAGGCGGACGATCAGTCGGACGGCCCGGCGCATAATGTCCTGGTTGCTACCGGGATGCCGGACCTGAATTTTTCGCTGACGCCCAATGGCGCGATTCACGGCTATGTGGAATTGTCGACCGGCGATGCAGCGCAGGACATTCCCGTGGTGCTGGCCAAGCAGGTAGTTCGTAACGGGCGGGCGGTGTGGGCACAGAGCGCAAACGCCCGGACCAACGGGGACGGATCGTACCGCTTTGCCGGACTGCCTGAGGGCGTGTACGCGGTGTATACGCAGCCGGTGCTGGAGAGCGAGCCGGCTGTGGACCTGGTGGCGGCAGGCAGCGCGGGGAGTGTTTTGCAGAACGGCTATCCCAGCGTGTTTTTCCCCGATGCGCATGATTTTTCTTCAGCCATGCGCATTCGGCTCGCGATCGGCGAGCAGGCGCAGGCCAACCTGCAACTGACGCTGGAGCCATTTCAAACGGTGACGGCGACGGCCTGGTTTCCCGATGGCCACCTCTTCGCGCCGAAACAGGGCTCTGAAAGCGGCGCAGACTCGTCGTTCGTTTCCGCGTCGGTGCTGGATGCGGCGGGG
>CAYRWE010000485.1:0-2210 GCA_964427655.1 uncultured Solibacteraceae bacterium | reverse complement strand
CCGCACCGTGCTGGATAATGGTTAATCTGTTCGCCGCAGACCACTAGCACATTCGATATCTGCGGTACCAGTGACGCAAATGCCTGTGCGGCGGCCATCGCGGAATACGCAAACCAAGCTGCCGCAAACGCGGCCCGCTAAAGCCGGGCCGAGCACCATGGGGGAAAACTAGAGACCAATTTGATGCGTCGGTGTGAGGGTTCCGACGATATAGTTGGGACATGAACGAACCAGTCAAAATAACTGGCTCGCGGCTTCTCCTGCCGAGTGGTCTGAGCAACGTGCAATCACCGCCCAAAAGCGCCGGCCCAATCTCCTATGATCTCGACGCCGCAAACGTTCAACGAAAGGACGCTACAACAATCGCCGTTCCTTTGTGGCGCGCCGGAAGAACCGAGATGATCCAGATGTTTGCTTGTCTGTTTCTTGATGTTCCATCAGCAAAGGCTCTTGCGGAAGCACTGCTCGAAGTGACTGCCCAGCCACGAAGCGCCCGATAAAGCGTCGAGCGGCCCAGGTTATCCCCGCGTGTCGATCGATCCCACCCGCGCCGCCTCGTAACCCGCGATGGCCGCCTCTTGCTGCATGATGTAGCCTAGCTCATCGACTCCATTTAACAGGCAGTGCTTCGAGAAGCTGTCGATAGGAAACTCCACCGTGCGGCCGCCCGGCGTGGTGAGCGTCTGGCGGGGCAGGTCGATCTTCACCTTGGCGTCCGGATCGGCGGCCACCGCGGCGAACAGCTCGGCGTGCACGTCCGGCGGGACCACAATCGGCAGCAGCGAGTTCTTCAGTGAGTTCTGCTTGAAGATGTCGGCGAAGCTGGTGCTGACGACGGCGCGAAAGCCGAACTGCGTTAAGGCCCAGGGCGCGTGCTCGCGCGAGCTGCCGCAGCCGAAGTTGTCGCCCGCCAGCAGTACCTGCGCACCCCGCACACGCTCCTGGTTGAGGATGAACTCGGGACGCGGCGCGCCGGCGGCGTCGTAGCGCCAGTCGCAGAAGAGCTGCTTGTCGAGGCCCTGCTTGGAAACGGTCTTCAGGAAGCGCGCCGGAATGATCTGGTCGGTATCGATGTTGTTGATGGCCAGCGGCACGATGCGGCTTTCGAAATCGGTGAATGGCTTCATAGCAGTGTCCTCACATCCGTCACCACGCCCGTAATCGCGCTGGCCGCGGCGGTCAGCGGGCTGGCCAGGAAGGTGCGCGCGCCCTTGCCCTGGCGGCCCTCGAAGTTGCGGTTGCTGGTGGAGACGCTATACTGTCCGGGGCTCAACTGGTCGCCGTTCATGGCGATGCACATCGAACAACCCGGCTCGCGCCATTCGCAGCCGGCCGCACGGAAGATCTCCGGCAGACCTTCGGCGATGGCCTGGCGCTTGATCTCCTGCGATCCCGGCACCACCAGCACGCGCGTCTTGGGATTCACCTTGCGGCCCTTCAGAATCGCGGCCGCCGCGCGCAGGTCCGAAATCCGGGAATTGGTGCAGCTCCCAATGAAGACCACGTCCACGGGCAGGCCCAGCACCGGCCGCCCGCCTTGGAGGCCCATGTAGGCGAGGGCCTTGGCGACGGATTCGCGCCCGATGGGGTCGGCCATGCGCGAAGGCTCCGGCACCGGCGCGCCGATCGGCACGCCCATCCCTGGATTGGTGCCGTAGGTGATCATGGGTTCGAGCGCGGCGCCATCGATGGTGATGCTCTGGTCGTAGGACGCGCCCGCGTCCGTGGGAAGCTGCCGCCAGCGCGCCAGGGCCTCATCCCACGCGGCTCCCTTGGGCGCGTGCGGGCGGCCGCACAGATATTCGAAGGTGGTGTCGTCGGGCGCCACCAGGCCGGCCCGCGCGCCGGCTTCAATCGACATGTTGCACACGGTCATGCGTTCTTCCATGCCCAGGCCGCGGATGGTGCTGCCGGTATATTCGAAGACCGATCCCGTGCCGCCGCCGATCCCAACCCTCGCGATCAGCGCCAGAATGATGTCCTTGGCCGTGACGCCGGGCGCCAGTTGGCCGTCCACCTTCACCTGGTAGGTCTTCGAGCGGCGCTGCAGGAGGCACTGCGTGGCCAGCACGTTCTCCACTTCGCTGGTGCCGATGCCGAAGGCCAGCGCCCCGAAGGCTCCGTGCGTAGCGGTGTGGCTGTCGCCGCATACCACCGTCATGCCCGGCTGCGTGAGGCCCAACTCGGGACCGATCACGTGCACGATGCCC
>CAYRWE010000484.1:0-2222 GCA_964427655.1 uncultured Solibacteraceae bacterium | reverse complement strand
GAGGGTAAACCGGGCCGTGACCTCCGCGGTGCGCACCGCTCCGTGTGAAACCACCAGGAATTGAATGGCGATCAGGGCCAGGAAGAGCACAAAGCCAACCACGTAATTACCGCCCACCACGAACTGACCGAAGGCCTCGATGACTTTGCCCGCGGCAGCCGTGCCTTCGGAGCCATGCAGCAGAATGCGGCGGCTGGAGGCGATGTTCAAGGCCAGACGGAAGAGCGTCAGCAGAAGCAGCAGGGTGGGAAAGACGCTCAGTTCGACGGCCCGCCGAATCTGCACCGCGGAGAGGAAAACGATAATCGATGCCGCCATCGAGAGCGCCAGCAGAAGGTCGAGGCCGGCTGCGGGCAGCGGGACCAGCATGACAAAAATCACGCTGATGGCGGCCAGCGGCAACACGTACTCGCGCAACCGCTGAAGAATCGATTGAACCCCCAGTGAATTGGCGGGAAGAACGGCGGAACTCATCGCGATGCTCCTCCAAAAGGTGAAACCGCGGAGCGGGCGGCTTCGCGGGCCCGGCGGTCGCGCATCTCAGCCTCTACCCGTTGGCGGTAGAGATAGGCCAGAATGGCGGCTACGGCGGCGTAGAGATCTACCGGGATGGGCTGGCCGACTTCCACCGAGCGGTAAAGCGACCGGGCCAGGGGCGGGTTTTCAATGATCGGAACCCCGGCCCAGCGAGCCTCGGCCTTGATCTCCTCGGCCAGCAGGTTGCGGCCTTTGGCGACCAGCTTGGGCGCGTCCATGGTGCCGAAGTCGAAGGCCAGGGCCACGGCATAGTGAGTGGGATTGGTCAGGACCACGGCAGCACGCGAGACATCGGCCTTGACCCGGCGGCGACGCATCTGGCGCTGCAGGCCGCGGATGCGCGAGCGAATCTGCGGATTGCCTTCCGTCTCCTTGTACTCGTCGCGCAGGTCCTGGCGGCTCATCTTCAGGCGCGACTCGCGGGACTGCCACTCGACCAGGTAGTCGATGGCCGACCAGCCGAAGAGAAGCCAGGAGGCGGCCACCAGCAACCCGTACACATCCGAGCCCAGCATTTCCAGCCGGGCCGTCGAGAACGGAGGTATGGTCAATTGGCGGCCGATACGCTGCACAGCGAAGACCCCGAGCAGTGCGGCGGGGAGCAGAGATTTCGCGAGCCGGGATGCGGCGCGCAGCGAGAAGAGGTTTTTCAGGTTGGTGATCGGGTTGATCCGGTCCAGCTTGAAACCGATTGCGCCGGCGTAGAAATTGACCCCGCCGGTCTGAAGAATGCCCACCGCCAGTGCAGCCATGGCCACTGCGGCCATCACTGTCCCTAAAGGCGCGAGCACCAACAACGAGAGCCGCCGGAGCGCGTAAAGCGTGGGCTGGATCTCGGCCGGCTCCCAGTGAGCCGCGGCTCCCAGGTCAAGGAAGTTGGCAAAGGCTCCCCGCCAGGCCTCCAGAGTCCGCGTGCCCACCATCCCCAGGGCGAGGACTCCGGCCAGTGTTCCGGCCGCGGCCGACAGTTCGCGGCTGTGCAACAGGTCGCCTTCTTTGCGAGCCTTGTCGCGGCGATGCTGGGTTGCCTGTTCGGTGCGCTCTCCGGCCATGGTCTAGCCCCCCAACCCAGGAAGCGGCCCTTGCGGATGCGCGGAGATCAACCGCTCAGCCAGG
Source organism: uncultured Solibacteraceae bacterium (assembly GCA_964427655.1). GTDB lineage: Bacteria > Acidobacteriota > Terriglobia > Bryobacterales > Bryobacteraceae > CAVQNQ01. The sequence goes on along the minus strand of CAYRWE010000484.1, from coordinate 569 downwards.
TCCAGCAGTCCTGAGAAACGCGCCTCGATGAAGCGCGGCCACAGGGCCAGCGAGCCGGTCAGGATGGCAAAGCCGGTTAACGTCTTCAGCGGAACAGTCAGCGACATCACCGGCAACTGGGGGCTGAGTTTTCCCAGCAGGGACACGGCCACCTCGACCAGCAGAGTGGCTGCCAGCACCGGAGCGGCAAGTTCGACGGCGGCCAGAAAGACGCCCCCGGCGGCGCGCACAATCTGCGCGGCCGACGTGGGCAGAAGCACGTAGCTGCCCAGCGGGGCGGCGTGAAAACTGCGCACCATCGAGGCCAGCAGGATACGGTCCAGCCCGGCAGCCAGCACCACCAGTGTGCCCATCAACTGAAAGAGTTCACCCATCAGCGGAGTCTGAATGGCCGAAGCCGGGTCGAGCAGATTGACCAGCGAGAAGCTGAACTGCAGGCCGGCGATCTGACCGGCGAAGAGCAGCATCTCATTCAGCAGCGCCAGCGTAAGCCCATAGACCAAGCCAACCGACAGTTCGCCGAGCAGAGACGAGAAGCTTAGCGTGGCCTGGGCATGGGGCAGAGCGGC
>CAYRWE010000483.1:0-2226 GCA_964427655.1 uncultured Solibacteraceae bacterium | reverse complement strand
TAGAGCAAAAATATAAGTGTAAAGAGCAGCGTCCCCGGACGCAGCGGGCGCCGGATACCGGCTGACTTGAGGCTTGTACCCGGCGACCGCTCATTCGCGTTTGCTGCCCCACCCGAGAGCGCGGACCGCGGGTTCTGATTGGGCCAGGCCATTCGAACATCCGGAATCAGCCGCTACTCGTTGCCCGCTGCGCCCGGAGACGGGCGCACTCCGCCGGATTGGTTTGCGCGGCGGGGGAAAACCGATTAAGTAATCCGGAGCATGATGCAAGAATTTTCCCCGCTGGACGGGGCTTTGCTGGTGGACAAGCCGGCCGGGCCAACCTCGCACGACGTGGTCGATGCCATACGCCGCCATTTCAACATCAAGAAAGTCGGCCACTGCGGCACGCTCGACCCCAATGCCACCGGGCTGCTCATCATCGTGCTGGGCCGCGGCACCAAGCTCTCCGAAAAACTCATGTCCGATGACAAGGTCTATGAGGGAACCATGAAATTCGGCGAATCGACCGATAGCTACGATTCAGACGGGGAGCTGGTCGCCTCGCTGCCGGTCCCGCCGATGACCCTCGAAGAGTTGAACCTGGCGGCGGCGCCCTTCATCGGGGACCTGATGCAGACGCCGCCGATGGTGTCGGCGATCAAGAAAGCCGGCGTGCCGCTCTACAAGCTCGCGCGCAAAGGCATCGAGGTCGAACGCGAGGCGCGCCTGGTCCATATTTACAACTTCCGTTTCACCGCTTACCAGGAACCCCTCGCCCAATTCATCCTGGCCTGCACCAAAGGCACCTACGTGCGCAGCATCGCTCACGAGCTGGGCCAGAAGCTCGGCTGCGGCGCCCATTTGTCCGCCCTGCGCCGAGTCACGTCGGGCAAGTTCGACGCCGCCCAGGCCATCCCCCTCGATGCCATCCTCAAGCTGACCGCGCGCGAGCTCGAGAAGCACGTGATCCCGTTTCTCAAACTGGCCCGCGGCTGAGGAATGAAAATCATTCACGCCGCCAGCGAGCTGAATTCCCCGGACCGAAAAGTCTGCGCGGCCATCGGCGTCTTCGACGGCGTGCACCTGGGCCATCAGCAGATCATCCGCCAAACCGTCATCGACGCCCGGCGCCACGAGGCGATCTCGCTGGTGCTCACGTTCGATCGCCATCCCAACGCCGTGGTGGCCCCGGACCGCGTCCCGCCGCAGATTTATTCCCTGCCCCAAAACCTGCGCGCCGTCGAAGCGCTGGGCGCCGACGTGCTGTTGCTGATTCATTTCGACGGAGCCTTCAGCCGCCAGACAGGCGACCAGTTTATCCGCGGGCTGGCCCGCGACCTGGGCCGGCTGCAAAGCCTCTGCGTCGGCGCCGATTTCGCCTTCGGCTACAAGCGCAGCGGGAACGTCGAGCTGCTCCGGCGCATCGGCGAGGAATTGAAGTTTGCCGTCCACGCCCTGGCCGCGGTTTCGCTCGACGGTGAGCCCATCAGCAGCACGCGCATCCGCAAAGCCATTCACGACGGCAACCTCGACGCCGCCAGCCAGATGCTCGGCCGCGCCTACGCCCTGGCCGGCACGGTGGTTCGCGGCGACGGCCTGGGACGCGACCTGGGTTTTCCCACCGCCAACATCGCCGTCGCCGGCCTGGCCCTGCCGCCCGGGGGCGTCTATGCCGTACGCGCCAAGGGCGGCGGCCACTCCTGCCACGCGGTCCTGAACATCGGCTATCGCCCGACGCTTCAAAGCTCCAAACCGGAATTGCGGGTCGAAGCCCACCTGCTCGATTTCTCCGGCGGTCTCTACGGCCATGAGCTGGAGCTGACTTTTGTGGATAAGCTGCGCGACGAACAGAAATTCCCCTCCCTCGCCGAGCTGCGCGGGCAGATCGCGCTTGATATCCAGGAAGCCAGGAGGCGCTTTTAATGGGCGAGCCGATCATCGATTTGGAGAGCGACCATTATTTCATGGGCGAAGCCCTGCGCCAGGCCGCCCGGGCCTACGCCGCGGACGAGGTGCCCATCGGAGCCGTAGTGGCTCGCCAGGGACGGGTCATCGCGAGAGCGTTCAACCAGGTGGAGCTCCTCAAAGACGCCACCGCGCACGCTGAGATGCTGGCGTTGACGCAGGCGGAAGAGGTGGCGGGAGATTGGCGGCTGACGGATTGCACGCTGTATGTCACCAAGGAGCCGTGCCCGATGTGCGCCGGGGCCGTCGTCCACACGCGGCTGGCGCGGGTGGTGTTTG
>CAYRWE010000482.1:0-2229 GCA_964427655.1 uncultured Solibacteraceae bacterium | reverse complement strand
CATAAACGCCCCCCCGCAGCCGCCCGCGCCCTACGGTTCAGGCCGGACGATTACGGTGATCCGGTCCGAAGGCCTTCTCATCGATCGCCAGTGCGCGCTCGAAGGCGGCACGGGCAGCGGCGAGGTCGCCGAGGACCTGGAGCACGCCGCCGAGGTTGTTCACGTGGATGGCGACGTTCGGGTGATCCGGTCCGAAGGCCTTCTCATTGATGGCCAGCGCGCGCTCGTAAGCGGCACGTGCGCCGCCGAGGTCGCCGAGAGACTGGAGTACGCCGCCGAGGTTGTTCACGTGGATGGCGACGTTCGGGTGATCCGGTCCGAAGGCCTTCTCATTGATGGCCAGCGCGCGCTCGTAAGCGGCACGTGCGCCGCCGAGGTCGCCGAGAGACTGGAGTACGCCGCCGAGGTTGTTCACGGCGATAGCGACATCGGGGTGATCCGGTCCTAAGGCCTTCTCATCGATCGCCAGCGCGCGCTCGAAGGCGGCACGGGCAGCGGCGAGGTCGCCGAGGACCTGGAGCACGCCGCCGAGGTTGTTCACGGCCGCAGCAACTTCAGGGTCATCCGGTCCGAAGGCCTTCTCTTTGATGGCCAGCGCGCGCTCGTGGGCGGCACGGGCGCCGGCGAGGTCACCGAGGTCATGGAGCACGTTGCCGAGGTTGTTCACGCGGATGGCGACTTTCCGGTGATCCGGTCCGAAGGCCTTCTCATCGATGGCCAGCGCGCGCTCATAGGCGGCGCGGGCGCCGGCGAGGTCGCCGAGGGCCCGGAGCACGCTGCCGAGGTTGTTCACGTAGGTGGCGACGTCCGGGTGATCCGGTCCGAAGGCCTTCTCGCCGATGGCCAACGCGCGCTCGTAGGCGGCACGGGCGCCGGCGAACTCGGCCACCATGCGCAGATGGAAGCCTAGGCTGTGATCCGGCATGCCGACGGGACCCCGGCGCTGATGTAGAATAAGGCTTTGAATTCGCTCTATAAACTGCGGCCTTTGTGGGGTCCCGATCGGCGCCGACCGGGCCCCCACCTGTTTACTGACTCCGTCTGTAAATTCAGTTTGTTACTGCGCGTTGGGACGGGGTCCTGGTTCGGTGCGTATTCACAGCCTGTCGCGCTCGCGACCAGCAGCGGGGCGGCCGCCGTGAGCTCGACGGGTTGACCTTCGGCTCCTTGCCTGCTATTGGAATAGCGTTCCAGGAGGATTGGCTCAGCGTTAACGGAGGCTCGTACCTGGACTGATCCGGTTTCACCAGGTCGCCGGAGGGATCGAACACGATGCCAGCCGAGAACATGAACTCGGGGCCGCACTGCCAGGACACCATCGCCGCAACCTCCTCGGCGCCGCGGAAGCGCGGCATAGCGGTGCGCGACATCAAGTCAGCTCGGCGTTCGGAACCGAGGCTCTGCTCCATTGGCCCGTGCACCACGCTCAGCGTCACCGCGTTGGTGCACCCGCGATCAGGTCCCGGATTGGCAAGCATATGCAGCATCGCGGCTTGGACGGTGAGGAAGGAAACGATGTTCTCGAGAGGAGAGCGCGGTCCTTCTGATTTGCCCGCTCGGCACATCTTGTCGAACGGGGGTAGCGTTTCACTATGAATATGGTGTCGCGCCGCCGCAGCGGGCGGCCTCGCCCCTGGCTCTGGTTCGCGCCGGTCGTCGTGCTACTGTTGACCGTCACTTTGTATCCGACGGCCCTGGTCGTATGGATCTCGGTCCAGAAGACCCGCTACTACGCGATCGAGGGCTTTGTCGGACTGGCGAACTACGCCGCCGTGCTGTCCTCCGCAGAATTCCTGCAGCTCAGCCGCAATTCGCTGATCTACGTGCTGAGCACGCTTGCCGTCGTGTTGCCAGTGGGTCTGGTCAGTGCACTGTTGCTGCAATCGCTGGGTCGGTTGGGTATCGCGCTGCGCGTGGCCCTGTTGGTACCGTGGACGTTGTCGATGGCAGTGGTTGGCGTGTTCTGGCTGTGGATTCTGAATCCATCCTACGGACTGATCCGCTTTGGCCTCGAGAGCATCGGCGTCGAGCCCGGACTCATGCTAGGCGATCCCGGGCTGGCGCTCTGGTTGATGGTACTGGTCACCGCCTGGTGGTCATTCTCTTACGCCATGGTGATGATGAGTGCGGCGGTTCAGAGCGTCCCGCGCGAACTGCACGAGGCGGTCAGTATTGACGGCGGCGGCCGCTTCGCCAGCTTCGTCCACGTCACCTGGCCGCACATCGCGC
>CAYRWE010000481.1:0-2231 GCA_964427655.1 uncultured Solibacteraceae bacterium | reverse complement strand
CCGGCAATTCCTGGACCGGCTATGTGATCGGCGTCTGCAACTTCCAGGGCGCGCACGGATATGCTGCTATCACCGATGTCGGTGTCCACAGCATCATCTCCAGCTACCTGGCGTTGGTCATGGAAGCGGGCACGCTGTACGTAGCTCCGAACGGTTCCTTGAATACGTTGGAGTTCCGCGGCGTCACGCCGGCTCCGATATCGGCGGGCGAGACCTTCGCTCACTAGATAGAGCCTTAGCAGTTACTTGAAGAGGGGAGCTTCGGCTCCCCTCTTTTTTTGTTCCCCGGCCCGTGAGAGGTGATAAACTACGGGTCTCTCCGCGTCCTCCATCCAAACGTGTTTCTAGGAACCTGAGGAGGTTATCCTTGTCTAAATTCAGGCTTCTTGCTTTAGCCGGCCTGCTCGCCGCACTCGCGAGCGCCGGATTCGCACAAACGGTTGCCAATCTTTCAATTGTGTCGGGCGATGGGCAATTGATCTGCTCCGGTTGCACCAGCTCCAATTTCGGAAATTACGAACCGTTGGTGGTCAAAGCCACCGACGCCAATGGCAATCCGGTCACTGGAGCGACCATCACCTGGACCAATCTTGGAAACGTGGATGTGGGTAGCACCACAACTACGGCGGCCGATGGCACTTCCAGCAGCAGCCAGCCTTACCCTAACGGGGCCGGCGCAGGCGGAGCGGCTTACCTTCAGAGCCAGATCGTCGCCTCGGCGGGAACGCCTTCCGTCACTTTCGTGCTGAGCCAGGCGATTCCCTCGACGAGCTTTCCGATAGGCTCCCCCGAGGTTTCCGTGAGCGCGCCCTTTTATGGAGGCATACCACTTTATCAGGTCGGTTCGGTCTCCGGGCAGTCCGGGACGCGCGGCGCGACTCCCATCACTCTCACCGTCATGAGTTCGGGCTTCACGGGCGGCGCTCCCGTACCCGGAATTTCGGTGCGCCTGATCAACGCCAGCTCGACTGCCACCTCCACCATCGCCTGCGCGACCGGGCCTAGCGCGGACCCGGGGTCGGTCCTCACCGATAGTACCGGCACGGCGACTTGCACGCCGGTTTTCGGTGGCACGGCTGGTTCCGGCGGCTACTACGTCCTGGTGGGCGGCGTGACGAAGATCCAAACCAATACCACCCCCGGACCGGCCGGTACTGAAGGCGGCTTTGACGAATTCGGCTACGCCGGCTATCCGCTCCAGTACACCGTGACGGCCGCCGCGACTCCCGGCATGATCCAGATCGTCAGCGGCAACAGCCAGAGCGCCACTCCGGGCCATGCCTTGGCGTCGGCCCTGGTTGCCAAAGTGACGGATGTGTCCGGTAATCCCATCTCAGGCCAGGCTGTCACCTTCACGGTGGCACCTTCCACCGCTGGTACGGTGACGCCCGCGACCGCCACTTCCGCCAATGACGGCACGGTCTCCACCACTCTAACTCTCTCCAGTTCCGCCGTGGGAGCCGTTCAGGTCAAGGTTGCACTCACCGGCAACGTGGCGATATCGAACACCTTCAGCGAGACCGCCAACGTTCAGCTCAGCGGGCTGGTAAAGAATTCAGGCGACCAGCAGAGCGCCATCACCGGCGCGGCGTTTGCTCAGCCCCTGGTGGTAACCGTGAACGGCAGCAACGGCCAGCCGCTGGCGAATTACCCCGTGCAGTTCGCGGTCACGGCCGGCTCCGCCACGCTCTCGGCTTCCAGCGCAACCAGCAACGGCAGCGGACAGGCTCAGGTAACGGTGACGGCGGGGAGCACGGTCGGCAGCGTAACCGTAACCGCCACGGCCGGAAGCTATACGCAGACCTTCACGCTGACCGTTACGCCGCCGGGTCCGGTACTCACCTCGGCCAGCTTCTATAACGCCGCGGGCTTCCAGCAGGGGTCGCTTTCCCCGTGCGCCATCGCGGCCATCATCGCGCCGGGCATCGCCCCGGGCATTCAGGGAATTGCGGGCAGCCAGATCGCCGGCGAAATGCCCACCCAGATCGCTCTAGGGACCGCCGGGACCGTGGTCAGCGTCGCGTTCGCTGGAACCCCGGCTCCCATCTATAGCGCCTCGAGTATCAACGGCCAGCAACAGTTGACCTTCCAGGTTCCCTGCCAGGTTACGCCGGGAGCGAGCGTTCCCGTGACCGTCAACGTGGGCGCCGCCAGCGTGACCGTGAATGTGGCCGTGCAGCCGGCCAGCCCGGGCATCTTCACTTCGCCCGTGCCGGCCGACAACGTGGTGC
>CAYRWE010000480.1:0-2242 GCA_964427655.1 uncultured Solibacteraceae bacterium | reverse complement strand
TTTCGGCCGCCTGGGGCGCGTGGCGCGCGGGCAGGCCAACCAGGGCGTGGATGTCGTCGAGGATGCCACGTTCGAGGCCACCGTCAGGCAGACCGTGGCCGACATGAAGAATGAGCTGAACAACGTGGTGCGGGCGTCCGCGGTGGCCATGAGCAACTACAACCGCCTGGACGCGGAATACCAGAACTACGTGCGCCAGGCGCAGGAGTGGAAGGACCGCGCCGGGCAGGCGCTGGACGCCGGCAACGAAGACCTGGCGCGTAAAGCGCTGGCCAAGAAGGCCGAGTGCGACAAGCAAGTGGCCGGGATGCAGACGGCCGTGGATGCGGCCCAGAAGACCAGCGCCAAGCTCAAGCAGCAGGTGGGCGAACTCAAGCAGAAGATCGAGGAAGGCGAGCGCACCGCGACCACCCTGGTGGCGCGCAAGAATGCAGCCGCGGCGCAGCGCAAGGTGGCGGAAGCCATGGCCGGGGTGGGCAGCGCCGATAACGCCTTTTCGGCCCTGAATCGCTTCGAGGAGACCGTGGCCAAAGAGGAAGCCACCGCCAAGGCGTTCGACGAGCTCGGCTCGGCTGGTAAGGACGAAGACCTGGAGGCGCAATTCGCCGCCCTTGGCGGGCACGGCGTGGATGCCGAGCTGGAAGCCTTGAAGAAGGAACGCCAGAAGCCCGCGCAGCCGCGGCCTCCCACTATGCCGAAAGAACTTCCCGCGCCATCGTCATCGCTGGCCACTGGCCGGAAGGCCGGGGAGAAGACCGAAGCGTAGCGCGCCATGATCACCCTGACGCTAGTGGGCATTCTGGGCGCGCTGCTGGTGATGGTGCTGGTGCAGCTCGCCAAGAAGCCCGCCGCCAAGGCGCCTTCCGCGCCAACTCCTATGCCTGAAACCGACCTGGCCGATTTGAAACCGTCGGATGCCCGCGCGGGCGATGCCATCTCGATCGCCGGCGCGGGCGACGACATGACAGACCTCGATTTCACGGCCGACCACGCCACCAGTTTCGAAGCCGGCGTGCGCGGCTGGATCGAGGTGAGCGGTCCGTATCGCGGGCGGCGCGCGATCCTGCGCGCCATGCAGGGCGGGGAAGATGAGGAGACCGCCCTGCACAGCGACCCGCGCAAACTGACCATCGAGGATTTGGGCCTCTCCGAAGACGACCTGGCCCAAATGGACGAGCGCCAGAACACCGCCGACAATTTCGAGTTCGACGGCAAGACCTGGTTCTATATTCTGAGCCGCGAGGTGAAGGCACACCCGGGCGGCTCGGGTCCATCGAGCGGATTCTACTATTGGGAATTCCGCGAGCAGGATGGCGGCCGGCTGCTGGCCCTCCGCAAAGCCGAGAGCGAGCCGTTCGCGGTCACCATGTACAAGACGATCAATCCGGGCGACGTCACCGTCTATCGAGGCAGCAAGGCCTGAGGCCCCCATTCATGAGCCGAGGCACATTGAAGTTTTTCGCGGTTCTGCTGAGCGTTCTGATCGTTGCCGTGCTGCTGGCGGGCTTCGACGATCTGCCGCGCGGCGTGCGCGCGCAGATCGATAGCGAGCGCGCGGCGCTGGCGGCGGCGCAGAAACAGGTCCAGGGGGCGCAGGCGGAAGTCGGCCGCGATCTGGAGAGCGAGGCCGCGCTTTATGCCGCCGTTCCCGCCAGCCGCGCATGGCCCGGCGCGCTTGGCCAGGCATCCGGCGAACTGGCGTCGGCCGGCCAGCGCATGGCCGATCTCAACGCTCTCGAAAAAGCCAACCGCCGCACGGACCGCGAGCGCGCCGAAGCGCTGCTGGCCCAGGAGCGCGGGCTGCGCAGCGCGGGTGTATCCGAAGCGGCGGCCATCGAAAAGGACGCGGCTCACTGGATCGATCTCAAGCAGCACCTGCCCCAGGCGCTCCAGGAGATGGGGCGCGATTACAACGCGGTTCACGCGTTCGACCTGGCGCCAGTGACGGCGGCCATTGAGCGCGCCGAAGCCGACTGGCCGGAGAAGAAGCCCGACCTGGACGCGCGCCTGGGCGCACTGAAAAACGAGGTCGCCGAGAGCGATGCCCTGTGGCAAGCGAGCGCCGAGGCGCGGCGCAAGGCGGCCGGGGGCGATTACTCGGCCATCGCGACGGTCTCGGCGGACGCGGATTCACTTAAGGCCCATGCGGCCGATCTGCCCGCTAAAGCCGGAGAATTGACGGCGCTCTCGGGCCAGCTCTACTACGCCTGGGACAAGGTGCTGGTGGATCTGGAGACGCGCG
>CAYRWE010000479.1:0-2256 GCA_964427655.1 uncultured Solibacteraceae bacterium | reverse complement strand
GCGAACTGGCTCCCTATCGCAGCCGCATGGGCGCCGTGCAACTGCGCCAGGTGGAACATCAGTTTGTCCAAAAGCAACTGCTGGTCCACTACAACCTGCCGCGCCTGAGCTTGTTCTACATGAGCCAGCAATGAAGCCCCCCGCCGCATCGCAACTCGTTGAAATCGGCAAGCCCGTCTATGGCGGCGCATTCCTGGCCCGTCTCGAAGGCAAGGCCGTCTTTGTTCCGCTGGCGTTGCCCGGCGAGCAGGCGCGCATTCGCATCGCTGAGAGCAAATCCGCCTACTCTACTGCCGAAATCGAAGAAGTCCTCACCGCCGCTCCCGAGCGGATCACGCCCGTCTGCCCCCACTTTGGCCCTTGTGGCGGATGCCAGTATCAGCACGCCGGTTACGAATCCCAACTCGCATTCAAGCAAGCCATCCTGCGCGAAACGCTGGAGCGCGGTGGCGTTGCCGTTCCCGGGCCCATCACGGTCCTGGCTGCCGAGCCGTGGCATTACCGCAATCGCATCCGCCTGGCATTCGACGCAGCGGGAAATCCCGGCTATCGCGGCCCCCGTTCCCATGCCGTCATCTCCATCACCGAGTGCCCAATCTCGGCCCCGCTGCTGGTGAGCGCAGCAAAAACCATCGCCGAAGTGGCCCGCCGATCTGCCCCGGCATTGCGCATCTCCGAGATTTCGCTCTTCTGTGATCCGGCAGAAACCGCCCTGCTGGCAAGCGTCTTTACGGCGAACCCCGCCAAGGTGCGCTTTGACGACTTTGCCCAAATGCTTAAAGAACGAGTTCCTGCTCTCGCCGGCGCAGAGCTTGTTGCGGAAGGCCACCCGGGAAAGCGGGGGCCTGCCCAGCCGCCGCGCACCATCGCGCAATGGGGCGCATCTTCACTCGCCTATCGCGCCGCCGGTTTTGACTATCGCGTGGACCACGGCGCCTTCTTTCAAGTCAATCGATGGCTGGTCGATGCTCTGGTAGAAAAGGTCACGGCAGGCCAGCAGGGCGCGCTGGCCTGGGATCTATTCGCCGGCGTAGGTCTGTTTGCCCGGCAGCTCACCGCCAGCTTTGCCCGCGTGATTGCCGTCGAATCCGCTCCCTCTTCTACCCAGGCGCTGGCCCAGAACCTGAAGAGAACCGCGGGCATCCCGGTGCGCGCAACCACGCTCGACTTTCTCCGCCAGGGCCATAAAGCAGCGCGCCCTGGTGACGCGGTCCCCGACTTCATTGTTGTCGACCCGCCGCGCACTGGCCTCGGCGCGGAGACCTGCGCGCTTCTTTCTGCGGTTGCGGTCCCCGCCTTGACATACGTCTCCTGCGACCCGGCCACCCTGGCCCGCGACCTGCGCACTCTCACCGATTCCGGCTACCGCATCGAGTCCCTTACGCTCGCCGACCTGTTTCCCCAGACCTTTCACATCGAAACAGTGGTTCACCTGCGTCGCTCCTGATAGGCTTGTCCCCAACACCAGCTCTTCAGTTTTCAGGCGCAATGCAAGACGCCACGTCCAACTCCGCGCAAACCTCTGCCGCTTCTCCCGCCGGCCTGGGCGCCGTCCCTCTCTTCCACGCCGCATGGCTCTTCGCTGCCGGAATCATCGCTGCAAACTGGCTCTGGATCGTGCCTGGCCAGGTGCTGGTCGCACTCGCAGTCACGGCCGCTCTGTGCGGTATCGCAGCGCTCCGCGCTCAATCCATTGCCTGGCTGCCGATCGGTCTGCTCTGGCTCTTCCTCGGCGCGTGGTGCGCCGAAATGGAGCCGCACCCTGCGCCCGCACCCGCCTTGGCAGCTCTCTCTGACAATCTGCTCCGCACCGTCGAAGGAACCGTCATTGACGCCGGCTCGCTACGCGGCGAGATCGAGCAGAGCGTCGACTCCCCCACCACAACTCAGCCCACGCAGCGAATCGATCTGCGCGTATCCGACGTTGAAGTGGTCACCGACGCCGAAGATGCGCAAGCTCCCATCGAAGGCCGCGTCCGCCTCACCGTTCGCTGGCCTCTTGACTCTCAGACGTATCACGATCCCGGCGTCTGGAGCCGCCAGGACTTCCTACTCGATCAGGGCGTCACCTCTTCGGCCTCTGTCAGCGTCGCCCGCGTCGATCGACTCGGCCTGTCTCCCGGCCGTTTCCTGCCCTGCCGCGTCAGCGGCCTCCAGCATGCCTCCAGTGCCCGCTTGCTTGCCCTGCCCGCCGCCATGCGCCGCCTGCCCGCGCCCTTGCGCCTCAGCGAAGACGACGCCGTGATGCTGGCCGCC
>CAYRWE010000478.1:0-2265 GCA_964427655.1 uncultured Solibacteraceae bacterium | reverse complement strand
CAGGAGAGCTTCCAGACGTTCCAGGAATACACGGACCTGATCGACAAGCAGAACGTGCACCTGCTGACGTTGCGCGGCCTGCTCGATATCAAGAGCGCCCCGCAGCCCATCCCGCTCGATGAGGTCGAGCCGGCCGCCGAGATCGTCAAGCGCTTCGCCACCGGGGCCATGTCCTTCGGCTCTATTTCGAAGGAAGCCCACGAGACCCTGGCCATCGCCATGAACCGCGTGGGCGCGCGCTCCAATACCGGCGAGGGCGGCGAGGACGAGGAGCGCTTCGCCGACAACCGCCGCAGCGCCGTCAAGCAGGTGGCCTCCGGACGCTTCGGCGTCACCACCAATTACCTGGTCAATGCCGACGACCTGCAGATCAAAATGGCCCAGGGCGCCAAGCCCGGCGAGGGCGGCCAGTTGCCCGGCCATAAGGTCGACGAGGTCATCGCCCGCGTGCGCCACTCCATCCCCGGCGTGGGGCTGATTTCCCCGCCCCCGCACCACGACATCTACTCCATCGAGGACCTGGCGCAGCTCATCTACGATCTCAAGAACGTCAACCCGCAGGCCCGCATCTCGGTCAAGTTGGTGGCCGAGGTGGGTGTCGGCACGGTAGCCGCCGGTGTTTCCAAGGCCCACGCCGACGTGGTCCTGATCTCCGGCGACAGCGGCGGCACGGGCGCATCGCCTCTCAGCTCCATACGCCACGCCGGCATCCCCTGGGAACTGGGCCTCGCCGAAACCCAGCAGGTGCTCGTGTTGAACGATCTGCGCGGCCGCATCCGCGTGCAGACCGACGGCAAGCTGCAAACCGGGCGCGACGTCACTATCGCCGCGCTGCTGGGCGCCGAGGAGTTCGGCTTCTCCACCGCCCCGCTGGTGGCCATGGGCTGCATCATGATGCGCAAGTGCCACCTCAACACCTGCCCGGTGGGCATCGCCACCCAGGACCCCCGCCTGCGCGCGCGCTTCGCCGGTACGCCCGAAAACGTCATCAATTTCTTCTTCTTCATCGCCGAACAGGTGCGCGGCTACATGGCCCAGTTGGGCTTCCGCACCTTCGACGAGATGGTCGGCCGCGTGGACATGCTGGAAGCCCGCAAGGCCGTGGACCACTGGAAAGCCAAGGGCCTGGATTTCTCCTCCATCCTCTACGACCCGCAGGTGCCCGCGCGCATCGCCCGGCGCTGCGTGGAAGCCCAGGATCACGGCCTCGCCCAGGCGCTCGATTACAAGCTCATCGATCATGCCCGCGACGCTCTCGAGAACCGCGTGCCCATCGAAATCAAGATGCCCATACGCAACGTCCACCGCACGGTGGGCGCCATGCTCTCGGGTGAGATCGCGCGCCGCTACGGCTCCGCCGGCCTGCCGGACGATACCATCCACTTCCATTTCACCGGCTCGGCCGGGCAGAGCTTCGGCGCGTTTCTGGCCAAAGGCGTCACCCTGGAACTGGAGGGCGATGCCAACGATTACGTCGGCAAAGGCCTCTCGGGCGGCAAGCTGGCGGTCTATCCGCCGCGCAGCTCCACGTTCCTGCCCGAAGAGAACATCGTCATCGGCAACGTGGCGCTTTACGGCGCCACCAGCGGTGAGGCGTACTTCAACGGCATGGCCGGCGAGCGCTTCGCCGTCCGCAACTCCGGCGCCGAAGCGGTTGTGGAAGGCCTGGGCGACCACGGCTGCGAGTACATGACCAATGGAAGGGTGGTCGTGCTCGGCAAATGCGGCCGCAACTTCGCCGCCGGAATGAGCGGCGGATTTGCGTATGTCCTGGATGAAGACCGCGATTTCGCCGAAAAGCGCTGTAATAGAGCCAGCGTGGATCTGGAACCCGTCTCCGAGGAGGATATCCCCATTCTGCGTTCGCTCATCGAGCGGCACGTGGCCGCTACCGGCAGCCCGCGCGGCCGCCGCGTGCTGGAGGGTTGGGAGCAGAGGCTGCCTCAATTCGTCAAGGTGTTTCCGCAGGAATTCAAACGGGTGCTGGCCGAGCGCCGCGCCCGCGAACAGGCCGCCTTCCTGGCCGGAGCGGCCGCTCAAGAAGTCGGCCAGCAAGTCACGGCGGGGGTGCGCTAATGGGTAAGGCAACGGGATTCCTCGAATACACGCGCGAACAGGCCGGGCGCCGCCCCGTGACCGAACGCATCAACGACTGGTTCGAGATCTACCTTCCGCTTCCCCAGGACAACCTGAACAAACAGGCCGCCCGCTGCATGGATTGCGGCGTGCCCTTCTGCCATCAGGGCTGCCCGCTGACCAACCTGA
>CAYRWE010000477.1:0-2276 GCA_964427655.1 uncultured Solibacteraceae bacterium | reverse complement strand
ACCGGGCGGATTTGCATGGCGTGCTGACCGGCCTGCCGCTGTTCTGGAATATTACCCGGGCGTAGGGGGCATAAGAAAGACCAGGGCGCCGCCCTGGACCTGCAAGGGGCCGAGAGGCCCCTGGACCCGCTTTTACCGAACTCGCGAACACGCTGAGAACATCTTGGGCTGAGGTAGCATTACCCTGAGGTGTGGGGTTCATGCCGGCTGCCCGAAGCAGTTCGGCCAGGTCGCCGATCAGTTCGATTCCGGGCGGATCGTCGTCGTGTTCCGGCGGGGTGATGATCACCTTCTCGATCAGGGCCCGTGCGGTTTCCAGCGCCGCGTGATCGTCCGCGCCGGCCATTGCACGCCGGAGATCAGCCACCTTCGCGCGGTACATCTCAGCAATTCCAGGATGCAGCGCCGGTGGTCGGGTGGCGGGAAGCGCCATAGCCGCCGCGATCCGATCCCGATGCGCTTCCAGCTCCGCTAGCTTGGCTCGCAGACTCGGGCTGCGGCCGCCGTCGCTGATGGCGTCAACCAGGTGGTCGATCTTGCGCGAGGCTGCGGCCATCTCCCGGCGCTGGGCATCGGCCTGCGCAGTGATCTCGGCGCCCAGTCGGGTCCATTCCTTGTTGAAAACCGCGATGAACGCCTCCACCAACGCCGGCTCCATGAACTGGCTGCCCAGTGTGGCCAGAACTTGGGCCTCAAGCCGGCTCCGGCGCAGCCGCCGGGTGTTGCGGCAGCCGGCATTCAGTGCCGCCGGACAGCCCAGGTAGTCCTTGCCGATCGCCGCGAACGGCCGGCCGCAACAGCCGCAGAACACCTTGCCGGTGAGCAGGTAGCGCGGCCGGCGGTGCTCCCAGTAGCCACCAGCTGTGCCCGGCTCCTTCGCAATGCGACGGCCGGCGACGCTCTCGGCAGCCAGCCGGGCCTGGACGCGGTCCCAGAGGTCCTGGTCGATGATGCGCAGTTCCGGTGCTGGCTGTGTCACGACTTCGCCCGGATCATTGATCCGGCGCACGAGCCGGCCGGTCGCCGGGTCCTTGGCAGCACTCCGGCGGCACCAGGTCAGGTCGCCGGCATAGGTCGGCTGGCGCAGCAGCCCGTCCTTGCAGGCAGGTCGGCCGAGGATGGACGCGGCATACCAGACCCCGCCGGATGGCCCAGGGACGCCCTCCTGGTTCAGCGTCCTGGCAATCTGGCGCGGGCTGAGCCCGCCGGCATAGGCGGCGAAGATCCGCTGAACGACCGCGGCCTGCTCGGGGTTGATCTCGCGCAGCCCCCGTTCCAACTCGCCGTCGGTCGACAGCCTGCGGGTGACCCGGTAGCCATAGGGCGGCTTGCCAAGGCTGCGGCCGGCGCGGATGCGCCCTTCCATCCCACGTTTGGTCTTCTGGGCCAGATCCTTCAGGTAAAGGGCGCCCATGGTGCCCCTGAACCCGATCTGGAGTTCGGACACATCGCCCTCGGCAAGGGTCACGATGCGCACCCGGGCGAAGCTGACCAGCTTGTAGAAGGCGGCGATGTGCTCCTGATCGCGCGAGATGCGGTCGAGGCTCTCGGTCAGCACGAGATCGATGCTGCCCGCGCGGATGGCCTGCATCAGGGCCTGGATGCCTGGACGGATGAACGTGGCGCCCGAAATGGCGGCATCGGAGAAGACCTCCACCACTGTCCAGCCGTCGCGTTCCGCACGAGCGCGGCAGACGCGGACCTGGTCCTCGATGGATTCCACTCGCTGCAGGTCGGAGCTGTATCGGGCGTAGATCGCGCAACGCATCTGCATGCTCCTGGACTCGATGTCTTCGAGTCGCACTTGGCATTCTGCTCCGTTCGATGGATCGCCGCTGGCCCGAACCACCCCGGAGCAGGGCGGGAGGAACCCGGAACGCAAACAGGCCCCCAACCCGGGGGGTTGGGGGCCTGATGCAGTCAGTCGAAGCGCGCCATAACCTTGCTGGCCTTACCGGCCTTCGCGGCGGCAGCCGCCGCTGCGACAAGCACGAGTCTGACAGCCTCCAAGGAGGCCGACAGACTGTCGAACGCCTGCCAGGCATCGCTGGCTCGGATAGCCCGGTCCGCCTTAGGCGGTTCGGCGGGCGACCCGAAGGCGGTACTTCCGCCGGTGCCGTCCACCCTGTGCCGGGCGGGCGACCCCAGCAACTCGTCCATCGTGACGCCGAGCGCCCCGGAGAGTTGCTGCAGAGTCGCCATCGACAAGCTGACGCTGTGGCCGCCGAGAAAGTTGTACAGCCGGTTGGCGTTCGGCATGCCGCTCATCTTCGCCA
>CAYRWE010000476.1:0-2277 GCA_964427655.1 uncultured Solibacteraceae bacterium | reverse complement strand
CCAAAGCCGCGGAAGAGCTGATCGAGATCGTTCACTCCTACCTGACCTGAGCGGACGGCGCCCACACTCGTTCTCTTGACCTGTGGTATATGGTAAATGGAGAGGGGCGATTTTCATGACCGAAGCCGAAAGATACGCGCTGATCCGCCAGTATGCTGCCGGGGAGATCACTTGGCATGCGCTGCGTGAGCGCGGTTTCGACGACTACGTGCAGGTGCTCGGCGCGCTGGGCGAACTGGGCCTGCGGCCTCCGATCGCGCCGATGACGGGACCGAACGTTGCGGCGCGCCAACGCGGACGCGCCTTGCTGCGCCAAGCGTTGCGGGGACAGCGGTGAACGCGCCTTTCAGCCTTATTGTCACCGATACTTCGCCACTCTTTACGTGGTGCTGGCGGATGCGCTCGACGTGTTGCTCCGGCCGGGTCTGCTGGTCAGTATCCCGGATGCGGTTTATGTCGAAGCCACGCGGGTTCGCGGCGCGCCCGGTGCCGACCGGATCGTCGAATGGATCAATGCCCACCTGGACGCGGTGAGGATCATTCCGACGGATATCGGGATCGACCAGCAACGGCGCCTGGAAGAAGGCCGCTCCATTCGTGGGCTTGGCGAGCAGGCTGCCATCGAGACGCTTGAACGGTTCTTGCGCAGCGATCCGGCCGCCGAGGCGCTTCTCCTGTTCGAGGATACCGATGTAGAGAAGCGCCGGGCCATCGTCGATCAGCGAGTCAGCTTGATCACCACAGGGGATTTTCTGCGGGAACTGGAAGCCGCGCGATTGATCCAGTCGGCCGACTACGTTCTCGATCAGGCCGCTGCCCGGGGTCGCAATGTCGAGCGGCAGCACGGGGCGGGAGAGGACGCCGAAACGCGCGAGCGTCTGCGTGACCAACTGGCGCGCCGCGGTGCGCCAGAGTTCTGAGTTGGGTTGCCGCCCAATCAACGACAACTTGAGTGCCTGACGGATAGTTGCGCATAGGGCAACAATCCCTCGGCGCATCGCTCAGGCCCCATGAAGGAACCGGCGTCACCAACGATTGCTCTCAGCCGACTAAGCCGGAGCGTCTTCTTCGCCGGAAGCGCCGTGGTCGGGAGAATAAAAAATTGCCACTGATCGGGGTCGCGGTGATCGGCGGCGGTCCCGTACAGACCATTCCATGCGAATACATACACATGGGCTGGCCTTCCGGCCTCCTTGGTCCATACCGCCCCGGCAGAGTCAAACCATCCCGTTCGCGGTGCGATATCAAAAATGCCGGGGCCAGCCTTCGCCGGTGCGCGTGACGCCGCTTGTTTGACCGGGTCCCACGTTTGCCAAGCAGCCGATTGCTTCAATTCGAGCCGCGTGCCGGATTCATGCTCGAAGTCCCATCCGGCCCAATTGTCGCCAACATGTCGCCATCCGCTGCGCGCCAGATATGGCTCGACCATCGCCTCGACGAAGGCGCTTCGGTATTGGTTCTGAATGAGCGGCTGGTCGAACAGCCGTGACGCCAATCTCAAGGCAATTTCATTCATTTCGAACGGCCTTGGCAGATTCCATGATCTGGGGTTGCCGGCATCTTTACCTTCGGCACGGCCTTCGCGGAAGATCATGGCGCAGTTGCTACAGGTGCCACCTGAGCAGCAGCAGGCCATGTCCTGACCGGCCAACGCTCAAGCGGAAGCACGGCGTCCCTGGCGAGAGTAAGGAACGCCGAGCCGCCGCCAATTATACGGGCGCCTCAGCATTTTTCTGCCGCGTCGCGACCGCCTTGCGCGCCGCGGTACGTCGTTTCCGTGTGCGAGCCGCTTTCACACCAGCGGGTCTCATCCGCTTGTGATCGGGAACACCCTTCGTTGCTTGCCAATGGGCTTGCAGGAGTCGGATCGCTTCGATCGGATAGAGGCCAGCGTCATACATCCAGTGGTGTGTCGGACACAGGCGCGCGAGGTTATCGGGGACATTGTTCCCGGCGTTCTGGTCCAGATGCGCCACCTGCAAACACGTCGTGATCTGCAGGCCGCAAACTGCACAACACCGGAAGGGACAGGCGGCATTTAGCACACGCCGCGCTTCGGCTTGATTCCGATCCTGCGCTGTAGGCTGGACGGGGGGTGAATCGCTGTCAGTCGCGCTCATGAGTATTGGTCCTGTATCTATTCTGCCGCTTAGCGAGGCAGTTCTTTACTTTCATTCCCCTACCCCAACACTCCCAACGCCTGCGCCAGATCCGCGATCAGGTCGTCCGCGTGCTCGATGCCGATCGACAGCCGGATCGTCCCGTCCGTGATCCCCT
>CAYRWE010000475.1:0-2279 GCA_964427655.1 uncultured Solibacteraceae bacterium | reverse complement strand
GCCTCTACTGCGAGCCGCGCGGCTGGTTCCTGGAGGGCTGCTATGACTGAGGCCTATGTGGAGCTGCACGCCCACTCGGCCTTCAGCTTCCTCGAAGGCGCGGCGGTACCCGAGGAGCTGGCCGGTGCCTGCGCTCATTTCGGCATGCCCGCCATGGCCCTGGTGGACCGCAACGGCGTCTACGGCGCGCCGCGCTTCCACATGGCCGCGAAAAAGGTCGGCATCCGCGCGCACATCGGTTCCGAAATCACGTGCACCAATGGGGTCTCCTATCCGCTGCTGGCGGAGACGCGCGAAGGATATCGGAACCTGTGCCGCCTGGTCACGCGCATGAAGCTGCGCGCCGCCAAGGGCGAAGGCGCGGCTACGCTCGAAGAGCTGGCGGAGTTTTCCGGGGGCCTCATCTGTCTGACTCGCCATCCCACGGAGCGCCTGCTCGAAATCTTCGGCCCGCGCCATCTCTACGCCGAAATCCAGCGCCATTACGACCGCGAGGAAGAGGCGCACAACCAGGCCACCGTCGAGCGCGCGCGGCGCCTGGGCATCCCCGTGGCGGCCTCGAACGGCGTGGCCTATGCCGAGCCGGCGCAGCGCGAGCTGCTCGACGTCTTCACTTCGGTGCGCCACAAGACCACCCTGGCCGAGGCCGGCCGCCTGCTCGAACGCAACTCCGAGCGCCACATCAAAACGCCCGCCGAGATGGCGGCACTGTTCGCCGATCTGCCTGAGGCCCTCGCCAGCACGCGCGAAATCTCCGCGCGGCTCCAGTTCACCCTGGCCGACCTGGGCTATGAATTTCCGCGCTATCCGGTCGGCGAGGGCGAGACGCAGATTTCGTTCCTGCGAAAGCGCGTCGATGAGGGCGCGCGCCTGCGCTACCGGCCTTATCACGAGCGCGCACGGCTGCAAATCGAGCGTGAGTTGGCGCTCATCGAAAAACTGGGGCTGGCCGGCTACTTCCTGATCGTCTGGGACATCGTGCGCTTCTGCCGCGAGCAGGGCATACTGGCGCAGGGGCGCGGCTCGGCGGCCAATAGCGCGGTGTGCTACGCGCTGCACATCACCGCGATCGACCCGGTGGCGATGGAACTGCTCTTCGAGCGCTTCCTTTCCGAGGAGCGCGGCGAGTGGCCGGATATCGATATCGACCTGCCCAGCGGCGATCGGCGCGAGCGGGCCATCCAGTACGTCTACCAGCGCTACGGCCGGCTCGGCGCGGCCATGACTGCCAACGTCATCACTTATCGTGGGCGCTCGGCCGCGCGCGAGGTCGGCAAGGCCCTGGGCTTCGAGGTCTCGACGCTCGAACGGCTCACAGGCCTGGTGCGCGCCTGGGAATGGAAGGACCCCAAAGACACCACCGAGCGCCAGTTCCGCGAGGCCGGCTTCGACCTGGCCCACCCGCGCGTGCGCAAATTCTTCGAACTCTACCGCATGGCGCAGGACCTGCCGCGCCACCTCGGCCAGCACTCCGGCGGCATGGTGATCTGCCAGGGACAGCTCGATTCCGTGGTGCCGCTGGAGCCGGCCACCATGCCCGGCCGCGTGGTGGTGCAGTGGGATAAAGAAGACTGCGCCGACATGGGCATCATCAAGGTGGACCTGCTGGGCCTCGGGATGATGGCGGCGATCGAAGAGAGCCTCAAGCTGATCCCCCCGGCCTATGGCGAAGAGGTGGATCTGGCGCACCTGCCGCAGGACGACCCGGCGGTTTTCGCGGCTCTCGAAAAGGCCGACACCGTGGGCATGTTCCAGGTGGAGAGCCGCGCGCAGATGGCTTCATTGCCGCGCATGCGGCCGGCGCGATTCTACGACATCGTGGTGCAGGTGGCGCTCATACGGCCGGGGCCGATTGTGGGCAAGATGGTGCATCCCTATTTGAACCGGCGGCAGGGCCGCGAGGCGCCCGATTGCCTGCACCCCTCGCTCGAACCGGTCTTGCGGCGCACGCTGGGCGTGCCGCTCTTCCAGGAGCAACTGCTGCGCATGGCCATGATCGCGGCGGGCTTCACGGGCGGCGAGGCCGAAGAGCTGCGCCGCGCCATGGGCTTCAAGCGCTCCGAGAAGCGCATGGCGGAGATCGAAGTGAAGCTGCGCGCCGGCATGCAGCGCAACGGCATCGCGGGCGAGGCGCAGGAGGCCATCGTGCGCTCCATCACTTCGTTCGCGCTCTACGGCTTTCCCGAATCTCATGCCGCCAGCTTCGCCCTGCTGGCCTATGCCAGCGCGTATCTGAAGTGCCATTACCTGGCGGCCTTCACCTGCGCCATGCTGAACAA
>CAYRWE010000474.1:0-2290 GCA_964427655.1 uncultured Solibacteraceae bacterium | reverse complement strand
CGACCGCGATGGAGCGCGGCGAGCCGATCTGGCAGACCAGGTCCACCGTGCCGATATCGATTCCCAATTCCAGCGAAGCGGTGGCCACCACCGCGCGCAGCTCGCCGTTCTTGAGACGCCGCTCGGCCTCCAGGCGCAGCGCGCGCGAGAGGCTGCCATGGTGCGGCAGGACGGCGTTTTCGCCCAGCCGCTCGGCCAACTGGTGCGCCATGCGCTCGGACATGCGGCGCGTGTTGACGAAGACCAGGGTGGTGCGATGCTCGCGGATAAGCTGAGCCACGCGGTCGTAGATCTCGCCCCACATTTCGGTGCTGGCCACGGCGCCCAGCTCGTCGCGCGGCACTTCGATCGCCAGATCCATGGCGCGCCGGTGGCCTACGTCGATCACCGCGGCCTGGTCGCTGAGAAAGGCAGCCACCTCTTCGATCGGCTTGACGGTGGCCGAGAGGCCGACGCGCTGCGGGGGCGAGCCGCCATTCTGCTCGACGAGGCGGTCCAGGCGCGCCAGGGTGAGCGCCAGGTGCGAGCCGCGTTTATCGTCGGCGACGGCGTGGATCTCATCCACGATCGACGTGCGCACGCCCGCCAGCATCTCGCGGGACTTGCCGGCGGTGAGCAGGATGAAGAGCGATTCCGGCGTGGTGACCAGGATGTGGGGACGTTCGCGGGTCATGCGCTGGCGCTCCCACTGGGGCGTATCGCCGGTGCGCAGGGCCGCGCGTACGGGCGCCAGCGGAACGCCGCGCTGGCGGGCCAGCTCGGCGATTTCCGCGAGCGGCACTTCGAGGTTCTTATGGACGTCGTTGCTCAGCGCTTTTAGCGGCGAAACGTAGACCACCTGGGTGCGGTCGGGGAGTTCGCGGCAGCGGGCCTGGCGCACCAGCGTGTCGATGGCGATCAGAAAAGCGGCCAGCGTTTTGCCGGAGCCTGTGGGCGCCGAGACCAGGACGTCACGGCCGGCGCGGATCTCCGGCCACCCAAGCAACTGCGGCTCGGTGGGGACGCCGAAACGCGTAGCGAACCATTCGGATACCAGGGGGTCGAAGCCGGGGAGCACCTACTTATATTGTAATTGTTGGCGTGGGAGCAGCACAATTTTGCCACAGCGTATCCGAAGAGTTAAGGCTTAGGTTGGCGAGACGGCTCGATCCTGACGTGCCCTGCCGCGATAAGCATCTGTCCGTACACCTCATCGGTCAAAGTGCACTCCACAAGCGCACCGAACTGCTTCTTGGTGAGGTTCACCTGTTTCGCCATCGCTGTACAGAGATAGTCGTCAAGATCGCTCTCATTAGGGCCAATCTTGGTGTTGATGTGAGTCTTCTTGCCCCGGTAG
Source organism: uncultured Solibacteraceae bacterium (assembly GCA_964427655.1). GTDB lineage: Bacteria > Acidobacteriota > Terriglobia > Bryobacterales > Bryobacteraceae > CAVQNQ01. The sequence goes on along the minus strand of CAYRWE010000474.1, from coordinate 954 downwards.
TAAAAGAAAATAATAGTTGTGATCTCGACTATTATCCTCCTTGAATCCTTTGGCGCAAAGAGCTTGCTTTGTTCCGGTTCAGCCGGAAATGGAGGAGGCGTCCTCCCGGTAAGGTAATGGAGAGAACGCACGAAGAAGCAACGGAAGCACTACACGCCAGGAGAGAAAGTCGCCATCCTGAGGCGGCATTTGCTGGACAAGGAGCCGATCTCGAAGCTCTGCGATGAGCTGGGTCTGCAGCCCGCGGTCTTCTTTGCGGCGGTGAGCCCGACCGGCGCCTGGCGGGTTCTAAGCCAGGCGGGACTGTTATCGAAGTGGAACGGGAAGCCGTCGAAGAAGGGCACGGGCTTTGAGCAGCCGCTGGCCGCTCATCAGCACTGGCACATTGACGTGTCGTACATCGACATCAGCGGGACGTTCTATTACCTGTGCAGCATTCTGGACGGCTGCAGCCGATACATCGTCAACTGGGATCTGCGAGAGTCGATGACCGAGGCGGACATCGAGATCATAATTGGAGCGGGCCAAGGAACTTCATCCGGAGGCGCGGCCACGGATCATCTCCGACAACGGACCGCAGTTCATCGCCAAGGGCTTCAAGGAGTTCATTCGGATCTCGGGCACGACCCACGTCCGAACTTCGCCCTACTATCCGCAATCGAACGGAAAGATCGAACGCTGGCACAAATCGCTCAAAGGAGAGTGCATCCGGCCGGGAACGCCCCTGTCGCTGGAAGACGCGCGGCGTCTGGTGCAGGGCTGCGTCGAGCATTACAACAACGTCCGCCTGAACAGTGCCATCGGCCTACATCACGCCGAAGGACATGCTCGCCGGGCGTCAGGCTGAGGCTTGGGCGACAAACCACCAATGGCGAATTCTCCCGTCTCCACCCGCAACTCTGTCGTTAACAAGTCAAGTTGTCCGGTTTTGATAATTAGTGATCTGTCCGCTTT
>CAYRWE010000473.1:0-2293 GCA_964427655.1 uncultured Solibacteraceae bacterium | reverse complement strand
CCAGAGCCGCCGCCAGGCTCAGCGATTGCGGCACGCGCGCCTGCGCCATGCGCACGGCGGCCGATTGCACGTCGGTAATCTTCCACACACCCGAGATCAGAAACAGCACAGAAACCAGGATCGCGGCACTCCAGCACAACGCGGTTTTCCAGCCGGGCAGCTCGAACAGGCGCGGAGCTAGCCGGCCGCCAGCGTGTGCCATACTGTCGGTCATGGTCCCTATTGTAGCCTTTCAGGGGATGCGGCACGCGGCCTCATGAGGGCGCTGGCGTGCCTTCTGCTGCTGGCCGCGTCGTCGCGCGTCGAGCTGGTGGATGAAGTTTTCGAGATTCCCGCCCACGAATGGCGCTACGTGGAACTGGGCCTCAGGCAGCGGCCGGCGAGCGTGGATGCCGATTACGAAGTGCGCACGGGACCGCCCGAGGTGCGGCTGGCGCTGGTGCGCCGGGCGGAGATGGAACGCCTGCGCCGCGACCAGGCGCACGGCGTGATGGCCGTGACGCGCCCGGGCTCGTCGGGAGAAATTCACTACGCCATCGGCCATCCCGACGAGTACGCCATCGTGGTGGACAATCGCGATGGCGGCGAGCCGGCGGGCGTGCACTTGCGCATCTGGCTCGATTTCGCGGGCCGTGCGAGGCCCGAGGTCACCATGCTCCCGCCCGAGCGGCGGCTTATGGTGGTGCTGATCAGCCTGGCGGTCTTCTTCGCCATCGTGACGTGGTCGGCCACGCGCCTGTTGCGCGCCATCAAGCGGTGAAAGCCTGGCGGGCGGCCTCGGCGGTCCGGCGTATGTCGTCTTCCGTATGCGCGGCCGATACGAAGGCCGCTTCGAACTGCGAAGGCGCCAGATACACGCCGCGTTCCAGCATGGCGCGGAAGAAGCGCGCAAAGCGCGCCGTGTCGCTGCGCTTAGCCGATTCGTAATCGGTCACCGGCCCGTCCGTGAAAAAGAAGGTGAACATCGATCCCACGCGGTTCACCGTGACTCCCTCCGGCACCGCGGCGCACAGGGCGGCCGCGCGCGTTTCGAGAAGGTCGTACGTCTCGGGATACGCCTTGAGATAGCGCAGCATGGCGAGGCCCGCGGCTACCGCCAGCGGATTGCCCGAGAGCGTCCCGGCCTGGTACACCGGGCCGCAGGGGGCCACCTGGCGCATGATGTCTTTGCGCCCGCCGTAGGCGCCCACCGGCAGGCCGCCGCCGATCACCTTGCCGAGCGTGGTCAGGTCCGGCCGGATGCCGTAGCGCTGTTGCGCGCCGCCGAAGGCCACGCGGAAGCCGGTCATCACCTCATCGAAAATCAGCAGAGCGCCGTATTGGGCCGTGATCTCGCGCAGGCTCTCGAGATATCCGTCGAGCGGCGGCACGCAGCCCATATTGCCCACCACCGGCTCCACGATCACCGCGGCGATCTCCTTCCCGTGCGCGCGGAAGGCCGCCTCGATGGCTTCCGTGGAATTGAACGGCAGCGCGATGGTGGTATCGCAAAAGCTCCTCGGCACGCCGCGCGTATCGGCGATCCCCAGCGTGGCCATGCCCGAGCCGGCCTTCACCAGCAGCGAATCCACGTGCCCGTGGTAGCAGCCTTCGAACTTCACGATCAGGTCTCGGCCCGTGAAGCCGCGCGCCAGGCGAACGGCTGACATGGTGGCTTCGGTTCCCGAATTGACCAGCCGCACCATTTCAATGGAGGGCACGGCATCCGAAATGGCCTCGGCCAGCTCGATCTCCTGCGCGGTGGGCGCGCCGAAGCTGGTCCCCATGGCCAGCGCGCCCTCGATCGCCGCGAGAATCGCCGGATGGCGGTGGCCCAACAGGAGCGGCCCCCAAGAGCCGACATAATCGATGTACTCGTTGCCATCCACATCGAAGATGCGCGACCCCTGGCCGCGCGCGATGAAGGGTGGGTTGCCGCCCACGCTGCGATAAGCCCGCACCGGCGAATTCACACCGCCGGGGATGATTTCCTGCGCTCTGCGGAACAGTTCTTCGGATCGCGAATGGCTCATTTTCTTGTCAGAACAACGCTCCCTGACGGTCGCGGCTCGGAATGCGTTACTGAGCCGCGACCGTCAGGGAGCGGTCCCGGCCCGGCCCACCTACCCTGCCTTACGCGGTACCAGCCGGCTGAACCCCAGGCTCATGCCCGTATCGTAAAGGCTTCCATTGAGATTGCGCAGCAGACGCCGCTTGAGGCTCGAATAAGGCTGCCGGCCCGCGAACAGGTCCTGCATAATCGCCGAGAAACGCGGGCTGCGGCGCGTGAACTGCACCATCCGCGCGGTCACCG
>CAYRWE010000472.1:0-2320 GCA_964427655.1 uncultured Solibacteraceae bacterium | reverse complement strand
CGTCCGAGAGGATCGTCATGCCGCCCGCGGCCAGCATCTGCATCAGCATGGAAGTGCCCGAGCGCGGCAAGCCGGTCACCACGATGAGGGATTCCGCGAGCGGCGGCATGTCCGCCGCCTTGGCCGTGAACGGTCGATCGGGCGGGGAGCAGCGATCGGCAGCCCTTTCCACTGTTTCAACCACCTCCCGGTGCACCGGAAGCGTGCTCCTGCGGCGCCGCATGCGGCGCGCCAGGCGCCGATGCTCGCGCGCGCATGCGTCGTCGTCGAGGTGCTTCTCGAGCAATGCCGCGAGCCGGACGTGCGCTTCCGGGAAATTCGGATTGAAGGAAATGGCTGCCCGGAACGCCTCCGCTGCCCGCCCGTATTCCTGCATCCCCGTTAACGCCTGCCCAAGCAGGAAATGGGCTGGCGGATAGTGCCAAATCCTCTGTAGCGCATCCAAAGCGGCATGCGCGGCAACGCTGTATTTCCGGCGCCGCAGAGCCATGCGGCACACGCCGAGATAGGCCTGCCCGTTATCGGGATCGATGGCCAGCGCCTTTTCGTAGACCAGCTGCGCGTCGCGCCAGCGGCCCAGCCGCAGGTACAGATCGGCGGTCTGCAGGAACAGGCCCGGCCGCACCAGGTGCGCTTCCGTCACACGTTCGAGCGCGGCCAGCGCTTCCTCGTAGCGCTTCTCCGCCGTCAATACCTGCGCTTTCAAGTAATCGACGACGGGCGCCTGGTAGCGCGCCAGATTACGCCAGCGTGCCAGCTCGCGCAACTCGGCTGCGCTATATTCGACGGCGCCGACGCGCAGCGCCCCTATCTTCGCCTCGGCTTCTTCAAACAGCGCCCGGCGCCCATCCAGGTCGTCCACAATGCGCCGCATTTCTTCGTCGATCCCCAGCGCCTGGCAGGAAACGAACAGCCGCACGGCGAAGCGCTGTTCATCGGCATCGGCTCGGTGGAGCTCCGTGAAAATCTGGTGCGCTTCAATGTGCCTGCCGGCGTCCTGGTAAGCTTCGCCGAGGTTATAGCGCAGCTCGCGGATGGTCGTCTCCACGGCTGTTTCGCGGTCCTCGCCCGGCCGTTCGATGTACCCCAGCGCGATCATCTGTTCCAGCGCTTCGTGCGCCGCTACCGGATCGAGCAGCGTATGCGGCGGATGGCGTCCGTCCGCGCCCGGAACTTCTTCCCAGCTCCGAATGAACGCGACCTCCGGCGTTTTCACGAAGGCCTGGAAAAGCACCTTGCCGTCCATATCTTCGCCCACCGGCAGTCCGTAAAGCGTCAGGATAGTGGGCGCGATGTCCAGCACCGATGGCCCTTGCAGGAACTCGTTTTTCTTAATGCCAGACCCGCAGATGGCGAGAATGCCGAAATCGCTATGTTCGATCGCAGGCCCGGCGGGAATGTCCGGAATCGATGCCGGACGCAGGTGATCCGGATGGAAGCCATGATCCGACAAGAGCACCACGGTGGTGTCGCCGCCGGCCTTCTCCAACAGATTCCCCAACATCCGATCGTGGAACTGGTACGCCATCGAGACCACGTTGTGGTACAGATCGAAGTCGCGCTCCCCGATCCAGGACTGCCGCGGCGGATGATACTTCATGAAGCCGTGGCAGAAGTGATCGATGGCGTCGTAGTAGACCGCAAAGAAATCCCACGGCTGGTTGTCCAGCAGCCAAATTGCGGCCGAATGGATGCTCACGCATTCCGCCAGCGTGCGCATGCACATTGCCAGGCGTTTGTCCTTATCCTGGTCGATCTCTCTCGCCAGCGGGATGAACTCCTCCACCATCTCCGCTGCCAGCGTGTCGGGATGGGTGCGCAGATTGGCCAGTGTTTGGATGAGTTCCGGCGGATGAACCGCGTTAGCCGGCAGCGGCCAGCCCTCGTCGAGCGGCCCGCCGGCGCGATGGTAGTGGTCGGAAACCATCACGCCGTCGATCGGCTCGGCGGGATGGCTGGGCCACCAGCCAATCACCACGCTGCGCAGAGCGTTTTGATTGAGAATGTTCCACAGCGCTTTCGATTTTCGCGAAAGGTTCGAGACCGGCTGTACGCCGCGCCCGTCCGGAGTTGGCTCGGAGAAGCCGTGGATGCCATGCTTGAAGGGCCGCTTGCCGGTGGCGATCGAAGTCCACAGCATCGGCGAAAGCGGCGGATGCAGCGTGGCAATCTGCCCCATGGCGCCGTTTTCGACGAGGCGCCGCACGTTGGGCATTTTGCCGGCATCCATGAGAGGATGGATCACCTTCCAGTCGGCGGCGTCCCACCCGGCCAGAAGAACCTTGCGTGGAGTCATGGGGAAGACACCAACGTCCTATTT
>CAYRWE010000471.1:0-2347 GCA_964427655.1 uncultured Solibacteraceae bacterium | reverse complement strand
AATGGTATTTGCAGGGGCAGCTTCCGCTGCACACCCTGCGCGCCGATATCGATTACGGCTTTGCCGAGGCGCACACCACCTACGGCGTAATCGGGATCAAGGCGTGGCTGTACAAGGGCGAAATTCTGGATCTGACCAAGCGCCGCGGCGGGCTGCTACCCGAGCCGGAGCCGCGCCGCGACTCGCGCGACCGGCGCGACCGCGGAGATCGTGGCGACCGTGGAGATCGCGGCGACCGCCGGCGCGGACCTGCTGTCGGGCACGAACATCCGCCGGCTCCCGTGAGCGCGCCCGCGAGCGCGCCGCCCGTGGCCGAGCCGTCCGGTCCGGCCATCCAGACGCCGCCGCCCGATCTGCCGCGTCCGGCCATGCGCCCGGCCACTCCCATCCTGCCGCCGCTGATGTCGCCGCAGCAGCCCTCCTGGAAACAGGAAGCGCGCCAGGAAGGCCAGGAGAAGCCCAAGCCGGAGAGCAAACCGGAGACCAAGCCGGAGCCGTCCGGGGGCGAGAACCAATAAGGATTTGAAGGCAAACCGCCATGATGATGCCAAAGAAGGTCAAATTTAGGAAGCAGCAGCGGGGGCGCATGGCCGGCAAGGCCTGGCGCGGGTCGGCCATCTCTTTCGGAGAGTTCGGCCTGAAGGCGCTCGAGTGCGCCTGGATCACGGACCGGCAGATCGAAGCCGCGCGCGTGGCCATGACTCGCTCCATCAAGCGCGGCGGGAAGGTGTGGGTGCGGATGTTTCCCGATAAGCCCATCACCAAGAAGCCCGCTGAAACCCGTATGGGCAAAGGCAAGGGCGCTCCTGAGCAGTGGGTGGCGGTAATTCGCCCCGGCAAGGTGCTGTTCGAGATGGAAGGCGTCGACCGGGCCACGGCCGTGCATGCCATGGGCCTGGCCGCCGACAAGCTGCCCATCCGAACCAAGGTCGTCAGCCGGGAAGAAGTGGAGTAACGCATATGAAAGCGGACAAGGTTCGCGATCTGGACGAAAACGAATTGCGGCGCCAGTTGCACGAGACCGACGAGCAGATGTTTCGCCTGAACTTCCAGATGTCCATGGGACAGATGGAGGGGCTGAAGAAGGCCCGGGCGACGCGTAAGGACCGGGCGCGCATCAACACCATCCTGCGCGAGAAGGAACTCGCGAGGGAGAAAAAATAAGATGGCCGGCGAACAAACCGCGCAGGGAAACAAGAACGAGAAGGTGGGCCAGGTGGTATCGACCAAGATGACGAAGACCATCGTGGTCGAGGTGAGCCGCCGCGTGCCGCACCCGCTGTACAAGCGCATCATCGGCAAGCGCAAGAAGTTTTACGCGCACGACGAAGAGGGCACGGCCAAGACCGGCGACACGGTTCGCATCGTCGAGTGCCGGCCGCTCAGCAAGACCAAGCGGTGGCGCCTGGCCGAGGTCATCCGGCGCGCGGCGCAGGTGGGGGCGCAACCGGCCGATCTGGACGTGAAGGTATAGTGGCGGGGCGGCCTTCCGGCCTGCCCGCCCAAGCTAAGGTGGAGCATTTATGATTGGAATGCGAACGATTCTCGAGGTTGCCGATAATTCCGGCGCGCGCAAGCTCTCCTGCATTTTGCCGCGCGGCGGCGACCTGGGCCTGCGCGCCGGGCTGGGCGACGTGGTCACGGCGGCGGTGAAAGAGGCCGCGCCCGATTCGGCGATCAAAAAGGGCAAGGTGGTGCGCTGCGTGATCGTCCGCATGCGCAAGGAGACGCGGCGCAAGGATGGCACCTACATCCGCTTCGACTCCAATGCCGCCGTGCTCATCAGCGACGTGGGCGAGCCGGTGGGCACGCGCGTATTCGGGCCGGTGGCGCGCGAGCTGCGCGAGAAGCGCTTCATGAAGATCGTCTCGCTGGCTCCGGAGGTGATCTGATGCCATACAGGAAAAAGATTGAGCCGGTGCGCATCGAGTTGAAGAAGGAAGACACCGTGAAGGTGATCTCGGGGCGCGACAGCGGCAAGACCGGGCGCGTGCTGCGGGTCGACGAGTCCACCGGCAGGGTGCTGGTGGAGCACGTGATGATGGTCAAGCGCCACACCCGTCCCAACCCCGCCAAACAGATCAAGGGCGGTATCGCCGAGCGGGAGAGCCCCATTCAGGTTTCCAACGTGTTGATCGTGTGCCCCGGCTGCAACAAGGCCGTGCGGGTGGCGCACCACGTGGACACGCTGCCGGGCGGCAAGACGCGGCGCACCAGGGTCTGCCGCAAGTGCGGGCAGACGCTCGACAGGAAGTGAGGATTCGATGGCGGCACGATTGAGACAGCACTATCAGAAGAGCGCGGTTCCGGCGCTGACCAAGGAATTCGGCTACAAGAACGTCATGGC
>CAYRWE010000470.1:0-2372 GCA_964427655.1 uncultured Solibacteraceae bacterium | reverse complement strand
GCCGCGGCGGCCATCGCGGGGCGGCGCGCCGACTACATCCAGCAGATTCACGACCTGCGCGATTTCCATTCCCGCGAGGCGCGCCAGGTGGTGCCGCTGGCCGATCGCGCCGAACTCGACCGCACGCTCGACGAGCACTTCCAGGAACTCACCGAGCTGGTGAAGGGGCTGGCCGTTTTGGGCGAGCTGACGCCGCGCTCCATCGACGCCATTTCGAGCTACGGCGAGCGGCTCTCGAGCTACATCGTGACGCTGGCATTCCGCCATTTCGGCCTCGCCACCACCCACGTGGATGCGCGCGACGTCATGGTCACCGATAAGCGCCACACGCAGGCCGCGCCCCTCTTCGAGGAGACTTACAAACGGCTCGCCGCCACCATTCCACCGCTGGCCGCCAAATCAGTGGTAGTGATGGGCGGTTTCATCGGCGCCACCCTGGATGGTGTCACCACCACGCTGGGCCGCGGCGGTTCGGATTTCTCGGCCTCCATCGTAGGAGCGGGCATCGGCGCCGAGGAGATCCAGATCTGGACCGACGTGGATGGTATGCTTACGGCCGACCCGACGATCCTGCCCGGCGGCCATCGCGTGAAGGTCATCTCCTTCGCAGAAGCCGCCGAGCTGGCCTACTTCGGTGCCAAGGTGCTGCACCCGGCGACGGTGGTTCCGGCAGTCGAGAAGAATATCCCCGTGCTGATTCTGAATTCGCGGCGGCCGGAAGTGGATGGCACGCGCATCGTGGTCGAGGCCGTGCCATGCCGCAACGTGGTGAAATCGATCGCCTGCAAGCGCAAAATCACGCTGGTCAACGTGCACTCCACGCGCATGCTGATGGCGCACGGCTTCCTGCACCAGATCTTCGAGGTCTTCGACCGCCTGGAAACGCCCGTCGACATGGTGGCCACTTCCGAGGTGAGCGTCTCTCTGACCATCGACAACCCCGCGCGCCTGGACGAAATCCTGGCGCAACTGAGCCAGTTCGCCGAGGCGGGCGTGGAAAGAGACCAGGCCATCGTGTGCCTGGTGGGCGATAACATCCGCTTCACGCCGGGGGTGGCGCGGCGCGTCTTCCTGGCCCTCAACGGCATCAACATCCGCATGATCTCGCAGGGCGCGTCGCTGCTGAACTTGAGCTTCGTGATTGCCGAGGCCGACCTGCCGCGCACCGTGGCGGCCTTGCACGAGGAGTTCTTTGCCGAGCTCGATCCGGCGGTTTTCGAGCGCAACGGAGCGGCCCATGCCTGAACCCAGGCGCCTGGCCATCGTGGGCTATGGCAAGATGGGCCGGCTGATCGAGCAGTTCGCGCCCGAGTACGGCTTCATGGTGTCGCTGAAGCTCGACGAGTTCAACAACGCCGCCTCCGAAGGCTTGACCGCCGACAATTTTCGCGGCATCGACGTCGCCATTGATTTCTCGATTCCTTCGGCCGTGGTGGCCAACGTGGAAGGCATCGCCGCGCTGGGGGTGAACCTGGTGATTGGCACCACGGGGTGGCGGGACCAGGAGCCCGCGGTCAGACGCGCGGTGGAGAAGCACGGCATCGGCCTGGTGTGGAGTCCCAATTACTCGGTAGGGGTAAACGCTTTCTTCCGCCTGGTGACGGAGGCCGCGCGCTTGCTGGCTGGGCAGCCGGAATACGGCGCGTGGGCGTGGGAAATTCACCACGCGGCCAAAAAGGATGCGCCATCGGGTACACTACTGAAACTGGTGGAGGATATGAAGCGGGCGGGCTATGCGCGGCACATCGATACTGGATCGAACCGGGCCGGCGCGCATCCCGGCACGCACGAGATCGGCTTCGATTCGTCGGCCGACACCATCACGCTGCGCCACGTGGCGCGCAGCCGCGAGGGCTTCGCGCGTGGCGCGCTGAAAGCCGCGCAGTGGGTGGTAGGGAAAAAGGGCTTTTACGAGTTTGGCGAGATTGTGTTTGGATAGGTATCACCGCTCCCTCACGGTCGCGGCTCGGAAAGCCATGCTGAGCCGCGACCGTGAGGGAGCGGTGGGCCTTTTAGCGGAGGTGGCACATGTTCACAGGATGTGGGACCGCGCTGGTAACGCCGTTCCGGAGCGACCTTTCGCTCGATGAAGCGACCCTGCGCCGGCTGGTTCGGCGCCAGATCGAAGGCGGCATCGATTTCCTGGTGCCCTGCGGGACTAGCGGCGAGAGCCCCACGCTGGCGCGCGCCGAGCATCTGCGCGTGATCGAGATTGCGCTCGAAGAGGCCGGCGGCAAGGTCCCGGTCCTGGGCGGTGCGGGTGGCTACAACACCCGCGAGGTGATCGAGCTCGCGCGCGAGCTGGAGCGCCTGGGCGCGGACGGCATCCTCTCGGTGACGCCCTACTACAATAAGCCCACCCAGGAAGGCCT
>CAYRWE010000469.1:0-2373 GCA_964427655.1 uncultured Solibacteraceae bacterium | reverse complement strand
GGCGAGAACCTCGACGCCGAGCCGATCACGGAGGACGACGCCGCGTAAGCGGCGTCGTCCTCCCCAGGAGGTGCAACTATGAATCCAATCTTTCTCAATACTGTCACGCTGCGCGGGTTCCTCGGCCGCGATGCCGAGGCGCCCTCATCAGATGGAATCACGGATGATGCTTTCGCCGTACTCACGCTGTGTGTCGAGTCCGGCGTGTGGTGGCGGCCTTCCAACGAGTGGCTTTCCAAAACCGCTTGGTTTCGTGTCGTCTGCCCTGTGCCATTCTTCTGCGGCTTCACGCGCGGCATGAAGCAGGGCGAGTACATCGAGGTCGATGGGCAACTGGTGATTCTCCACTATGGCTCGATGCGGTTCACGAATCCCGTCTATGAAATTCACGCGACCGCGATTCGCAGATTGGAAATTCCAGTTGTTGGAGTCATTGAGAAGTACGACGGCTAATACCGCTCATGCTTTTCTTCGCGGAGAGGCTAACGCCTCTCCGCGTTTGTCGTGACCATGCCGCGCGCGCTTCGCTCGCGGCGGAAAGGATCGAATGATCGCCAATGCCGTCTTCGTCGCCACGCTGATCTTTCTCGCGCTTGGGTTTGGGCTGATGCACGAGATGCATTTCCTCGCGCTGTGGCGCAGCCTGATCCTCCACAACTATCTGCATAGCATCGCGCTTTACTGCGCTCTGCTCTTCGCCAACCTTCTCGGCCTCACCATCTGGATCGAGCGCAAGTTTTTCCTCCGCGATACGGGCCGCAAACTCAGACATCTCGACCAGGAGATACACAGTGGACACAGCGAACTCTCAGAAGAAATCACCGCGATCTTCGACGAAGAATGAACGCCAGCAGCGCGCGGGTGAAGACGCCCGGCCGCGTCACCGGCCATCGTGGATGTCACCGAACGATGTTGACCAATACATGGATGGCTCTCCCGACCTGGTCGCCCGCATTCGCCAGGCGAGGGAAGCGGCCCAGCGCGAGATGGAATCTTTCGGCGATGTCTCCGAATACGAAGTCACGATCCTTCAGGGCCAGGCGAAGGATGAACCGCGGATAGAAGCAACGCAATCCGCTCTGGCATTCGAGGATGGCGAGAACGGAGGGTCCGGCGATGCGGCTTGACGTTCCTCATGAACTGCCACGCCGCCGGCCGGAGCCTGCGCCGGCCGCGCCGCTGGAACCGACTCCCCTGGAGCGGCGGCGGGAGCAGCTTCAGAACCAGGCAGAGCAGCGCCGTATGCCGGAGATCCCCCGGCCACGGCGGGAACGCGCTGGTGATAGCCGTTCCCGCACTGTTCCCCACGACCGCCCTGTCGAGCGGCGCCAGAAGAGAGACCAGTTGCCCCGCCAGGTCATCGGCATATCGCTGCGCGAGGAGGAGCGGAAGGTGCTGGCTGAAGTCGGCAGGTTCCGCGTGATCGCCACACGGGATCTTGCGGAGAGCGTCTACGACGGACGTACCCGCCAGATGCAGCAAGACCTCCGATATCTGCGGGAGCAGGGGCTGGTCGATGTCGATACCGTGACCGCCCGCCGCGACGGGCGCGGCGGCAAGGTGGAGCGGATCGAGGTCGTCACGCTGACGAGAGACGGCAGGTCCGTGGCACGTCAGACCAGTGGGCTACCCGATGGCCAGAAGCTCTACTACGGCATGGTGAAACCGCGCGAGGTGGAGCACGACGCGCAGATTTACCGAGCCTATCAAAAAGAAGCCGGGCGGATCGAGAAAGACGGTGGGAGCAATCTCCGTGTCCACCTCGATTTCGAGATCAAGTCCGATGTTCAGAAAGCCATCTATGCCGAGCGGAAGGCCGACCCCAAACGCGACATGGCCGAGATCAAACAGGAAGTGGCCGAAAGACTCGAACTGCCCTTTGTCGATGGAAAGATTCAGATTCCCGATGCGCGTATCGAATATGACCTGCCCCGCGATGCGGATCAGGAAATAGACGAGCGGTCGCGGACCGGTCACGCGGATGTGGAAGTTCTCACCGCCGCTTACCGCCCCGGTCATCTGCGCGCCAAGGCGCAGTCCGGTTTTCATGTCTATGCTTCGTCGTCCGACCGTGCAACCCTGACCGCGAAGATCGAGGACGACCACCACATGATGCGCAGCATCCTGGAGCTTTGAGAGTGAGCGCAGATCCCATCGCCGCTCTTGAATCCCTCGGTTACACCGGGCGCGAGGCCGCTTTCCTGTATCTGGTCGCGGCACATTCCGGCTACTTTCTGCGCCGGCAGTTCGATTACTTCACCGACCGGAACAAGGGCGCGCTCGTCATGCGCTTTCTGCGAAAGGCATACACGGCGGGCCACGTGGAGGTTCTGGATTATGGCCAGGGATGGCATGTCTATCATCTCGCCGCCC
>CAYRWE010000468.1:0-2375 GCA_964427655.1 uncultured Solibacteraceae bacterium | reverse complement strand
CGTCATGCCCGGCTGCGTGAGGCCCAACTCGGGACCGATCACGTGCACGATGCCCTGGCGGTCGCTGTGCACGCCCAGGCAGCGTATGCCGAATTCGGCGCAGTTGGCTTCGAGCTGCGCAAGCTGCCGCGCGGCGATCTCATCCACGATGGGCAGCGAGCGGTCCGTGGTGGGGATGCTGTGATCGGCGGTGGCGATGGTCAGATCGGGACGCCGCACCTTGAGGCCGCGCTCGCGCAGATCCTGGAAGGCCTGCGGCGAGGTGACCTCGTGAACCAGGTGCAGGTCGATATAGAGCAGGGCGGGAGCGCCCGGCTGTTCCTGGACTACATGGGAGTCCCAGAGTTTCTCGATGATGGTGCGAGACATAGTTATCCGAAATTCGGGTTTGATTGTGCCGGCTACTTTCTATTATGGCCGATGCGGGACCTGCGGTCCCAAACCGGGCAAGCTAAAGCATGCCCCACCTGGGCAGACCCAAACTGCCTTTGCGGTGGGGCATGCTTTAGCTTGCCCGGATTTGCTTTGTGGCTGAGCGGCGACCGGTAAGTCCTCGCTCAGCCGATCGCGGCGCAGACCGCTTGCCCCACCTGTTCGGTGGTGGCAGGCGCGCCGGAAGGCCGTAAATCCGCCGTGACGCAACCGCTATCCAGCACGGCTTCGATGGCGGCGTTCACCTCGGAGGCTTCTTTCACCAATCCAAAGCTGTATTCGAGCATGGCCGCCACCGAGCCGATAGCGCCCAGCGGATTGGCCTTGTTCTGGCCCGCGATATCGGGGGCCGAGCCGTGTACCGGCTCGTATAGCCCCACCCACGCGCCGGAGGGCCGCTTATCGCCGATGGAGGCCGAAGGCAGCATCCCGATGGAGCCGGCCAGCACCGCGCCCTCATCGCTCAGAATATCGCCGAACATGTTCTCCATCACCAGAATGTCGAAGCGCCGCGGATTGAGGATGAGCTGCATGGCGCAGTTATCCACCAGGATGTGTTCGAGCGCGATATCCGGATAATCTCGAGCCACTTCGATTACCACGCGGCGCCAGAGCTGCGAGGTCTCGAGCACGTTCGACTTATCGACCGAAGTCACCTTTTTGCGGCGACCCGCCGCCAGGTGGAAGGCCACGCGGGCAATGCGCTCGATTTCCGAGCGCGTATAGGCCATGGTATTGACCGCCCGCGTTTCCGCGCCGTCCTCGACAATTCCGCGCGGAGTTCCGTAATAAAGACCGCCCGTCAGTTCGCGGACGATGATCATATCGGCGCCTTCCACCAGGTGGTTCTTTAAAGGTGACGAATCGAGCAGCGACCGGTAGGCGCGTACCGGGCGCAGGTTGGCGTAGACACCCAACGCCTTGCGCAATCCCAGCAGGCCCTTCTCGGGCCGCCGTTCGGGCGGCGCGTTATCGAATTCCGGCAGGCCCACCGCGCCCATCAGGGTGGCATCGGCATCGGCGGCCGCGCGCGCGGTTTCCTCCGGCAGCGGCGACCCGGTCTTGTGGATCGCCACGCCGCCCAGCAGACCTTCCCTCAGTTTCAATTCGTGATGCCACTTCGCGGCCACGTGGCGCAGCACCCGCTGGGCCTCGCGCGTCACTTCGATCCCGATACCGTCTCCGGGCAGGACCAGAACGTTCAGTTGCATGATTAATCCGCCGCTACGCCGTGAGCGATTTGCCCCTGGTGCAGCAGCGCGACGATCTCTTCGTCCATCAGGCCTTTCTTGCGGTGATCGGCCACCGTAGTGAAGCGATGGTAAAGGTCGTCGAGTTCCTCCTTAGTCAGATCGAAGCCCATGTCCCGGCAGCGCTGAAGGAGTGCATGCCGGCCGCTGTGCTTCCCGAGCACCAGTTTACCTTCCGGCACACCCACGCTGCGCGGGTCGACGATCTCGTAGGTGCTCTTCTCCTTCAGGTAGCCATCCTGGTGAATGCCGGCTTCATGCGCGAAAGCGTTGCGCCCCACGATGGCTTTGTTGGGCTGCGGGCCGAAAGTGATAATGGAGCTCAGCATCTCGCTGGCCGAATAGAGGTGCTCGGTTTGAATGCCGGTATGGTAGGGGTAGAAATCGTGGCGCGTCTTGAGGATCATGACCACTTCCTCGAGCGAGCAGTTGCCGGCGCGTTCGCCGATGCCATTGATGGTGCACTCGACCTGGCGCGCGCCCGCCTCCACGGCGGCGATCGAATTGGCCACCGCCAGCCCCAGGTCGTCGTGGCAATGTACGCTGACCACCGCCGAATCGCCCAGGGCGCGGGCGATGCGGCCGATCAGCAGGCCGTATTCGGGCGGCGTGGAATATCCCACGGTATCCGGGATGTTGACGGTGCGCGCGCCGGCCGCCACCACCGCGCGGGAGATCTGCTCCAGGTACTCG
>CAYRWE010000467.1:0-2390 GCA_964427655.1 uncultured Solibacteraceae bacterium | reverse complement strand
GCGCCCGTCCCGGGCGCAGAGGCGTGATTCCGAGCTAGCCGGCGCACAACAAAACGCCCCGCAACGAAAGGCCGCCCCGGCACGCCGCGCGCAATGGTACAGCGGCCGCTACGCCCGCACGTCGCTGCGGCCGGGGACGGCCGCACTCCGCGCGCGTCCGCGGTTACTTGGCCTGGGTCCGCGCCGCTTCGGCGGCCGCGATCACCGCGGCGCGCTTGGCCATGATGGCATCCACAATCTTCTGCGCCAGCTCGGGCTTGTCCTCCAGTGCCTTCCGAGCCGCCTCCCGGCCCTGCCCGATCAACGCGCCATCGAATTGCAGCCAGGCGCCCTTCTTTTCCACCACCTCGTGCTCCACGCCCACATCGAGAATGCTGCCTTCCTTGTCGATGCCGTGATTGTAAATGATGTCGAACTCCGCCTCGGCAAATGGCGGCGCCACCTTGTTCTTCACAATCTTCACGCGCGTATGATTGCCCACCGCGTTGCCAGCAGCGTCCTTCAGCGTGTCCTTGCGCCGGATGTCCATGCGCACGCTGGCGTAAAACTTCAGCGCCTTGCCGCCGGGCGTCGTCTCGGGATTGCCGAACATCACGCCGACTTTTTCGCGCAATTGGTTCGTGAAAATACAGGTGCACTTGGACTTGTTCAGGATGGCGGTGAGCTTGCGCAGGGCCTGCGACATCAGGCGCGCCTGCATGCCCATGGTGGCCATGCCCATCTCGCCCTCGAGCTCGGCCTTGGGCACCAGCGCCGCCACGGAATCCACCACGATCACATCCAAGGCGTTCGAGCGCGCCAGCGTCTCGCAAATCGTCAGCGCCTCTTCGCCGCTGTCCGGCTGCGACACCAGCAGGTCGTCCAGGTTCACGCCCAGCTTCTTGGCGTAGCCCGGATCCAGCGCGTGCTCGGCGTCGATGAATGCCGCCAGGCCGCCGGCCTTTTGGGCGTTGGCGATCACGTGCAGCATCAGCGTGGTCTTGCCGGAGGATTCGGGGCCGAAAATCTCGACCACGCGCCCGCGGGGCAGCCCGCCGACGCCCAGCGCCAGGTCAATCGCCAGGCCGCCCGTGGGAATCACCTCGATCTTCTTCAGGGCCTGCGCGTCGCCCAGGCGCATGATGGCGCCCTCGCCATAGGCCTTGGTGATGGAGGAGATGGCGGCCTCCAGTTCGCGGTCGCGCGCGGCCGTCACCTTGGGGTCCACGCCGGGCTTTTCATTGGTTTTTTCAACGGTTTTTTCGGCCACTTTGTCAGCGGCTTTTTCGGAAATTTTCTCGGATTTATCGGATTTGGCGGCCATAAATTTCAGCGGATCGGTTTGCGTTCGTTAGGACAGCGACGGTAGAGAACTTTTCCCCAATAGTCAATGCGGACGCAGCCCGCATTTCAGTATTTAATGTTGATCCTGTTTCCCTCTAAGATGGCCCGGTGAACGACGGCGAACGCCCCAACCCCGATGCCCTGCTGGCCGCCCTGCAAACCGAGGCGGCCCGGAGCCGGCGCGGCCGGCTCAAGGTGTTTCTCGGCATGTGTCCCGGCGTGGGCAAGACCTACGCCATGCTGGAGGCGGCGCACCGCGAATTGAAAAACGGGCGGGATGTGGTCATCGGCTACGTGGAAACCCATGGGCGGAAGGAAACCGACGCGCTGGCCGAGGGTCTGCCCAGCGTGCCGGTAAAGCATGTGGAATATCGCGGCATGACGCTCGCGGAAATGGATTTGGACGCCGTCCTGGCGCGCCGCCCCCAATTGGCGCTGGTGGATGAACTGGCCCATTCCAACGCCCCCGGCTCCCGTCATCCCAAACGCTGGCAGGATGTGAACGAGCTGCTGGACGCGGGCATCGACGTGTTCACCACGGTGAACGTGCAGCATCTGGATAGCCGGGCGGATACGGTGCGCCAGATCACCGGCACGGAAATCCGCGAGACGGTGTCGGACAGCATCCTCGATGCGGCGGAAATCGAATTGGTGGATTTGCCGCCGGCGGAATTGATCACGCGCCTGCGCGAGGGCAAGGTGTATCTGCCGGATCGCGCGAACAGCGCGGCGCAAAACTTCTTCCGCGAAGCCAACCTCACCGCCCTGCGCGAACTGGCGCTTCGGTTGGCGGCCGACCATGTCAGCGTGGGCACCCAGGAATTTCACCGCGCCCAACCCGAGGCCGGCGCGTGGAAAACCGGCCATCGCCTGATGGTGGCAGTCAGCGCCAGCCCGCTATCCGAACCGCTTATCCGCTGGACCCGGCGCATGGCCGATAGTTTAAAATGCCCCTGGCTGGCCGTGCACGTGGAAAATTCGCGACCGCTCGATGAAGCCAGCCAGTCGCGCCTGGCCAGCGCCCGGTCGAACTGCCTACCTGGGCCATCGCCGGACCGCTGCTGTTT
>CAYRWE010000466.1:0-2395 GCA_964427655.1 uncultured Solibacteraceae bacterium | reverse complement strand
AAACCGCCAACCCGCAAGGGTTCGTGGGTTCGAATCCCACTCCGTCCGCCAGAACATCCACGAATTCTGCCATTTCCTACCCATAAAACCGCAGAAAACAGCCATTTTCCCGCACGTGGTTGTGCTTGCGTGTGCGCCAACATGCGCGTATATTCCACAATCGGTTGATGGTCGTTTTGATGGTTCGGCGGACGGATTGCTTTGTGGGACGGCTGTCCGCCTAACCGGGAGGCTGGCATGACACGAGCGATTGCGAAGCTTTCACCGGCCAAGGTGGCGGTGCTGGTCAAGGCGAAAAAGCCGGGCCTTCACGGCGATGGTGCCGGTCTCGCGCTACGGATCGGGGCAAACGGCGCCGCATCGTGGGTGCTCCGCTACATGCGGCAGGGCAAGGCGCACGAAATGGGACTCGGCCCGCAGCACACTTTCTCTCTGGCGGAGGCCCGCGAGCGAGCGCGGCGCCATCGGCAGGAACTGCACGATGGCATAGACCCGCTGGCCAGTCGGGCCGCCGCAAAAGGGAAGGCGAAGCCGGCCGTCACGTTTCGCCAGGTGGCAGACATGTATGTGACCGCCCACGCTCCCGCGTGGCGCAGCGAGACCCACCGTCACCAATGGCGCCAGACCCTTGATGAGTATGTCCTGCCGAAGCTGGGTGACAAAGGTGTGGCCGAAATCGACACCGGTGCCGTAATGGAGGTGATCGAGCCGCTGTGGCATGCGAAACCGGAGACTGCAAGCCGGGTGCGGGGGCGGATTGAGTCGGTGCTCGACTACGCCACTGCGCGCGAGTGGCGCCAGGGTGACAACCCGGCACGGTGGCGGGGGCACCTTGCGAACCTGCTGCCAGCCCGCGGCAAGGTCCGGGCTGTCGAACATCACGCTGCGCTCGATTGGCGCCAGATTGGCAGCTTCATGGAGGCGCTACGGGAGCGCAAGGGCATCGCGGCACGGGCGGTTGAACTGGTAGTCCTGACGGCCTGCCGATCGGGCGAGGCCCGGGGAGCGCGGTGGGGCGAAATTGACGAACAGGGACGCACCTGGATCATCCCGCCCACGCGGACGAAGACTGCAAAGGAACATCGCATCCCGTTGACCGATGCCGCGGTCGCGGTGCTGAACGAGATGGCGAAGCTGCGGACAGGCACCGACGATCTGATTTTTCCGGGTGCCAAAGCCGGTGAACCTTTGAGTGACGTAGCGCTATCGAAGATCGCAAAGACATGCGCCCCCGGCGCAGAGATCACGCTGCACGGCATGCGCTCGGCCTTTCGCGATTGGGCCGGCGAGACCACCAGCTTCCCACGCGAGGTTATCGAGATGGCGCTGGCTCACCGCCTTGGTGACCAAGCCGAACAGGCGTATGCCCGCGGCGACCTATTTAACAAGCGGCGGCGGCTGATGGATGCTTGGGCCGACTTCTGCGGCCGTGTGGCGCCCGCCGAGACTGGTACGGTGGTGACGCTGCGGACAGGTGCCGCATGACCGCGCACGGCCTGTCGGCTGGCCCCTGGGTTTGGGCTGATGACTTGATCGCGTGGATCGCCTCCCGTCCGCCGGGGGGGGCGTCGGACACAGCAGCCGCAGAATTGACGGCCGCGTGGCGCGACGGTCGCATCGAGGCGTTTCACGGCCGGTCAGACCGCAAAGAACCGCGCCCCGTTCCGCCGGATGCCCGCACGCACCCGTCTGCAGCGATCCGGCCTGGTAACCGCATCGTCGGGGCAAGTGCCATGGTGCCGGTCCGCCGCGCAGGCGAGTTGATCCAGCAAGTTCTCCTGAAAGAGGCATCTTTTGCCGGTGTCCGGTTCTCGCGCATCGAGGCGTTGGCGCTATGGCCGGCGGCCGTCGCGCTGGCAGGCAACGGCAACGAAGGCAAGCAGCCGGCGCGCGCCAAGCCACGGGGCATCAGTTTTGCAGCCTTGGATCGGCCGCTGATCGAGGACATGCATCGCATGCTGACCGCCACGCCGCCCGAGGCTGCGAACCCATGGCAGGCGGCCCTTGTCGTGTCCCAACGTGCGACGGGACACGGCGGCCCAATATCGAAGTCAAAGCGCCTACTGAGCAGATATTCAGCCGCATTCAGAACTGAACACGACTGAAAATACTGAATGAACCCGCCGGGAGTAGTCTTCGTGCAGGCACGCACGGAGACACACGATGGAAACTGCACCTTCGCCACAGTTCTGCACGATCGCTGATTGGCTCGCGATTTCCGGCCTGAGCCGGCGCGTGACGTACGACCGGCTCGGCACTGGCGAGCTGAAATCGATCAAGCTCGGCACGAGAACTTTGATTGATTGCGAAGCCGGCTTGGCTTGGCTGCGCAGCTTGCCACCCGCCCAAATTCGCCCGCCCCGCCCCAGGAAGGCAGCCTGAGCAATGCGACGCC
>CAYRWE010000465.1:0-2400 GCA_964427655.1 uncultured Solibacteraceae bacterium | reverse complement strand
GCGCAGAACCACACCAAGAGCAACTACATGCGCAACCCGCCCGCGGCCGAGATCTTCAACGAAGAAGTCTGCAACCTGCTCAAGCGCAAAATCAAATCCTCCCTCACGCGCATGGACGCGCTGGGCATCGAGTTCGATTACGAGGGCGAGGTCAGCGCAGAAGACGCGTGCGAGATCCTCGAAAAAATCGCCGCGCTCCACTCCCGCGCGCTCGCCGCCGCCACGGACGCCAAAAATCCCGATCGCGCCCAATCTTTACGTCTGTTCGCCGCGAACCTTGAGAAAGCATTCTATAGTTTCGAGCCGGACTTCTTTCAGCAGAACCTGCTGCGCATCGTGGACGACGTCGTGGGGATCATCAAATCCTCCATGCAACTGTGGCCCACCCTGGTCGAGATTACCTATTTTCAGAAGCGGCGCGGGGGGCTTCCCCAGACTCGCGTCCCGAATCGAAGGAAGTAACTCAGCTTTCGGCGACGTTGAAGCGATAGCCGACCCAGGGCTCCGTGGTGATGTACTGCGGGCGTTCCGGGTTGGGCTCGACCTTCTTGCGCAGGTTCTTGATGAAGACGCGCAGGTAATCCACCTGGTCGCCGTAATCGGGGCCCCATACCGCCTGCAGCAATTCCCGGTGCGGCACGGCCTGGTTGGCGTGCTGCGTCAGGTAGCGCAGCAGATCCAACTCTTTGGGCGTGAGGTGCGCGGTGATCTCGCCGTTGTTCACCGTACGCGCCGCGAAATCGATGCTGAGCGGCCCGGCCTGCAATCTGCCCGCCGGGATCTGCGATGCCGGAACGCGCCTCAGGGCCGCGCGGATGCGCGCCAGAAGCTCCGGAGTGCTGAACGGCTTGGTGACGAAATCGTCCGCGCCGGCATCCAGCGCGTGCACCTTGTCGGCTTCCGAATTCCGCACCGTCAGCATGATAATGGCTACCTGCGTATCCGCGCGAATGGCCCGGCACGCAGCCAGCCCTCCCATTCCCGGCATGTTGATATCCAGCAGAACCAGGTCGGGGCGGTATTCCCGCACCTTTTCGAGCGCCTCCTCGCCGTTATGCGCGTCCTCGACCTCGTAACCGGCGCCGCTCAGCGTGGCCCGCATGATGCGCCGGAGCTGCGGCTCGTCGTCGACGATCAGTATGCGGCCGGCGCTCACTTCGGCCCTCCCTCGGGTTCCTTCGGCAGCCGTATGCGAAATGCCGTCTCGCCCGCCGCGCTGGCCACCGTCAGTTCCCCCCGATGCGCTTCCACGATCCGCGCGGCAATGCTCAGCCCCAGACCGGAGCCGGGAATCTGCTCTTTCACGGAAGCGCCGCGGTAGAAGCGCTCGAAAATCCGCGGCTGCTCCTCGGGCGGTATGGCGGCGCCGCGATTGGCGACCTCGATGGCGATCGAATCCTCGTTCCGGCCCACGCGGATGGTGACGGGGCTTTGCGGCCAGGAGTATTTCAGCGCGTTGTTCAGGAGCTGCCGTACGGCCAGCCGGAACAGCCGCCGGTCGATGGCAATATCGCCCGCCCCGGCCGCGCAGGCCACCCGCACCCGCCGGCTCGCGATCTCGGTCTGCATGGACGCCACAGCCTGCTGCACGACCTCGTCCGGGTCCGACATTTCCAGGTTCAAGTCGATTTGGGCGTTGTCCAGGCGGGCCATTTCGATGGCGTCGTCGATCAGTTCCTTGAGGTGCTCGGCTTCCTCGTCCGCAATGGTGAGCAGCTCGCAGCGGCTCTCGCCGCTTTGGCCGGGATCGGCCAGCAGTGCCGTGGTGGCCGCTTTGATGGCCGTCAGCGGGGTCTTGAATTCGTGCGCCATGGCGTCGAGCAGGGTGGTTCGCAATTGCTCGCTGCGGCGGGCCGCCTCCACCTGGTGAGCCAACTCCTGCGCTCTGGCGCGCTCCAGGCCTATGGCCACCAGGTTGGCGATGCCCTGCAAGACCGAATCGGGCATCTGGGCGCCCTCGAGCGCCAGCGCGGCGATCGGTTCCGAACCCAGCCGCACGGCCGTGATGACGCGCCGCCGTTCGGGATCGGCAAACGAGCTGCCGTTCCACGCCGCGTCGCGAAGCTGCTGGTCGAGGCCGTGAAAATCTCCGGGGCCGGCCCGGTAAATCTCTCCCGTGCGCCGGTCGTACAGCGCCGCCGCGTTCACCGGAAAGATGTCCGCCAGTTTCTGGGCCAGTTGCCGGGAAAAGGCGTCGGATTCGTCGATGAGCAGAATAGCGCGGCTAAAGTCGTAGAGGTGTTCCACGTCCTGGCGGCGCGCGATGGCATCCTCAGCGCGGCGTTCGGCCTTGTCGGAGAGGCGGCTGGCGATGAGGGCCGTCGCCAGAAAGCTGAACAGGGCCACCCAATTCTGCGGGTCGGCGATGGTGAGCGTCCCCACCGGCGGCAGGAAATAGAA
>CAYRWE010000464.1:0-2410 GCA_964427655.1 uncultured Solibacteraceae bacterium | reverse complement strand
TGAGGATGGTGCGATCGGTCTGGAAAGTTACGAAGTTCTTGTAACTATCCATCAAGGTCAGGCTATTGCGCGTCGCCTTGTCGCGAAAGCCATTGTTGAAGCAGATCTCGAGCTGCCGATGGGCTTCGTCGTTGCGGCCCAGGCGCATCAGGGTGATGCCGAGCTGGGAGCGCGCGCTGTCCAGATTCGGATCCAGATCGACGGCCTTGCGGAAGTACTCGATGCCTTCTTCATAGCGTCGGTTGATGGTGAAGAGGCGGCCGGCGGTCTCGTAGCCGCGCGCATCGTGCGGATCCCAGCGCGTCTCCTTCTTATCCGCCAGCCAATCCATCACGGCCAGGATCGCCCGTCCCTGAACGGAAGCGGGATCCATCGCCATGGCCTTCTTGGCTTCGGTCTCGGCTTTGGCGTTGTCGTTGTCTTCGAGCGCGACGCGCGCCAGCAGTTCCTGCGCTTCGAGCGATTTCGGATCGGCCACCAGCGCCCGGTGCGCCAGCTCCTCGGCGCCGCCCTCATACAAGTCGGCCGCGATCGACGCCAGCCCCACGAGCGCGCCGGCATCGTCCTTCTTCAGTTGCAGGGCCTCGTTAAAGAGACCCACGGCATCGTCGGATTGGCCGCGATCGAGAAACAGCCGGCCCCAGCGCACGCGGTAATCCGGGTTCTTGGGGAACTTCGCCACCAGTCGCTTGAACTCCTCGTTGGCGCCCGGGTAGTCGCGCGCCTTCCAGAGCGCTTCGGCCTGCTCCAAACTCTGGGCGCACACGGCCAGCGTCAGCGGGAATGCCACGGCAAAGAGCCGAACCCAGGCGCGCGCGCCCGGGCCGAATCCGATTCTCACTTGTCGAGGGCCTCCTGCGTCCTGGCCAGGTCCAGGAGGAGAGCGGTCAATTGCTTCTTATACTCGGCTTCCAGCATAGCGGCCTTTTCATACTTCAGCTTGTCGATGGCCTGTTCGAGCTGCTCCTTCTTGTCGAGCAGGGCGCGCTTGGCGGGGTCGCGCGCGGCCGCCGCGTTGGCGCCCAGCCGCACCACCGGAAAAACCGCTGCCAGGCGGCCCTCTCCGTTTTCGGCCGACGGGTTGTGTTCGCCCTCGCCCTTCCCGGTATCTTCCAGAACGGCGTGCTCGGTGGAGAGGCGCTTCTGGGTATCGTAAAATTCGCTGGTCTTGCGCTCGGCGAAGTGGAACGCCTCCAGCGCCGAGACGCTCTCGTTCTTGTCGGTGTCCGCGGCCGGATCGCGCAGCGCCTCGGCCCAATAGCGCGCGAAGACGGTGGCGTTTTTCTCGCTGCCCGTCTTGGTGGCCGAGACGATCACGCGATTGGGCCGGCGCAGAAACTCGATGGAGCCGCCGCTCGAGCTGGTCATATTGACCACGAGCTGGCGTGTGGCCGGGACGCGGTCGAGCAATGCCGCCAGCTCGCTTCCCGTGATATCCGGTCCGGGGATGTTGAACTTGTATTCCACGCCATCGTGCGAGCCGTGCCCGATGAGCATCAGCACGAAGGCATCGGCGGGTTTCGCTTCCCCCGCCAGCCCGGCGAAGCGCGCGCGGATCTGCTCGCGCGTGGGCGCCTGCATGGTGATCACCACGGCGTCGCCGCCCGCGCGCTTCAGGCTGGCATCGATATCCGCGGCCCACATTTTGAAGCGCTGATCGTAATCTGGCTCGCCGCCCAGCCCGGCGATAGTGAGATAGAAGGTAGCGGCGTGTGCGCTCAGCACGGCGGCCGCCAGCAGCACGGCCAGCTTCATACCACCCCCCACCTTCGGCGCAGCAGCCATTCCGAGGCGCGTATCCCCAGCACCATCAGGAAGACGATCGGCATATCCCATAAGTCGCGCGTCTCGCGCGTGGTGATGCCCGCTTCCGAATACGAGATCTCGTTGGCCAGTTTGGACGCGCCCGCGGGCGTGTAGTAGCGTCCGCCGGTTTGGTCCGCCAGCTTTTCGAGCAGCTCGCGATTCTGCGAGGTATGGAAATTTTCGGCCACGCCATCTTCGCGGCGGAAGGTGAGGACGTCGTGCCCGATCTCCTCCTGCTCGCGGCCGGCGATGATCTCGGTCACGTAGGAGCCGGGCTTTTCAGCCGTCCATTCGGCCGTATACACGCCCTCTTCGAGCGGCTGCGGCGCCAGCTCAATCGTGGAGCTCGAGCCATCCGGCGAGAGGAAGCGTGCCTGCACCTTGGCGTTGTTCACTGGCTTGTATTCCTTGTCGCGCACCTCTACGCGCAACGGCACGCGGGTATCGTCGGCCAGCACGGATTTGGGCGTGGACGAGGTCACCTGGCCGGGCGTGTCGCTCACCAGGTAGCGGAACATCTGCTGCCAGAAGGTGGCGTGCGTCGTATCGGTGTGGTCCTGCCACATCTTCCAGCGCCAGCTTCCCCCGGTGGCGAAGACCGCGG
>CAYRWE010000463.1:0-2416 GCA_964427655.1 uncultured Solibacteraceae bacterium | reverse complement strand
GCGGCGTCGAAGCCCTTGTTGCCGCCCTTGGCGCCGGCGCGGTCGATGGCCTGCTCGAGCGTGTTGGTGGTGAGCACGCCGAACGAGACCGGGATGCCTGTATCGATGGAGACGTGGGCCACGCCCTTGGCCGCCTCGGCCGCCACGTAATCGAAGTGGGGCGTCTCGCCGCGGATCACCGCGCTCAGGCAGATGATGGCATCGTAGCGGTGCTGATGGGCCAGCTCGGATGCGGTCATAGGCAATTCCCAGGAGCCGGGAACCTTGACGATATCGATCTGCTCGGCATCCGCGCCGGTGCGCTGGAGGGCATCCAAAGCGCCGGCTAGCAGGCGCTCGGTGATGAAGCTGTTGAACCGGCTGATGACGATGGCGAAACGCAGTCCGGCGGCCGATAGCTGGCCTTCAAATGTTCTGGGCATGACTCACTTTCCGGCGAAGGCCGGCCTCCTCTTTTCCAGGAAGGCACGCGTGCCTTCGCCCCGATCTTCGGTGGCCGCCGAGACGCCGAACGCGGCGGCCTCGAAACGCAATCCCTGGTCCAGGCTGGAATCGAGACCGGCGTCCACGGCTTCCAGCACCAGGGCCACGGCCAGCGGCGCGTTGGCCAAAACCTTGGCGAGCCAGGCGCGGCTGGCGGCCAGCAGCTCGGGCTGCGGCACCACGGCATTCACCAGGCCGATGCGATAGGCCTCGGCGGCGCCGATGGCTTCGCCCGAAAGCAGCATTTCGAGAGCCCGCCCGCGGCCCACCAGGCGCGGCAAACGCTGCGTGCCGCCATAGCCGGGGACGATTCCAAGTTTCACTTCGGGCTGCCCCAGGCGCGCATTTTCCGACGCGAAGCGCACCGTCGAGGCCATCGCCAGCTCGAGGCCGCCTCCCAATGCAAAACCGTTCACGGCCGCCACCGAAGGCTTGCCGCAGGTTTCGAGAATGCGCAGCACGCGCTGGCCGCGAAGGGCAAAAGCGCGCGCCTCGACCGACGAAAGTCCGCCCAGCTCCTCGATATCGGCGCCTGCCACAAAGGCCTTCTCGCCCGCTCCGGTCACGATAGCCGCGCGGATGGCGCCCTCTTCCGCGATGCGTCCGAAAGCCTCCTGAAGCTCGGCCATGACCGCGCCCGAGAGCGCGTTGAGTTTCGCGGGCCGATTGATGGTGACGAGCGCGACACCACTCGCATCAGTCTCGAAGAGGATGTGCTCGAAGGGCATCCAGGATCAAGTGTAACATTCCCAAAATGGACCGTCCCGCGATGCCATGCGGGCGCTCGCGCGTCGCCAAAATTTATTTTTGGCCGCACTTCAAGACATGCCGGAAGGCGCCCCAACAATCCGCGCAACCGGCGCGTCTCGCTGGTGGTGGAGTTCACCCCGGAATAGGATTACCGCGCCGCCCCAGCGGGCTGAAGCACGATCCGGGCGTCCGTGCGGCAGGAGCGGTACACGGCATCCACGATCTCCATCGCCTGGCAGCCTTCTTCGCCGCCCACCAGCGGCTGGCGGCCGTTCGCGATGGCGTCGCCGAAATCCCGGAACTGGCGCTCGAAGGGCTCGAGCGAGATGGCCATGGGGTCCGAGGCGCCGGAGGCAGATTCCCGCGTCAGCGGGGGCGGCTCGCCGGAATCGTCGCGGACATCCCAGACGGTCAGCTTGTCGCCGGAAATGATGGCGGTGCCCTTGGAGCCGTGGAACTCGATGCGCTCAGGGTAGCCGGGCCAGAAGGCGGTGGATGCCTGAATCACTCCGGTCGCGCCGCTAGCATAACGCAGCACGGCGTTCACCACGTCTTCGGATTCGATGCGGTGCAGCGCGCCCAGTTGCCAGTAGGCGGATACCTCGGCTACCGGTCCGGCCAGCCAGCGCAAAATATCGATCTGATGGACGGCCTGGTTGATCAGCGCGCCGCCGCCCTCGATCTTCCAGCTTCCCTTGATGGGCCGCGCGTAATACTCCGGCGAGCGGTACCACTTCACGTACGCATCGCACTCGATCAGACGCCCCAAACGGCCGCCTGGGATGGCCTTGGAAAGGAACAGGCTGGCGTCGTCGAAGCGGTGCTGGCTCACCACGCCCAGCAGGATTCCGGCGCGTCGCGCGGCCTCCACCATCTGGCGCGCCGTTTCGAGATCCGTCGCGATGGGCTTCTGCACCTGGATGTGCTTGCCGGCCTGCGCGCAGGCCAGGAGCGGCGCGAGGCGGAAATCCGGGAACGTGCACACGTCCACGTAATCCACCGCCGGATGGCGGCACACCTCTTCGAAGGTGGCCACGAACTCGGCGCCGTATTGGGCGGCGAACTTCGCGCCGGCTTCGCGATTGATATCGGTGCAGACGGCCAGCCGGTATCCGATATTCCGGTAAGCCTGCGCGTGCTTGTGCGAGATCGCGCCGGTTCCGATCATTCCGACATTCATAAG
>CAYRWE010000462.1:0-2424 GCA_964427655.1 uncultured Solibacteraceae bacterium | reverse complement strand
TTCGACCTGGTGCACATGCACTCGCTGGATTTCCATGCCTACATGCCGCCGCCCGGCCCGCCGGTGCTGGTGACCCTGCACCTGCCGCCGGACTGGTACCCGGAGGCGGTCTTCCGGCCGGAGCGGCCGGCCACCTGGCTGCACTGCGTCTCGGCTTCGCAAGAGCGCCACTGCCCGTCGCGCGAGGCTCTCCTGCCGCACATCGAAAACGGCGTGCCGCTGGATGAATTGCGTACCACGGTGCGGAAGCGCGAGTACGCGCTGGCGCTGGGGCGCATCTGCCCGGAGAAGGGTTTTCACTTGGCGCTGGATGCCGCTATCGAGGCCGGATCGCCGCTGCTGGTAGCGGGCGAGGTGTTCCACTATCGCGAGCATGAAGAATACTTCTGGCGCGAGATGCTGCCGCGACTGAATGGAACCACGCGGCGCTACCTGGGCCCCGCGGGCGTGGCGCGCAAGCGGCGTCTGCTGGCCGGGGCGCGCTGCCTGCTGGTGCCCAGTCTGGTGCCGGAGACCAGCTCCCTGGTGAGCATGGAGGCGATGGCCTGCGGGACTCCCGTGATCGCGCTTCCCTCGGGAGCGCTGCCCGAAATCGTGGAGCACGGGCGCACCGGGTTCATCGTGGAGAATGCGCGTGAGATGGCGCAGGCGATCCGCCAGGCCGGCGCGATCGATCCGGAAGCTTGCCGGCGCGCGGCGAGGGAGCGCTTCTCGGCCGAGCGCATGATCGGAGATTACATGCGGCGCTACGAATTGCTGGCGCAAGCCGGCGCGGAGCGCGCGGCCGATCGCGAGCTTATCTTTTCAGTCGCTTCCAGTTTGCGAGGCAGCGCTGGGAGGCCTCCAACTCCGGCATCCTGGCACCTTCCTGCTCGATGAGGTACCATTCGACGCCACCCCGGGATTCGGCCGCCTGGAAGATCTTCCTCCAGGGCGCCACGCCCTCGCCGAACAGGACTTCGTAGCCTTTGCCTGCGCCGGGGGCCCAATCCTTACAGTGAATGCAGTTAATCCGCCCGGGGTTGGCCTTGATCCAGGCCACGGGGTCCTGGCCGGCTTCCACGCATGTGCCCACGTCGAGTTGCAGCATCACATCCGGGGGCGTGCCGGCAGCGATCAGCTCGATGGGACGGCGGCCGGCCACGGCCACGAACTCGTAGGCGTGATTGTGATAGCCGGTGCGCAGATTGAGCGGGCGCAGCTTATCGGCGGCCTGGGTGAGAGTGTCGGCGACTTTGCGCCAGCCATCCAGCCCATCCACGCGTCCGGCGCTGGCCACCACGATGTAGCGGCTTCCCAGCGCCTGGTTGAGCTCGATCGCCTTGGGCAGGCCCTCGGCGCTCAGGTTGGAGAGGTCGTTGTGCGTCGAATTGCAGCGGATGCCCAGATCGTCCAGCAGCTTGCGGGTCTCCTTGGCCTGGCTCAGCGTCCAGGAATAATACGGGCCGTAGAACTCCACCACCTGATAGCCCTGCCCGGCGACGGCGCGCACGGCGCGCGGCAGATCCTTGCTCAACTCGGTGCGCACGGAGTAGAGTTCCAGTCCTATCGGCAGAGGCTTCTTCCTGGCGACGGCGCCGGCGAGCGGAACGAGCGCCGCGGATGCCAGGAACGACCGCCGGGAGAGTGGTGAATGCGATCTCATGCGCCAAACATAGCATAAGAATGTGGGTGCTATTCTGGTTGCAGCAGTGTTTCGGCACGCCCACTTTACCCGTTCCGCGCTCGTGGTTCTGGGCGGATTCCTGGCCATCACGGCGCTCTATGCCTGGCAGAAGCCCTTTCGCGAATACCCGGGCGTGGAGTACGAGCACTTCCCCATTCCGCCGGATTTCGGCGAGAAGACCGAGTGGGCCTTCGCGCGCCTGATGTATCCGCCGGTCCCCGCGCGCAACGGCGGGTTTGCGTTCCGGGGTTCGTGGAAAGAAGGCAGCTCCAACTGGACCATGGATTATCCGCGCTCGGACCGGCATCTCTCGGCGGCCGTGCGGCGCCTGACGCGCATACACGCGCGCTCGGCCGAAGAACCCATCGACCTGGACGACCGCGACGTCTTCGACTGGCCGTGGCTCTACGGCGTGGAAGTAGGCCACTGGAACCTGACCGACGAGCAGGCCGCCACCATGCGCGAATTCCTGCTGCGCGGCGGCTTCTTCATGTGCGACGATTTCCATGGCACGGTGGAATGGTCCTTCTTCGAGCGCAGCATGCGCAAGGTATTTCCGGAGCGGCCTATCGTGGAGATCGATTCGGCCGACCCCATCTTTCACACCATTTACGACCTGGACCAGCGCTACCAGGTTCCCGGCGAGCAGTTTATAGAGACCGGGCGGGTCTATGAGAAGGACGGCAAAGTGCCGCACTGGCGCGGAATTTACGACGATTCCGGCCGTATCATGGTGGCGATGTGTTTTAACATGGACC
>CAYRWE010000461.1:0-2432 GCA_964427655.1 uncultured Solibacteraceae bacterium | reverse complement strand
GCGTGGGCGGCGCCAATTACCAGGTGCCCATCGAGGTGCCGCAGAACCGGCGGACTTCGCTGGCTATCCGCTGGATCATCACCAACGCCCGCTCGCGCGCGGAAAAAGGAATGCCGGAGAAGCTGGCTAACGAGTTGAACGAAGCCGCCAATCTCCGCGGCGGAGCGATAAAGAAGAGAGACGACGTCCACCGCATGGCAGAAGCCAATAAGGCTTTCGCGCACTACCGGTGGTAAGGCCCCCTGGGAAGTTGAGTTTTTAGCTGCTATGTCAAGAACGATCCCGCTCGAAAGGATGAGAAATATCGGCATCGCCGCACACATCGATGCCGGTAAGACCACCACCACGGAGCGGATTCTTTACTATACCGGGCGTACGCACAAGCTGGGCGAGGTCCATGAAGGCACCGCCATCATGGACTGGATGGAGCAGGAGCAGGAACGCGGTATCACCATTACTTCCGCCGCCACCACCTGCGAATGGCGCGACATCCAGATCAACATCATCGATACGCCCGGTCACGTGGATTTCACCGCCGAAGTGGAGCGCAGCCTGCGCGTGCTGGATGGCGCCGTGGCGGTGTTCGACGCGGTGGCCGGCGTACAGCCGCAGTCGGAAACCGTATGGCGCCAGGCGGACAAGTATTCGGTTCCGCGCATCTGTTTCATCAATAAGATGGACCGCGTGGGGGCGGATTTCTTCCACTCCGTGGAAACCATCGTCACGCGGCTGAAGTGCAAGCCGGTGGTCATCCAACTCCCCATCGGCGCCGAAGAGCAGTTCAAGGGCATCGTCGACCTGGTCGAGATGAAGGCGGTGATCTGGCGCGACGAGACGCTGGGCTCCGAGTTCGATGTCGAGGAGATTCCCGAGGAGCTGGTGGCGCAAGCCCAGGAATACCGCGAGCGCATGATCGAGGCGGTTTCCGAGGTGGACGATAATCTGTTTGCCAAGTTCATCGAGGGCCAGGCGCTCTCGAACGACGAGATCCGCGCGGGCATCCGCCGGGCCACCATCGCGCTGAAGATCTTCCCGGTAATCTGCGGCTCCGCCTTCAAGAATAAGGGCATCCAAACCATGCTGGACGCGGTGGTGGATTACCTGCCGTCGCCGCTGGACATTCCACCGGTGGAAGGCATCGATTTCGACCATCGCGAGCTGACCGTGGTGCGCAAGGCCTCCGATGACGAGCCCTTCGCCGCCCTGGTTTTCAAAATCATGACCGACCCGTACGTCGGCCAGTTGGCCTTTTTCCGGGTGTACTCGGGGACTTTGAAATCCGGCGATTCGGTTTTCAACGTGGCCAAGAGCCGCCGCGAGCGCATCGGGCGCCTCCTGCGTATGCATGCCAACAAGCGCGAGGAGATCCAGGAGATCCTGGCCGGCGACATCTGCGCTGCGGTGGGGCTGCGCACGGTCTCGACCGGCGACACCATCTGCGACGACAAGCACCCGGTGGTGCTTGAATCGATCGAGTTCCCCATGCCGGTGATCCAACTGGCGGTCGAGCCCAAGACCAAGGCCGACCAGGAGAAGCTGGGGATGGCCATCCAGAAGCTGGCCCAGGAAGACCCCACTTTTCGGGTGAATACGGACCCCGAAACCGGTCAGACGATTCTCTCCGGGATGGGCGAGCTGCACCTGGAAATCATCGTGGACCGCATGATGCGCGAGTTCGGCGTGGCCGCCAACGTGGGCAAGCCGCAGGTGGCCTACCGCGAGACCATCCGCAAGGAAGCTCAGGCGCAAGGCCGTTTTGTGCGCCAGACCGGCGGCCGCGGTCAATATGGCGACGTGAAGATCCGTCTCGAGCCGCTACCTGGCGGGGCGGGCTTCGAGTTCGTCAACGAGATCGTGGGCGGCCGCGTGCCGAGGGAGTTTATCGGACCCACCGAAGCCGGCATCCGGGAGGCGCTCGAAGGCGGCATCCTGGCGGGCTATCCCATGTCCGACGTGAAAGCGACGCTTATCGACGGCAGCTATCACGACGTGGATTCCTCCGAAATGGCCTTCAAGATCGCCGGTTCGATGGCGCTCAAGGAGGCTGCGCGGCACGCCAAGCCGGTGCTGCTCGAGCCCGTCATGTCGGTGGAAGTGGTGGTTCCCGAAGAGTACATGGGCGACGTGATCGGCGATCTGAATTCGCGCCGCGGGCACATCGAGGGCATGGAGCTGCGCGGCACCACGCAGATCATCAAGTCCATGGTGCCGCTCTCGGAGATGTTCGGCTATGCCACTGAGCTGCGCTCGCGTACGCAGGGACGCGGCAGCTTCACCATGCATTTCGGCAAATACGAAGAGGTTCCGTCCGGTCTCGCGGAAGAGATCGTCAGCAAGGTCCAGGGGAAGATTTCGAGATAAGGAGAAATTCCTTCATATGGCAAAAGAGAAATTCGACCGCACCAAGCCGCACGTAAATATCGGCACGATCG
>CAYRWE010000460.1:0-2460 GCA_964427655.1 uncultured Solibacteraceae bacterium | reverse complement strand
TGCGCCGCAAGCTCAAGGATCCGCCTCCGGGTCAACTGATCCGGACGGTGCGCGGACAAGGTTACGTGGTGCCCTCGGAGGCCGAATTGGCGCTTTCCGGCCTGAGTGCTCTTGCTCTTCCGGCGCTCCATGCCGGGGTGGCGAGTGCGCTGCCCGAAGTTCACTAGCGCTCCGGTCCTGCCGAAGTACATGCGCTCGGACGAAAGATTCACGCTCTTCAAACAAATCAGGAGAATTCCATGTTGCCTGTACCCGTTTCCACTCTTCCTCTCGTCGCCCGGACACGGCCGCGCACCGCGCTGGTTGCGAGCGCCGACTCGAGCTTCCGCCAGCGGCTCTCCGAGATCCTCCATGGGCTGCGTTGGCAGGTTCGGCAGGCCGAGGGCGGCGCCCAGGCCTGGGCGGAAGCGGAAACTGCCCTGCCTGAAGCCGTCATCGTCGATTCGTGGCTTCCCGATCTGGACTTGGCCGAGTTTCTCAAGGACTTTCGGACGCATTTTCCCGAAGTGGATCTGCTCACCGCCTTCGGGACGGAGACACAGGAGAGTCCGCGCGGACCCCACCGCCAGGAACTGCTCTATGCGCTGCACCGCTCGCAGGACAATGACACGGCCATCTGGAACACGGCTCCGGTGCTGGACGGGCCTTTTACGCCCCCCTCATCGATCAGCGAATCTCCTTTGCCTGTGCCTCGCCGAGCCGGCGTCGCAGCGGACGCTGTCGCACTGCCGCCGGCTCCTGCACCCCTTTCTGCAACAGGGAAATCCTCTCATTCCGCGAGCGAACCGGCGGGCGTCGAGCGGCTGCCTGAACTGGTGGGAAACGCACCCTGCATGCTGGAGATCAGCCGCCGTATCCGGCTGGTGGCGCCGCGCTCGACGCCGGTGCTGATCGAAGGACCGACCGGCTCGGGCAAGGAACTGGTGGCCGAGGCCTTGCACCGTCTTTCGACACGCAACCGCAAGCCGTTTGTGGCCATCAACTGCGCGGCCATTCCCGAAGCGCTGCTCGAAGCCGAGCTCTTCGGTCACACCCGCGGCGCCTTTACGGGCGCGGTGCAGGGGCGCATCGGGCGCATCGAATCGGCCGACGGCGGCACACTGTTTCTGGACGAGATCGGCGAGATGCCGCTGGCCTTGCAATCCAAGCTGCTCCGCTTTGTGGAGAGCGGCGAATTGCAGCGGGTGGGCGACAACGAGACGGTAAGGGTGAACGTGCGCATCGTGGCCGCCACCCACCGGCCGCTGGCGCAACACACCCAGACCGGAACTTTTCGCGCCGATCTCTACTACCGGCTGGCCGTCTTTCTGATTCGCACTCCGTCGCTGGCCGCGCACGCTGAGGACCTGCCGCCGCTGGTGGAGCATTTCCTGCAGAAGATGGGCCGGGAGGCTCCGGTCAAGCGCGTAGCTCCGGACGCCATGGTCAAGCTGGCCGCTCACGACTGGCCTGGTAACGTGCGCGAACTCGAGCACGTGCTGGAACGGGGCGCCATTCTGGCCGGAGATGAGCCTGTGCTGACCGCGCAGGAGATCGACTTCGGGCTGCTGGTGAATTGACAGCAAAAGCGGAACGGCAAATCGAGGGAGTCGCCCATGGAGATGCAGGTTGAAACCCGGCTCAGCGACCAGATCGCGCGCTATCTGGATCTGGCCACCAGCGAGGCCAAACTGACGGCGGCCAACATGGCCAATGTGGACACACCGGGCTACCGCGCGCTGGGAATGGATTTCGAGGCCGAGATGCGGGAGGCGATGGACGGCGTGGACCGGGGAAAGCCGGCGCGGCCGGTGAGGCTCAAGGCGGTCGACGGACTGATCGCGCGGCCCGACGGCAACAACGTCTCCATGGACCGCGAGGGCCTGAACCTGGCCGAGGCACAACTGAAGTTCAAGGCTGGCGTGGCCCTGCTGCGCCAGGAATACCAGCGGGTGATGGACGCCATTCACGTCGACGGCAAATAGGAGCCGTACGGGACGCGAAACGGACCGGGATCCGGGCCGGCTTCAAATGCGAGCCGGCCAGTCCAAGGGAGGGTCGGGATGAATCTCTTTGCCATGATGGAAACCTCGGGCAGCGCCATGCAGGCCGAGCGGATGCGCGCCGAGGTGGTGGCGGCCAACATGGCCAACGCGGAGACCACGCGCACGGCCACGGGCGGCCCGTACCATCGCCAGCACGTGATCTTTGCGGCGAATGCGGGCGATGCGGAGTTCGCTACCTCGTTGAGTTCTGTCGCGGGCAGCGCAGGCATCGGCTTGTCGGCCTCCGGAACTTTGTCCGCTCCAGGTGGGAGCGGCAGCGCTGTGGCGCCCGGAGTGCACATCGCGGGAGTGGTCGAAGACCCTGCGCCCCCGCTGAAGCGCTATGACCCCGGCCATCCCGATGCGGGAGAGGACGGGTACGTCGCCTATCCGGACATTAATCCCCTCACAGAGATGGTGGACCTGATGGGGGCGA
>CAYRWE010000459.1:0-2462 GCA_964427655.1 uncultured Solibacteraceae bacterium | reverse complement strand
GGGCTGTCCAAGCGGGAGTTTTCCGAAATGATGGGGGCGTTGGGGCGGGAGGGGTAGGGATTTATACCAACCGGTAGAAAGATTGCCTTTCCCCGTCATGGCCGTGCTTGTCACGGCCATCCACGTCTTTCGGGCCGCACCGAAGTCGGGGATGGCCGGCCTGCGCCGGCCATGGCGAGTCAATCCCTCTGCCGCTTGGTATTAGGCTAGGCGACCGAATGGCAGGTGCTGGCCGTTCGCCGCCGGTCCCCTTCGGACCAAAAGCCTGGCCATAGCCGCCATCGAGCAAGGTAGTGGGCTTCAGCCCACCGATTTAGCCGGGAATTGCCTTGGAATAGCTGGCACGGCCGAACGGCTACAGGCTTGATTCGGTGGGCTGAAGCCCACCCTTGCTAGATCCAGCGCGGTGGGACCGGGAATGCCTGACTGCTGCCGTGTCGGTCGTATAGAAACCCATGCGCGTGGTCCAAAGATCGGAATCTTTCGGGATGCCGCTGTGTCTCCAAATACGCATGCGCGAGCACGTTCCAATAGCGTTTGATCGGATAGACGGTCTTGATTTCAAGCGCATCGGAAAGCATCTCGCAGAGCTGCGTAGGATCGGGACTGACAACGAGGATTGCGCCAGGATAGTGCTTGAACCTCTGAACGAAGGAGGCGAGCGTCACCGCGTCATCGTATCCGCTTCCCATCTGGGCGAAGCTATAGCCGATGATCGCTACATGCTGGGGTGCCTTGCTCATTACCCATGCGAGTCGCCGACGTAGGCGCCTGTCGGTCCACGACTCCGGGAGCCCCATGACCAAATCATCGGGCGGCAACGCCAGATCGAATTCACGCAGGCCAGAAATCCATGCGCCGAACGCGGGCGACCCATAGACCGGATGAATCGTCCCGTGCATTTCGACAATCGCGTGCATTGCACCGCAAAACTCTCGGGCTAGGCCGTCGTGATTGTAGTCTGCAATGACTGAGGCGTGGAACGCGCGGAAGACTCTATAGCTGTCCGTAACGGTCCCCTCGGTTCGCGCGAGATACCTTGCGCGAGCAAGGACATGCTTCAACTGCTCCCGCGCAAAGCCATCCGGCAAGCGCTTCAAAATCTCGCGGAATGGATATTCATCGGTGCTGGGGCGTAGCTCGCGACCTGGAAAAATGTCTCCGATCTCAATTCCCGAATGGTCAATCATGCGTTGCGTCGGCGGCCCCCGTGGCGTCACGATGGCCGGGAAGGAACTCAGCTTGCGGAGATAGTCCAATGGCGATTCGCGCCAGAAATCCCGACCGAGCGGCGACGACCCCGCCGATGCGCCAGCGCCTACGACAAAGAGGCCCATGCGCGTGCGCAGGCGCATGAACATGCGCTCAAGAGTCGGAAGGTCTTGGCGATGATGGATTAGAATCACCTGTTCGCGACCCGTGAAATAGAGAAATTAGAATTTGCGGCGATTCGAAGCAATGTCAGCTTTCAGTCTATGAAATTTGTTGTCGGAACGGCCGCCCCGGGCGCACAGCGGTCCTCAGTACGATCAACACCGTCGCCTGTCACCCATCTCTGCTGCCGTAAGGACCGCTCCCGGCCCGGCGATCCACCGCAACCTCCCGCATCGCACCGCCGAGTAAGGCGCATCGGCCCATCCCGACCATTATTCCCTTGCGCCCGCTGCCCCTTTATGTTAGAAATACTATCGTGCAACCCGCTCCCATCCCCGCCCCGATCCAAGCCTTCGCCCCCGACTTTTCCCGTCGGCTCCGCCTCATCCTGACCACCCTCGCCGCCCTGATCGCCCGCCGTTTCCTGCGCGAGCCCCGTCTCGCCGCTCTCATCGTCCCGCTGTGGTCCCGCCTCAACCGCGCCGCCCGCCGCTTCGAGCGCCTGATGGTGGGCCTCGCCGCCGGCCGCCTGCCAAAACCCCGCAAGTCCGGCCCCGGCGGCCCCCACCGCAGCGTTGCCGCGTTCCCCACCGGCCGCGGCTGGCTGGTGCGCGCCCTCGGCCCCGAGGCCGCGGCCTGTGCCACCCAACTGGAAGCCCTGCTCGCCGAGCCCGCCGCCGCCGAACTTTTGCTCGTAGCCCCCACCGCGCGGCGCATCCTCCGCCCGATCGCCCGCATGCTCGCCATCGGCGCCTTCGCCCCGCGTCCGCGCCCCGCCCGCGCCGCGCCGCCCGGCGAACCTCCGCCCCTCGGCGAGGTCGCCTTCCGTTCCCACGGCTACACCTGGTACGTGGTCCCCACCCCGCCCGCGCTCCCCGCCTGACCCGCCCCGCCCAAGTGCGCCCTATCGTTCCTATATCGTATCTAATACCGCGCGTCGCGCCGAATGCCGCGAAGCAAAGCCTGCGCTCGTGTGCTACTGCGCCGCCGCTTACTCCGCCGCCACCGGCGCGGCCACCGCCCGCCGCCGCCCTTGCAGCGCCAGATACACCACCGGCGTCGTGTAAAGTGTCAGCGCCTGGCTCACG
>CAYRWE010000458.1:0-2465 GCA_964427655.1 uncultured Solibacteraceae bacterium | reverse complement strand
TGCGGCTGCACCGCGAGAAGAACCCCCTGGCGGCGATCTGCTCGCGGGTCTGCTTCCACACCTGCGAGGACAAGTGCCGGCGGAGTACGCTGGACGCCCCCGTTTCCATCCGCGGCATCAAGCGCTTCATGGTCGACCAGGAAGTCACCATCCAACTGCCCGAGGTGCGAGAGGACCCGGCCAACGCCAAGCGGAAGATCGCCATCGTGGGCGCGGGGCCGGCCGGCCTGTCGAGCGCCTACTTCCTCGCCCGGTTGGGTTATCGGCCGATGGTTTTCGAGGCCGAACCGCGGCCCGGGGGCATGCTCGTGCAGGCCATTCCGGCCTATCGCCTGCCTCGCGAGATCGTGGCCCGCGAGGTCCGCATGATCGAGCGAATGGGCGTGGACATCCAGACGAACATGTCGCTGGGACGCGACTTCACGCTCAAGTCGCTGCGCGGGCAGGGCTACGAGGCCGTGTTCCTGGGCGTCGGCGCGCCGATCGGAGTGGGCCTGGGCATCCCCGGCGAGCATGCCGAAGGGATCACCGACGCGCTCTCCTTCCTGCGGACCTACAACCTTCGCGGCTCGGTGCCGGTGGGCAAGCACGTGGTGGTCATCGGCGGCGGCAACTCGGCCATCGACGCCGCCCGCACGGCGGTGCGATTGGGGGCCGAGTCGGTCACCGTGGTCTACCGCCGCAGCCGCGAGGTGATGCCGGCCTACAAGGAGGAGATCGAAGAGGCCGAACACGAAGGCGTGATCTTGAAACTGCTGACCGCGCCGGTGGAAGTCATTGCGGCGGGCCGTCGCGTGGCGGGCATCAAGTGCCTGCCCATGCGGCTGGGCGAGTTCGATCGTTCCGGCCGCCGCCGGCCCGAAGAGAGCGGCGATACCTTTATCATTCCCGCCGACCACATCCTCGTGGCCATCGGGCAGACGCTCGACCTCAAGGGCATCTCCAACGGCTTCACGCTGGAGACCCGGCAGCGCGACTTCGTGCAGGTCAATCCAGTCACCGGCCAGACCTCGGAAAAATGGATCTTTGCAGGTGGCGACGCGGTGAGCGGGCCGTCGTCGGTGGTCGAGGCCGTGGCCGCCGGCGAGCGGGCGGCCGTGGGCATCGATCAGTACCTGACCGGGCGGAACCACGCCTTCTGGCGGGAGACCCGCGAGGTCGACACGTTCTTCGATCCCGACGCCGAACCGGTGGACACGCCGCGCGAGAAGCTGGACCTGATCCCCGTCGAGCGGCGGCGGGAGAATTTCGACGAGGTCGAACTACCCTGGCGCGAATCGGTAGCCGTCTGCCAGGCCAAGCGTTGCCTGCGCTGCGACTACGGCCGCCGCGGTGCGGAAGAACACGTACATTAGAAAGTATCCGGCACACTCCGTGTGCCGCCAGCCCTCGGCACACGGAGTGTGCCGGATACATAGGAAACTGCGATGATCAAGCTGAGCATCAACAACATCCCCGTCGAAGTTCCCGAAGGCGCCACGCTCCTGGCAGCGGCCAGGCAGGCGGGCATCAAGATCCCCACGCTCTGCCACGTGGAGGGCCTGCAGACGATCGGCGCTTGCCGCGTCTGCGTGGTCGAGGTGGAGGGCGCGCGGAACCTGTGCGCGTCGTGCGCCATGCCGGCCGCGGCGGGTATGAAGGTCCACACCAACACCAGCCGCGTCCGCACCGCCCGCAAGAACGTGGTCGAACTCCTGCTCTCGGAGCACAACGGCGAGTGCCAGACCTGCGACCGCAGCGAGGACTGCGAACTGCAGTCGCTGGCCGCCGACCTGGGCATCCGCGAGATCGCCTACGGCGGCGAGCGGACGCGCAAGCGGATCGACACCTCGACGCCCGCCCTGCTCCGCGACACGGGCAAGTGCATCAAGTGCCGCCGTTGCGTGAGCGTTTGCGCGGAGATCCAGCATGTCGGCGCGCTGTTTCCGCAGAACCGCGGTTTCGAGACAGTCATTGGCCCGGCCTTCAGCCACGACCTGTCGACCGTGACCTGCGTGCAGTGCGGGCAGTGCGCGGCGATTTGCCCCGTGGGGGCGATCACCGAGCGCGACCAGATCGACGACGTCTGGACGGCCCTGGAAAGCCCCGGCAAGCACGTGGTCGTGCAGACGGCGCCGGCCATCCGCGCCGCTTTGGGCGAATGCTTCGGCTATCCGCCGGGCACACTGGTGACCGGCAAGATGGTGGCGGCCTTGCGGCGGCTGGGTTTCCACGCCGTGTTCGATACCAACTTCGCCGCCGACGTCACGATTCTGGAAGAAGGCACGGAACTGCTCACGCGGCTCAAGGCCGCACTTCTCCCCTCTCCTTCCGGGAGAGGGGCAGGGGCTGAGGGCACTTCGAAGGTGGCCCTGCCCATGTTCACCAGTTGTTCGCCGGGCTGGATCAACTTCCTCGAGCACTTCCATCCCGACATGCTGCCGAACCTTTCCAGTTGCAAGTCGCCGCAGCAGATGTTCGGGGCC
>CAYRWE010000457.1:0-2479 GCA_964427655.1 uncultured Solibacteraceae bacterium | reverse complement strand
GTAAGCCTTCGGTGAACACCGCGGGACGTCCACGGCGACCGCATGTCAACCGCGCTTTCGGTAGCTTTCGATGATGCTGGGGTTGGCCTTGTGGATTTCGACGAGTTCCTTGAGGTTCTCGATCCCGAAGTCGGTGAACGCGGTCGTACCCTCGTCGTCGACGTCGTAGACAGTGAGGCGTCCGTCCTCGGGGTCCATTTCGAGGGCGACATCCGATAACCAATCGACATCCTCGTCCAGCATCTCGGCGACACGAGCTATGGTGAAGACCGCGCTTGGTGCCGCCATGATCAGGCCGCCTCACGCCTGGTGCGAGCTTGCCAATTCCAGGGGAGCAGTTCATCGATCTTTCGGGCGGGATGGTCAGCGATGCGGGCCAGCACGTCAGTGAGCCATCCCTGCGGATCAACGTCGTTCATCCGAGCCGTCATGATCAAGCTGTACATCATTGCCGCCCGCGCGCCTCCGCGATCGGAACCGGCGAACAGCCATGAGCGGCGTCCCAGAGCCAACCCTCTCAGAGCGCGCTCGGCTGCATTGTTGGTCAGACAGATCCTACCATCGTCAAGGAAGCCGGTGAAGGCGGTCCAGCGGGTGAGCATGTAATCGAGCGCCTTGGCCACCGGATCGTGGCGCGACAGCTTGGCACGCTGTTCATGCATCCACCTCTCCAGCTCGGCGACACAGGGAGCGCTCAGCTGCCGGCGGATAGCCAGCCGCTCAGCGGCGGAGCGGCCATTGATGTCGCGCTCGATGTCAAACAGCGCATCGATGCGCTTCACCGTCTCCAAGGCGATCGGCGAGATGATGGCGGTCTTGCCGCGTGCCTTTCGGCGCGCCGCTTCGGCAATGTCCGCCAGCTCGAATAGCTTCCTCCGGCCGTGGCTCCAGCACAGGGCCTGGCGGATTGGCCCAGCGTTGCGGTCGGCACCATACAGTGCGTCGTAACCGCCATAGGCATCGGCCTGCAAGATACCCGCCCATCGCGCCAAATGTCGCTGCGGGTGCTCACCGCGACGGTCGCGCGAATAGTAGAACACGGCAGCTGGTGGCGCCGGTCCTGCGAACGGCCGATCATCACGCACGTAAACCCAGCATCGCCCGGTGTCAGTCTTGCCTTTGGCCAGGACCGGCACGGTGGTGTCGTCGCCGTGCAGCCGCTCACCGGCGAACACGTGCGCCTCGATGCGCTCGAAGATTGGCCGCATCACGGTGCATACCGCTCCCACCTGGTCGGCGAGAGTGGACAGGCTCAAGGGCACACCTTCGCGCCCATAGCGCTCGGCCTGCCGGTTCAATGGCTGGTGCTGCCCAAATTTCTCAAAGGCGATCATTGCCAGCAGGCTTGGTCCCGCCCAGCCGCGCGGGATGACATGGAAGGGTGCCGGCGCCTGGCTGATCTTCTCACAGTCGCGGCACGAGAACTTCTCGCGCACGTGCTGGATCACCTTCCACTGCCGTGGGATCACCTCCAGCGTCTCGGTGATATCCTCGCCCAGTTTGCACAGCCGCGTTCCGCCACAGCAGGCGCAGCGGGTCGGCCCGGGGACGATGACCCGCTCGCGCGGCAGATGTGCCGGGAACGGTTTGCGCGCCGGCCACTGGCGGCTAAACGCTGACACCTGGCTGGTCTTTGCTGCCGCCACCTCGGCAGCCAGCTCGTCTTCGGTGGCGGAACTCTCCGCCTCCTCCAGCTGCAGTTCCAGCTGATCGACCAGGCGCGCGATGCGCTCCGAACGCGGCCCGTAACGGTCGCGATTGTACTTCTCGATTTGCAGCTTGAGTGAGGCGATCAACGCCTGGTTCTCGCTCAGCTGCGCGCGAATCGCGGCGGCCTCGGCTTCGGCGCGGGTAACCTCGGCGCGTGAGGCGATCAATGCCGCCCTCAGCGCTTCGATATCGTTCGGCAGATCTGCGCTGTCATCGCCCACACCAGGAGCGAATCACAAAGCGCCCGTGTGCTACAACTATATCTTGCGTTCCAAACCGACTTTTCTCGGCTCATCCAGCTGCCTGGGGACGCCAGGTCGGCTGCGGATTTCTCCAATCAATCCCCTCCAGCAAGTAGCTCACCTGGCCCTGGGTCAGAGACACCACGCCGTCCACCGTCTGGGGCCAAATGAACCGCCCTCGGTCAAGACGCTTGGCATACAGCGACAGGCCCACACCATCGTGCCAGATCGCCTTGACGAGCGAACCACCGCGCCCACGGAAGAAAAAAACGTCGCCGGTGAACGGATCCCGGCCAAGCGCTTCCTGCACCTGTAGCGCCAGGCTCCGCATGCCACGCCGCATATCCGTGTGCCCGGTCGCGAGCCAAATCCTCACCCCGGATGCGATAGGGATCAACGTAGCGCTCGCAACGTCGCCGTTACCAGACTTGCCGGTGCCGTCACGCCGATGCTCACGCGCGTCCCGTCGGGTAACGCCACATTGATCGGCGCCCTGTCCTCCGACGCCGCCTTGCCGAGCGAACACC
>CAYRWE010000456.1:0-2488 GCA_964427655.1 uncultured Solibacteraceae bacterium | reverse complement strand
GGATCTCGCCCGCCGCGGTCATAGCCGCCACCAGCCGGTGCAGCGCGGCCGTGTCCGATGCGAGGACCCCGGCGAACTCCAGCCCCTCGCGCAGCGCCATCACCGCCATGCCGTGGTCGCCGATCGCTCCGCTCAGCAGAATGCGGTCGCCCGGCCGCGCGTTGCCCGCCGAGATATTCACGCCCTCCGCTACGATCCCCACGCCCGCCGTGGTGACGAACATTTTGTCCGCCGCTCCGCGCGGCACCACCTTGGTATCGCCGGTGACGATCGCGACGCCCGCCGCGCGCGCCGCCTCCGCCATGGAAGCCACCACGGCCCGCAGGTCCTCCATCGGAAAACCCTCTTCGATGATGAAGGCCGCGCTCAGCGCCAGCGGCATTGCGCCGCTCATGGCCAGATCGTTGATGGTTCCGTGGACCGCCAGTTTCCCGATATCGCCGCCCGGAAAGAACAGCGGCGTCACCACGAAGCCATCCGTCGTGAAGGCGATGCGCGCACCGCCGGCCTCCAGCACGGCTTGGTCGTCCAGGCGGTTCAGCAGCGCGTTATCGAAAGCCGGCAGGATCAGGTCGCGGATGAGCTGCGCGGTGAGCTTCCCTCCGCTCCCATGACCCAGCACGACCGTCTTGCGGTCCGTCACCGGAAGCGGACAAGCCAACGTAAATTCGCTCATACCTGGCTCCGCGCCCTGACGGGGCGCCCACTGGGCCCGGCTCGGTACGCGCCCTCGTGCTGAGCCGCGACCGTAAGGGAGCGGTTGTCTTTCACCGTGCCAGGTGCCTCCCATAGTTGTAATAGGCCGCGCAGGCGCCCTCGGCCGAAACCATGGTCGCGCCGAGGGGTGTCTCGGGGGTGCACGCGGTTCCGAAAGCTGCGCAATCGCTAGGCCTGCGCGCGCCTTGCAAGATCAATCCGCTGATGCAGTTCTCCGGCTCGGTTGAAACAATTCCTTGAAGATCGAAAATGCGCGCCGCGTCGAATCTGGCGAACTCCTCGCGCAGGCGGTAGCCGCTGCCCGGAATGACCCCGATCCCGCGCCATGCCCGGTCGCACGGCTCGAACACCTGCGCAATCATCTGCCGCGCCGCGGGGTTGCCGGAGCGCGAGACCGCCCGCGAGTAGGCGTTTACCACTTCGTGGCGCCCCCCTTCGAGCTGCTCGACGGCGCGGAAGATCCCTTCCAGCAGATCCAGCGGCTCGAAGCCGGTCACCACAATCGGCACGCGGTAGCGCGCCGCCAGCGGCTCGTACTCCTCCCACCCCATCACCGCGCAGACGTGCCCCGCCCCCAAAAACGCCTGCACGCGATTGTTCGGCGATTCCAGAATCGCGGTCATGGCCGGCGGCACCGTCACGTGCGAAACCAGCATGGCGTAGTTGTCGATGCCCTGCGCGCGCGCCTGCCACACCGACATGGCATTAGCCGGTGCGGTGGTTTCG
Source organism: uncultured Solibacteraceae bacterium (assembly GCA_964427655.1). Classification (GTDB taxonomy): domain Bacteria; phylum Acidobacteriota; class Terriglobia; order Bryobacterales; family Bryobacteraceae; genus CAVQNQ01. The sequence continues at coordinate 1,045 of CAYRWE010000456.1, read as the reverse complement.
AAACCGATGGCGAAAAACACCACGCGCTTGGAGGGATTCGCGCGCGCCAGCTTCAGGCACTCAAGCGGCGAATAGACCACCCGCACATCGCCGCCCTGCGAGCGGATCTGGAACAGATCGCCCGAAGATCCCGGAACGCGTAGCATGTCGCCGAAGGAGCAGAAGATGACGTCCGGCCGCCGCGCCAGCGCGTGCGCCCGGTCGATCAGCTCGAGCGCGGTGACACACACCGGGCAACCCGGGCCATGCGCCAACTCGATCTCCTTGGGCAGCAGTTCATCCAGGCCGTATCTGACGATTGAGTGGGTTTGCCCGCCGCAGACCTCCATTACCACCCACGGACGGGTCACCAGCGCGCGTAGGCGCAGGAGCAGGCTTTGGGCGAGCTCCAGGTTGCGGAACTCGTCTATATACTTCATTCCAGCTCGGAAAACTCGCCTAATTCTTTAAGCGTCGCGAGGGTCTTGGCGGCCTCTTCCTCGTCCAGCCGGGTGATGGCGAAACCGACGTGCACGAGCACGTAGTCGCCCACGGCCGCTTCGGGCAGGTAGGCCATGCAAGCATCCCGCGCCACGCCGCCGAAATCCACGCGCGCCAAGGCCACGCCGCTCTCCTCGCGCAGCTCGGTTATCTTACCCGGTACCGCTAAACACATGTGAGACTATGGTATCAGGTTGCGTCTCCGCGACCCGACTTCCCATGGCCACCGCCCGACCACCCGCGCAGGACGCCCGCTCGCTGGCCGACGTGCACGCAAGCGTCGGCACCGGTTCGCTCTCCTTCTGGCGCCGCATGTTCGCCTTTGCTGGCCCCGCTTACCTGGTCAGCGTGGGCTACATGGACCCCGGCAACTGGGCCACGGATCTGGAGGGCGGCGCGCGCTTCGGCTACCGGCTTCTGTGGGTGCTGGTGATGTCGAATGCCATGGCCATCCTGCTCCAGACGCTGAGCGCCCGGCTGGGAATCGTGACCGGACGCGACCTGGCCCAGGCCTGTTCGGAAACCTATCCGCGGCACGTCAACCTGGCGCTGTGGGCGCTATGCG
>CAYRWE010000455.1:0-2517 GCA_964427655.1 uncultured Solibacteraceae bacterium | reverse complement strand
TGGCGCCTGCTGCGCTACTACCTCAAACAGGAACTTCCCGATCTCCAGAAGAACGATATCCGCCTGCAAGCCATCGGGCGCCTGGAGGCCCTGCCCGCGCAAGTGCGCGGCGAACTGGAATCCGCCGTGGAAGCCACCGCCGCCAATCGCGGTCTGCTCGTCAACCTGGCCATCAACTACGGGGGGCGCGCCGAGATCGTGGACGCCGTCAACTCCCTGATCGAGATGGCCCGCCTCAACGGCAACATCGATTCCCTTAAGCTCGACGAGGAATCCATCGCCGGCAGTCTCTACACCGCCGCCTGCCCCGACCCCGATCTGCTGATCCGCACTTCGGGCGAGATGCGCATCAGCAATTTCCTGCTGTGGCAGATCGCCTACGCCGAGCTGTACGTCACCGAAACGCTGTGGCCGGACTTCACGCGCACGGACCTCTTGCAGGCCGTGCTCGAATACCAGAAGCGCGACCGCCGGTATGGCGGGCTCAGCGGCACTCCCCTTTCGCGGATGCGCCGTTCCGGAGACGAGAGCCTGGTCGAAGCCCTGCGCCCGTCATGAAGCGTCTGCTGACGGCCGCCGCGCTGATTCCCTTCATCGCCTGGGCGGTGTTGTGGGCCAACCACTGGATCTTCCTGGCCGTACTGGCTACCGTAGCCGTGCTCTGCTACCGCGAGTATGACGGCATCGCCGAGGCCTATGGTTTCGGCGCGCCGGGTCCGCTAGGCTACGGTGCCGGCCTGGTGGTGCTGGTGTGGAACGGCGATCCGTGGCTGCTCTTGGTCGCCGCGGCCATGCTGGCACTGGCGCTGGCCATGCGGTCCGAAAGGCTTTCCGATGCGCTGCCGCGCGCCGCGTTTCTGATTGCCGGCATCGTTTACATTTTCGGCACATGGAGATGCGCCCTGCCCCTGCGCGCCGCCAATCCCAACTGGTTGATGTTCGCCCTGCTGGTGAGTTGGACGGGCGATGCCGGCGCCTACTACGTAGGTCGCAAATTCGGCCGCCACAAGATGGCCCCGCGCGTCAGCCCCAATAAATCCTGGGAGGGCGCGGCGGCATCCGTGGCGGCCTCGATTCTCCTGGCCGGCGGCTATCTGGTGCGCTTCGTGCCGGGTGTCGCCGTGTGGCAGGCCGTCGCGCTCACCATCGTGGCGAACGTGGCGGGGCAGGCCGGCGACCTGGTCGAATCGGCCATCAAGCGCGGCGCGGCGGTCAAGGATAGCGGCGACCTGCTGCCCGGCCACGGCGGTATGCTCGACCGCGTGGATAGCTCGCTGTTTGTGGTCCCCGTGGTGTATGCCTGGCTCCGGCTGGTGGCGTAGGCCGCTCTTTCAACCTATTTTCAACCTATTGAACTTGCGTTCCTTTCTGACGTAAAGTGAACAGGGCAAGCTAAAGCATGCCCCACCTGGCTTTAGCTTGGCCTGAAAGTTCTTCTGGGAGGAGAACGGAATGCGATTCGCGAGAGTGATTTTCAGCCTGGCCCTCATCGTGTGCCTTTCGGCGGCCGGATACGCGCAACAGTCCAAGCCCCTGCGGGAACCGGACGTCATCTACGTCCCCACTCCGCAGCCGGTGGTCGATGCCATGTTGAAGCTCGCCAACGTGCACAAAGGCGACATTCTTTACGACCTGGGATCGGGCGACGGGCGCATCGTAGTGACGGCCGCCAAGGTTTACGGCATTCACGCCACGGGGATCGATATCAACCCGCAGCGCATCGCCGAGGCTAACGAGAACGCCACCAAGAACGGCGTCACCAATATGGTGGTCTTCAAGAACGAGGACCTGTTCGAGACCGATATCCACGATGCGTCGGTGGTGACGCTCTACCTGCTGACCTCGCTGAATCTCAAGCTGCGGCCCAAGCTGTGGCACGACCTGAAGCCCGGCACGCGGATCGTCTCGCAGACCTTCGATATGGGCGATTGGGAGCCGGAGAAACAGGAGATCGTGGAAGGCCACACGATCTATCTGTGGCGGATTCCCGAGGGCGCCGCGCAAAAGAAATGACGCCGGAGATAGCCGGCGACACCCTCGACGGCCGCGGTCCGAGGCAAACCGCCGCGCATAGCCGCACAAAGCACTGACAAGTATTTACACAAACGACACGAGATCCGTGCGTTCGGTGCATCCAATCCAGTAGGGAGGGATACTCCGATGACGCGGCCGAGGGTGCTTTTAGATACCGCCCGGAAGGGGCGCGACGCCGAGTTGTTCGAACGAGGATTGCGCAAGCGGGTGGTGGGGCAGGATGAAGCCATCCGGGAGATGGTGGACGTTTACCAGACGTGGGCGGCAGGCATGGCCGCTCCGGGTAAGCCGATCGCCAGCTTCCTGTTCCTGGGGCCGACGGGATCGGGGAAAACCCGCATCGTCGAGGCGGCCGCCGAGAGTCTACTGGGCGATGCGCGCGCGGTGGTGAAGATCGATTGCGGCGAGTTCCAGCACAGCCACGAAATCGCCAAGCTGATCGGTTCGCCTCCCGGATACCTGGGGCATCGCGAAACCCATCCG
>CAYRWE010000454.1:0-2529 GCA_964427655.1 uncultured Solibacteraceae bacterium | reverse complement strand
GAAAGCCACGATCTCCTCTGGCGGCAGGCCGGATTGCCCGATCCACTTGATGCAGCTATCGCCCAACACCCAGCAGGTGAAGCCGAAAACAGCAAAGAAGATGGCGGTCAGGTCCGAGACGGGGGCTTTCATCGTGGCCCGTCGTGTCGGGCGACGCGGGACCGGGAAAAGATCCAATCGGACATGATGTACTTTCAGGGTACCGGATCACGCCACCCGGAGGTTTACGCCTCGCGCTTACCCCGCTCGCCCGAAGACCTGGGCTTCGAAGCGGTAAAGCCGCGCGCGGGGGGCGTCGATCGCGTCGGGCCCCAGCCGGCTCTTGCGCGCCAACGCCTTCAGAAACTGATCGGCATCCCAGCCGTGCTCGGTGGCCACCTGCGGCAGCAGCAGGCCCGTGTGGCCGTCGAGCTTGAGTAGGGCGCCGTGCCGCCCGGCGCAAAAACTCTCGCGGCCCGCGATGCGCCGCAGCGGTGTGAGCAGCGAAATCTCGATATCGATAGGCCCTTCGGTCTTGGCCGCCGGACGGAAGCGCGGATCGTCGAGCGCGGCGGCGAGCGCCAGGTCCGCCACGTCCTTAGCCAGGGGCCCGCGTCCGGAGATGTTGCCGATGCAGCCCAGCAGTTCGTCTCCCTGGCGCAGCGTCACGAATACGCCGCGGTGCACCGCCAGGGCCGCCGATCCGTGGCGCGCCGGGATCGGCTCGCGGCGGCCCGTTTCGCGCAATTGCTCGAGCGTCGCGCGCGCACTGGCGAGGAGCGCATCGCGATCGGCTTCTTCAAGATCGAAGGCCGCGCGCGGATAGTAGCCCAGCGCCGCGTAGCTGACCGAGTTGCGAAAATCGCCGGTGATCTCGCCCGAGGTCTGGTAGTCGAGCTTGGCCTGGTAGAAGCCCGGGCCTTCCAGCCGGCGCACGGTTTCGAGTAGCAGCGCGATGGGGTCGTAGCCGCATACGGTCGCGCGCAGCTCGCCTAGCTCCTTGAGAAACAGCGCCGCGTTCACGCTGCCGGCTGCCTCGATGCACTCGCCATCCAGCTCGCGCAGACGGCCGCCGCGAGCGTCCTCGGGCGGAAACGGAACATTGCCGAAGCCGCGCCCATAATGGGTGAAGTCGGAAGACGCCACGAAGACCGTACCCGGCCGCCACGCCGCCGCCAGACGGTCCGCCGCGGCCGCGCGCTCGGCGGCATCCATGGGGCCCACGTAGAGGGCCGTCACGTTAGCGTCGGGCGCCGCCTTTTGGAGAAACGGCAACTGGATCTCGAAGGAGTGGTCGCACAGGCGCTCTTCATCCAGCACCGGAAATCCGGCCGCGAACTCGCGCGTGAGGCGAACTTCGCCGAGCGGCGTAGCCACGGAGTCCGCATCCGGCACGGCCACTCCGTGCAATCCACCGCGGTGCGGGAAGGCCAGGAAGAACACGTGCTTCGGCGGCCGCTCGGCGAGCGAGCGGTACGCCGCGGCGGCCACGGTTCCCGAATAGGCGGGGCCGGCATGCGGAACCACGAAACCCAATCCGCCCGAAAACAGGAACGACCCTGTGCGCTGGCGCGAGCTTTCGAAGGCCTGGTCCAGAAGCCGCTCCAGCTCCCCTGCCGCGGCGGGATACCACTGGCCGGCGAATGGCGAGCTATGTACCGGAGCCATGCTTCACCCGTGGATATGCAGCAGGCCGGCGTCTTCCCCGCGCAAGTCGGGCGGCCCGCCCCACACGCCCGGAATGGCGGTGCCGCAAGCCGGGCAGTTCCCGTCCGAAGAGAGGCGGTTGCGCAGCACACGAAAGCCGCGCCGCTCGATCGCCGTATGGCCGCAAGCCGGGCAGTGCGTGTTCTCAAGTCCGCCGGTCTCGCCCGGAAGGTTGCCGGCGTAGACGTAACGCAGGCCCGCGGCGCGGCCCAGCTCCGCAGCGCGCACCAGGGTCTCGGGCGGCGTGTCATCCGGGCCGGTCATCTTGTAATCCTTGTGGAACGCCGTGACGTGCCAGGGAATGTCGGGCGAGATCTTCGCCAGGAATTCGGCGATGGCGCCGAGCTCGGCATCGGAATCGTTGAAGCCGGGGATGACCAGGGTCACCACTTCCAGCCAGAATCCCATCTCGTGAATGCGCCCGATGGAATCCAGGATCGGACCGATGCGCCCGCCCAGCTCGTGGTAGCGCCGGTCGTCGAAGCTTTTCAGATCCACCTTGTAGAGGTCCACCCAGGGCCGTATGTAGGCCAGCACCTCGGGCGTGGCGTTGCCGTTCGACACGAAGCCGGTGGCCAGGCCGGCCTCTTTGGCCTCGCGGAAGACCGCCACGGCCCACTCGGCGGTGATCAGCGGCTCGTTATAGGTGCTGATCACGGCGGCCGCTCCGAAGCGCTGCGCCAGCCGCACCAGCTCCCGCGGATCGGCGGCCTCGGAATCCAGGCGCGAGTGCGTGTCGCGCAGCGCCTGCGAGGAGACCCAGTTCTGGCAATATCCGCAGTGCAGGTCGCAGCCCAGCATGCCGAAACTCAGCGCGCGGGACCCCGGCAGCGCGTGAAAGAA
>CAYRWE010000453.1:1095-2531 GCA_964427655.1 uncultured Solibacteraceae bacterium | reverse complement strand
ACAAGGCGGCCAGAACTCGATCCAGTTGTCCAGCCGTCGCGCCGGTCCCCAGGTACGCCTGCAGGACAAGCACATCGCGACCGGCCTCGGCGAACGCCGCCGGACGAACCGCGCGGACCAGCCCGCCCAACTGCAGGAGCATGATCGCCACGCCATCCCGTGATGACGCAGGCAGCGATCGCTCGGTGCGGTGCAGGTCCACGGTTGCCAGCAGCCCGTCATCCCATTCAAGCAGCGCCTGCGCATAGCCGTGCGCCGTCTCAAGCTGCACCGCAACAACACCTTCGCCCCGCGGATTGAATGCCCAGCCGGACGCGGCGCACAACGCCGGCAAATCGGCAGCCTCACCGGCCGCGCCCTGCCGCGTGGCGGCAGAATGCCGGCCGCGCGGATGCGTACGCGTCGCGTCCTTCAAGTCGTCGATGGCTCGGCACACTTGCGCCGCCAGACCGTTGCCGCTCGCCTCGCCATCGGCATCCAGCGGCAGTTCCGTGGCGGCATGCACGAGCACTCGATCCGTGGCTCTCACCAGCTTGGCGGCGCCGCTCAGCTCGCCATTCCGCAACAACAGCTCCCACGCGCATCGCTGTACGGCCTGGCCGTGAATGTGGTCATGGGCAACCGACGAGCGCAGGACAAGCCATCCGTCTTCAAGCCTCGCCGTCAGCGCAAAGCGGTCGGCGCACCGCACGCGCCAGCAGCCGGAGGGCTCTTGCGTGTATTTGGCCCCGATCCCATCAAACGCCGCCGTCAAGGCGCCTTGCAGCGGATCCGGTTGTGGCGAGTTCATGGTTGGCTCCCCTGGCTATGAAGACTGATCCGCAGGTCCAGCGTCCGTCGCTTGAGCGGCCGGCGGTCGCATGGCAGTTCGTCCTGATGCTGCCGGGCCCATTGCGCCGCGGCTTCGCACAGTGGCGAGTTGGCCGACCACTTTGAATACGTGAGAATCGCGTGGACCTGATACAGAATTTCCACCAACTTGGTTCCCGGCCTCATGAAAAGATCGCCGACGCAGATGAATGGGAAACGTATATTTGGGTGAAAAATTGTCGACGGATGCAGTATATTGAGAACCTCATAGCTGCTGGCCTCGTGGAGATAGTGCTCTGGAAACGCAATACCGACCACAACCCGGTTGGCCCGGGCGACTCGCCCGCCGGCCTCGACAAGCGTGTTGCACAGAAAAGTCGCAACGTAGCGCCGCGGCGGCGCATCGACGTGCGGCTCGGCCGTCAGCTTCAGCACGTCGCTCGCCGCCGCCAGCGCCATCCCTTCCTCGTACTGCCTGCTGAAAAACAGATGTTGAATACGATCCGACATCACATTCCTCCCGGTTTGTTTGCCATGGTCAGCTCAACATGCCGTTCCGTCCCGTCTGCGCCGGCGAGCGTCACGACATCCCTGTCCCGAAGGCCCAGCGCCCGCAGAGGCCGGGC
>CAYRWE010000453.1:0-1085 GCA_964427655.1 uncultured Solibacteraceae bacterium | reverse complement strand
AGACGAGAGGTAAATTTCGGAGGCTTGCCATGACGGATACATTCAGCATGGCGACCTACGTCGTCGGCACAGACCCCCAGAACGCGACCGGCGAGCTAATAGTCCTTGCATACCCGGGCCAGCAGGCGGGCGGCAGCCGTCGCCAATTCCAGTCGCGGCCGCGCGTGGAAGCCCATCGAAACCATCTCCCCGCCGCAATGCGCACATCGTCCGCGTTTGCGGCCGATGCGGCCTTGAAGACGGAGCGCGCGCGCCTGGCGGCCGCATTGCAGGCACGCCAGGCGCCGCACCCACGCTTTGCGCGCCCCGCTCAAGGCCGTCGGACGGTTTCCCCCGAAAACCGCCCGGCTGTATTCAAACAGGTCTCCCACCGTCAACACCGATTCCGGCGCCTTGTGGATCGACCAGATCCGATGGTCAAACCGGCAGCGCGGATTGCGCCGCAGGTTGTTAACGTAGAAATTGTAGAACTTCGCCTCGATGACCAACTGCCGCCCCACCAGCGATTGGCCAGGCGACCGGTTCATCAACACCTTTTCGCACTCCAGCGCCGCCAGCGACGCCGCCACGCCGCCCAGCGACGCACTGGCGCCGGTGGGAGCCGCCTCCCGGAGACGGCCGTCGCAGGAAAATGACTCGGCCAGCAATTCCAAATCCCGGCTTCCCCAGCCACACTGGATGCACGCGGCGTCATCGCCGGGGACATGAACCTCGACGCGGGCGAGACAGCCGCCGGCCTGAATGCCGCAGTCGATCAGCGGCATGGCAAGAGCCCACGAGATGCCGTCCAGGGCCGCGCGGGAGAGGCGGCTGTCGGTGCAGCCCATAAGCACAGCCCCGCGAAGACGGCCCAGCGGCACGTTCTCCACGCGATCGACGATTGTTTCGACGCGCAGCGGCTTGTTCTTGCGAATCCGCCTGATGCGCCGGGCCATTACCACCGCCTTTGGCTTTCCAACGTCATCGGCGACGCACGATTGGCATAGCACGTTCCTGTCGGAAAAACGGTCCGGGTCGACCAGGACGATCCGATCCACTTGTTCATTTCGCGCGACGTGCTCGTCGACCTGCGAACCGGTGTTTCC
>CAYRWE010000452.1:0-2546 GCA_964427655.1 uncultured Solibacteraceae bacterium | reverse complement strand
CTTCGAATTTGGCCTGTTCCAGAATGTTGCGGATGCGCTTGAAGCTGGCGGCCAGAGGCTCGAAATCGGGAGTGGGCCGCAGCTTCCGGATGCGCTCGAGGCGCGCTTCCAGATCCATCAGATTGCTCCAGCCGGCGGCCATGGCGGCATTCACTTCGTCGTATTGGAAGCCGCGAAAATCCCGGAAGTAGAACTTCACGCGGTCCAAGAAGAAGGCGATCAGTCGCAGGTCGCCTTCGAGCAGATCGAGCAGCGGCGTTCGGAATCCTCCCTCCACCAGGATCTTGACCACGCCCTGTGCCGCGCGCCGCAGCGCAAATGGATCGCGCGAACCGGTGGGGATCAGCCCCACGCGAAAACAGCCGCGCAGGGTATCGAGCTTGTCGGCCAGCGCCACGATGCGCCCCACCCCGCCGCGCGGGATGGCGTCTTCCATGCTCTCGGGTTTGTAGTGGTCGTAGACGGCCTGCCAGACCGGCTCGGGCTCGCCTTGCGCGCGCGCATAGAGGCCGCCCACCACGCCCTGCAGCTCGGTAAATTCCTTGACCAGCTCGGTGGTGAGATCGCACTTCGAAAGAATGGCCGCCCGCACCGCGTGCGCATCCCCGCCCAGCTCCTTCACCAGGTCGATCATGCGCTCGGTCTTTTCCAGATACGTCCCCAGCTTGGCCTGGAAGGTCACGTGCGCCAGGTCCGGAAGGCGGTCCGCCAGCGTCTTCTTCCGATCGGTCTCCCAGAAGAAGCGCGCGTCGTTGAAGCGCGCGCGCAGGACGCGCTCGTTGCCGCGCTCGACGAAACCCTCGGGATCGGCATCGATATTCATTACCGCTACGAAGCGCGGCGCCAGCTTCCCCCCGGCGTCCTCCACCGAGAAATACTTCTGATGGTGCCGCATCACCGTGACCAGCACTTCTTCGGGCAGTTCCAGGAACTGCGCGTCGAAGCCGCCGGTGATCGGCGTGGGGTATTCGGTGAGATAGACCAGAGTTTCGAGCAGTGCCGGATCGGGCTTCACGCGCATGCCCGCCATCTCTTCGGAGATCTTCTTGCGCCGCTCCGCCGCCGAGAGGATCACGTAGTTCTCGAGCAGCCGCGGCTCGTAATCGCTCACCGTGACGGCGACCTCGCGCGCGCCCAGCCGCCGGTGGCCGCTCGTGAGATTGCCGGAGCGCACCCCAGCCAGCTCGAAGGGCACCACATCCCCGCCCAGCAGCGCCACGATCCAGCGGATAGGGCGGATGAAGCGCGGGCCGCCCTTGCCGATCCAGTACATGGCTTTCGGAAAATTGATTTGGAGGATCAGGCCGGGCAGCGCCTCGGCCAGAATATCGATGGTCCGGCGGCCTTCCACCTTCTTGGTGAAGCTGTAATACTCGCCCCGGGGGGTGGTTTCGATCACCAGCGCTTCCGGCTTGACCCCCTGCTTGCGGGCGAACCCCGCCACGGCCTGCGGCGGCGCCGATTTGGCCGGCCCCATCACGCGCTCTTCGCTATCGGCCTGCCGTTCCGGCAAGCCTTCGGCGCGCAGCACCAGGCGCCGCGGCGTGGCATCCAGCGTGACGGAATCGTGCGGGATCCCAATCTTCACGAACAGCTCGCGCAGGTTCTCGAGCGCGCCCGGAAGCATCCAATCGGGGATCTCTTCAGTGCCGATCTCGAATAGGAACGGGAGGCTCATCGGGCCACCTCCGCCGCCGCCGTTTCTTCTTGTTGATTCGCCCACGCGTGCGCCACCCCGACCGCCAGTTTGCGAACCCGCTGGATCACCCCCACGCGCTCGGTCACGCTGATGGCGCCGCGCGCATCGAGCGTATTGAAGAGGTTCGAGCACTTCAGCACCTGGTCGTAAGCCGCCAGCAGCGGGAAGCGCCGCTTGTCGGGGGCCTTCGGGTCGTAGGCCTGAAGCAGCCGCGCCGCCTCGCCTTCGTGCAGGTCGAAGAGCTTCCAGAGCGTCGCAATATCGGCCATCTCGAAGTTGTAGACCGAGTACTGCAGCTCATCGTTATAGCGCACGTCGCGGTAGCTGAAACCCTTGGCCCACTCAATGTCGTAGACGCTGTCCTTTACCTGGAGAAAGGCGGTAAGCCGCTCGAGGCCGTAGGTCAGCTCGGCGGGAACCAGATCGAGATCGATGCCGCCGCACTGTTGGAAGTAGGTGAACTGGGTGATCTCGAGGCCGTCCAGCATCACCTGCCAGCCGATCCCCCAGGCGCCCAAGGTGGGCGATTCCCAATTATCCTCTTCGAACTTGATATCGTGCTTGCGCAGGTCGATGCCGATGGTTTCGAGGCTGCCGAGGTATTGCTCGATCACGTCGTCCGGCGAGGGCTTCAAGATCACCTGAAGCTGCGAGTGCTTGAACAGACGGTTGGGATTGTCGCCGTAGCGTCCGTCCGCCGGGCGGCGGCTGGGCTGCACGTAAGCGACGCGGTAAGGCTTGGGGCCAAGCACGCGCAGGAAGGTCTCCGGGCACATGGTTCCCGCGCCCACCTCCACGTCGTAGGGTTCCTGAATGATGCAGCCGCGTTCCGCCCAGTATTGCTTCA
>CAYRWE010000451.1:0-2611 GCA_964427655.1 uncultured Solibacteraceae bacterium | reverse complement strand
GGCTCCTCGATAAAAATTACACGCCGGGATGAAGCCAGCCGCGACAGCAAATGCTGCGGGCGCTGGTACACAAAGTCCCAACGCAGGTGGGAAAACGTAACAATCGTAGGGGCAAACTGCATCTTTCCTCCTGCTCTGAGTTAAAAATCCGAGTGCGTAGCGCCCCGCCAGGGAGGCGGGTTATGCCCCGGAGGGTGCAGATGGCCTGCCAGTGTGTGGAAGCGTGCCCGTGGCGCTTTAGGGCAATAGTTTCTGTGCTTTGCGAAGCGCGGCGCCGTACTCTTCGTGGAGTACGCGCTGATACTTGCCGGGGCCGTCGGGGCGCATGTCCCACAGGCCGCTGTTGTGCCAGTGCGTGGCATCCTCCCAATCGAAGCGATCGAGAATGGGGTAGAGGCACACGCCCTGAAGGTTCACACCCGCCTGGCGCGCCAGCACGCATTCAGCGGCGATCTCATCCAGCCACGGCGCGCGGCCGATGCCGTAATGGCTGGTTTCGGCGATCGCCAGCGGCCGGTTGTATCGCCCGGCGACCTCCGCCAGCAGAACGTGCAGCGGCACCCAGCGGGGATCGTCCGAGCCGGCATCCCAATGCAGCTTGCGCCCGCCGGGGACTTCCCACTGGTTGGCGGCGTAGAAGTTCACGCCCACGATATCGAGGTAATGTTCGGCGCCTCCCAGCTCCGGCGCCATGCGCCCCGCGATCATGTCCCAGGCTTCGAACTGGCTGGCGCGCTGGGCCTCGGCGGGCTTCTTGATCCATGGCAGCCAGCGGCGCGGCACGTTGTGAATCAGCGGCTCGGGAAAAAGGAAGCGCGCTGCGGGATCGGCCTCGCGGACGGCATCCACGGCGGCCAGCGCGGCGCGCACGAACTGGCGCTTGAGCTCGCCATCGCGCCCGCGAGCATAGGGAAAGATCAGCTCGCGCGAGGCCGCCCAGGCCAGGAAGTTGATCTCGTTCATGGGAGCGTAGAAGCCCGTGCCGCCGGCGATCTCCAGGTGAATGCGCGCGGCCGCGCCCGCGAAGGCCGCGAAACGCTCGACGAAAGCCGGGGAGAAGACATCCAGATCGTCCGGCCAGCCGTAATGGAAGAGATCCCAAATCACCTGGACGCCGGCGGCCCGCGCCGCCTGGAGCATGGGGGCCCAGGAGCTCCAGTCGTAGCACCCGCCGCGGTCGATGAGGTGCCATCTGAGGCCATCGCGCGCGGTCGCGATGCCCACCTCCGCCAGGCGGCCGTAATCCTCCTCCGCCAACGCATCGTGCTCGAGCGCGGCGGTCATGTCGAGGCGAGCGCCGGCGGCATTGATCTGGCACGAGCATTCGAAGCCCGCGATCCAGAATGATTGGAACAATCCTCTACCGGGGATCATGCGCGGTGTGATGGTCCTCTTTGGGAACGACGTATTGGTAGCGCTGGTGATTCATCAGGCGCTCGCGGAACTCGAAATCGAGCTGGTGATCGCGCTGGGTGCGCGGGCCGCGGGTGGCCAGGGCGATGGTCTCGATGGCGGTCTTGGGCGTGCGGTCCGCGTGCACCAGCCCGTTGGTTTCCTGGTACGTATCGGCGAATTGGGTATAGCAGAAGCCCGCCAGCACGGGCAGCGAGCGGATCACCTTGAGCAGTTCCATGTAGCGGTGCGCGAACTCCTCTTCGGTGTTGGCGCGCGAATAGCCCCAGCCGCCGGTGCCGGGGGAGTACGCGATGCCGCCGAATTCGGTGAGCATGATGGGCTGCTCCTGCGCCGGCGCCTCCAGCAGCAGCAGGCGCCCGGCCGGACGCTCGCGCTTGAAGAGGCGCGGAATCTCATCGGTGCCGTAGCGCCGCTCGATGCGCTTGGGCTGATCGTCGTAATCGTGTATGCCGATGATGTCGGTGGCCACGCTTTCCCAGCCGTCGTTGCCGATCACCGGGCGGGTGGGGTCGAGCGTTTTGGTGAGGTGATAGAGCGCCTGCACGTAGTGGCGCTGCGCGGGGCTGTCGGGCAGGTCGGGCACGCCCCACGATTCGTTGAAGGGCACCCAGGCCACGATGGAAGGGTGGCTCACGTCGCGCGCCAGAGCCGCGGACCATTCGCGCGTGAGCCGTTCGATGGAGGTCTTGGTGAAGCGGTAGGCGCTGGGCATCTCCTCCCAGACCAGCAGGCCGAGCGTATCGGCCCAGTAGAGGAAACGCGGATTCTCGATCTTCTGGTGCTTGCGCACGCCGTTGAAGCCGAGAGCCTTGACCAGCTCGACATCGCGGCGGAAAGCTTCATCGTCGGGGGCCGTGAGGCCACTCTCGGGCCAGTATCCCTGGTCGAGCACCATGCGCAGTGGATACGGCCGGCCGTTGAGGACGAACTTATCGCCCTGCGCGCCGATGGATCGGAGCGCCGTGTAACTCTCGCAAGTGTCCACCAGTTCGCCGCGCCCGCCCCACAGTTTCAAATCCGCGCGGATGATGGTGGGAGTCGCGGGGCTCCACAGCAGCTCGTTGCGGTAATCGTCGATGCCCGGATCGGAGAGCGCCACGCGGCGGTGCACCTCGCCGCCCACCACGGCGTAGGTGTCGTACACCAGCATGGTGTCGCCCAGGAAGAGCTTGACGGCCAACCGCAACCCCTCGCG
>CAYRWE010000450.1:0-2616 GCA_964427655.1 uncultured Solibacteraceae bacterium | reverse complement strand
AAATCCCCAATGTCATATTTCCCTTCGGGCTGTGGAAAACCCCCACCTGAGCTTCGGTACCCAGGTGAAAAGCCGCTACCGAAGGCGGAATCACGGGGTCGAACTTCTGCAGGCTGGCCGGCCCGAGGACGTACCGCTCGCTCGTTGGCTCCAGCTCTTGCGTTGGCATATAGGCCGGCAGAACGGGCAGCGGCGTGGAATCCACGTTCACCAAGGTCTCGGCCATGGCATCCAGTTCGGGGGTAGTTGGCCGGTAGCCCTGAAATGCCAGTAGGTAATTCCCGTGGACCAGCAGCAGCCCGTGAGGCGTCTCGACCGCCATGGCAGCCACGCCGGATGGTTGGGCGCCCGCGGGACGCTGCCAGTCGAAGGCCGCGAGCGAGCCGGTAGTGTCCTGCAACTGCCACGCGGTGACGGTGAACTGGGCTGGGCCGTTTTCGTAGGTGGCGGTTTCGAAGTTCTTCAAGCCGAACTCGTCCCACACCGCCCGGTCGGCCAGCGCCGGTCGCGCGACAGCGGTCCGATGATATGCCCCGATGGCGTCGGGCAGGATGGCAGCCAAGGCGAGGCCGGGCAGGAGCAGGGCGCAGAGGAGAGGTTTCATCGTGTATTCGGACTTTCTAAGGCGAGGGCAACAAGCTCACCGCGGGGACGCGGAGGCGCGGAGGGTTCGCGGAGAAGGCAAGATAAAGGGACCAGGAGTCTATGCCGCCGCGGCAGACAACCGAAGGTCGCGCGCGGAGCGAGCGGAGGTTCGGCGCTCCGGCGAAGATGCAGACCACGAATGGTGAGATCTAAAGATGGTTCCTCCGCGTGAATCTCTGCGTCTCCGCGTATCCGCGGTGAGTTCGGCGGCGCGGCTGTCATTCTCAGCGTCACCGCTCTATTATGTCCCGTGACAGTGCTTGTATTTCTTGCCGCTGCCGCAGGGGCACTTTTCGTTGCGCCCCACTTTCTTGCCGCGGGCCACTTGCTGCTGCGAGGTGGAGCCGTCGCCGCCCGCGAATTGCAGCTCGGCCAGCTCCTTTTCCTTCTTGCGCTGGATGTTGCGCGTGAAGTCCTCCACGCTGGCCTTGGCCGCCAGGCGCTGCTGCTCGGTGGGATCGGGACGCGCCTTTTCCTGCTCCTCTTCGCCTTCTTCCTCTTCTTCCTCGTCGGTGGGGAAGGGCAGCACCGGGCCGCTATCCGTCCGCACCTGCAAGAAGTAAAGGTAACGGACCGTCTCGTCCTCGATGCGATCCATCATGGCGGTGAAGAGATCGTAGGATTCCTTCTTGTATTCGACCAGCGGATCCTTCTGGCCGTAGGCGCGGTTACCGATGCCCTGCTTCAGCTCGTCCATCGACAGCAGGTGGTCTTTCCACTGGTTGTCGATGACCTGCAACATGACGATGCGCTCGGTCTGGCGCATGACCGCCGCGCCCACCAGGTCTTCCTTCTCCTGGTACTTCTGCTGTAAGCCGTCGAAGATGGCGTCCGCCATCTGGTCCCGGCTAAGATTCGAAATCACGCTCAGGTCGACTTTGCCGCCGAACTGGCTGAGGATATCGTTGCGCAGAGTGTTCAGGTCCCAGGTATCGGGGTGCCTCTCGTTGGGACAGCGCATATCGATATACTGCTCGACGATGCCGCGCACCATATCCATGATGCGCCCCTTCTGATCCGCGCCTTCGAGCAACTGGCGGCGCATGCCATACACGGCCTGGCGCTGCTTGTTGTTGACGTCGTCGTACTCCAGGAGGTGTTTGCGCGATTCGAAATTCTGCATTTCGACCGCTTCCTGGGCCTTGGCGATGCGCTTGGTGATGAGCTTCGACTCGATGGGCACGTCCTCTTCCATGCCCAGCCGCAGCATCAGATTCTGCATGCGCTCGCCGCCGAAGATGCGCAGCAGGTCGTCCTGCAGAGAGAGGAAAAAGCGCGAACTGCCGGGATCGCCCTGGCGCCCGGAGCGCCCGCGCAACTGGTTATCGATGCGCCGGGATTCGTGGCGCTCGGTGGCCACGATGTGCAAGCCGCCCAGGGCCGTCACCTCGTCGTGCTCTTTATCCGTCTGCGCCTTAAAGGATTCGAAGATCTCGTCCCACTTGTCGCGCGCCACCCGGTAATACTGGTCGAGATGCGAGAAGTAGTAGAAGTGCTCGTCGGCGACGTACTTGACGTCCTCCGGCGCGAGCCGCTCGGCCAGTTTGTCCTTCAGGCAGAGGTCCTTGGTCATGAACTCGGCGTTGCCGCCCAGCAGGATGTCGGTGCCGCGGCCGGCCATGTTGGTGGAGACCGTGACTGCGGCTTTGCGGCCGGCCTGCGCCACGATCTGCGCTTCGCGCTCGTGATTCTTGGCGTTGAGGACCTCGTGCTTGACGCCCATGCGCTTCAGAATGGCGGCGAGCCGCTCCGATTTCTCGACCGAGATGGTGCCCACCAGCACCGGCTGTCCCTTGGCGTTGTACTCCTTGATCTCCTTGGCCGCGTTGCGGAACTTCTCCACCTCCGTGCGGTAAACCATGTCGTGGTTTTCCTGGCGGATGAGCGTGCGGTTGGTGGGGATGACGACCACATCCAGGTTGTAGATCTTCTGGAACTCGGCCGCCTCGGTTTCCGCCGTGCCGGTCATGC
>CAYRWE010000449.1:0-2629 GCA_964427655.1 uncultured Solibacteraceae bacterium | reverse complement strand
GAGATCTTCGCCGACGAGCAGGATGCCATCAGCAGCTTCTACCCGGACCGCAAGATCAAGACCTTCGACATCCTCGATTTCGTGCAGAATTTGAAGAAGGAAGAAGGCTAGCCGGGCGATGGCATTGGTGGTCATCGGAGGTGTAGCCGCGGGGCTCAGCGCGGCCGCGCGGGCACGCCGCCTCGATCCACGCCTGGAAATCACGGTACTTGAACAGGGGCCGGACGTCTCCTATGGAGCCTGCGGGTTGCCGTACCTGGTGGAGGGCCGGGTCCGCGAAGCGCGCGAGCTGATGATCCGCACCCCGGAGTACTTCCGCAAGGAGCGCAACATCGATGTGCGGACGGGAGCGCGGGTATCGGCCATCGCGCATTCCCGGCGCGAGGTGGCGCTGGCGGACGGCGGTCGCGTGCGCTACGAACACCTCGTCATCGCTACCGGCGCGCGCTGCGACCGGGCAGGCCTCGCCGGCGCGGACCAGCCGCACGTCTTCACCCTGCACACCATCCGGGATGCCGAGCGCATACTCGCCTTTCTCGCCGCGAGGCGGCCGAAGCGGGCGGTGGTGATCGGGGCGGGCTACATCGGCGTCGAAATGGCCGACGCACTGCGGCGCAACGGCCTGCACGTTACGGTGCTGGAGCGCGGCCCGAACGTCCTGCTGCGCGACGATGCGGAGCTGACCGGCGCCGTCCGCCGGCAGCTCGAGCGGCACGGCGTGGAGCTGCGCTGCCAAGCCGAAGTGCGCACGATCGAGGCGGACCGCGTGGCGGGCGTCCCATGCGATATGGTGGTGCTGGCCGCCGGATTCAAGCCCAACAGCGATCTCGCGGCCGAAGCGGGAGTGGAGATCGGTCCGAGCGGCGCCATACGCGCCACGGACGGCATGGAAACCAATCTCCGCGGCGTATTCGCGGCCGGCGATTGCACCGAGGTGACGCACCTGGTGACCGGCCGCCCGGTGAGCTTCCCCCTGGGCACCACCGCCAATAAGACCGGCCGTGTGGCTGGCGCCAACGCCGCGGGGGGCCGCGAACGCTTCCCCGGAGTAGTCGGGACGTCCATCGTGGGCATCTTCGGGATGGCCTTTGCTACCACCGGTCTCTCCGCGCAGCAGGCCCGCGCTGAGGGTTTTTCGCCGGTCGCCGCGCGCATCGAGGCGCTCTCCCGGCCGGCCTACTACGAGGGTCGGAAGACCACCGTGGAGCTGGTGGCCGATCGCCAGACGCGCAGGCTGTTGGGCGGCTGCGTCATCGGCGAGGAAGGCGCCGCGGGGCGCATCGACGTCATCGCGGCCGCGCTGCACACGCGTATGCGCGTGGAAGATTTCGAACAGCTCGACCTGGCCTATTCGCCCCCCTTCACACCTTCCTGGGACCCGCTGCTGATCGCCGCGCAGCAATTGACGAAGCAGCTCTAGCGGGCGGGCCCGGCTGGCGGGAAGAGGCTCGCGCCGGGGGATCGCCGGGTTACAATTAATTTCGGAGTCTATCCTCCCATGCCGCGCCGACTCGCCCGGAAACTCATGCTGTCGATCACGGCTATCGTGGTCATCGTGGCGGCCGTTTCGGGCGTGGTCACGGTCAAGACGGAGGAATCCCAGCTTCTCAATGCCATGATTCTGGGAGCCGACCAGCTTTCCAAAGGCATCACCAGCGCTATCTGGCACGCTATGCTGGACGACCATCGCGAGGCCGCCTACGAGGTGATGCAGACTATCGCGCGGAAGCAGGGCATCGACCGCATACGCATGTTCAACCGCGCCGGCCAGGTGATGTTCTCGACCAATCCGCAGGACCGGCTGTCGGCCGCCAATCCCAGCGACGCGCCCTCCGCCCTGTGCCACGCGCCGGGGGCCCCGCGCTTCCAGCTCGATCTGCCCTCGCGCGTGCGCACCTTCCGCGCCGCCGACGGGCGCCGGCTGCTCACCATGATGACGGCCATCTACAACGAGCCCTCGTGCAGCCAGGCCGAATGCCATGCACATCCCGCCTCCATCAAGGTGCTGGGCGTGCTCGATCTTTCGCTCACCCTGGACAGCGTGGACGAGGAGATGAACCACACCAAGCTGCGCGTGCTGCTGGTGACCGGGCTCGAGGTCACGCTGATCGGCGTGTTCATCATCTTCTTCACGCGCCGCTTTCTCAGCCGGCCCATCGAGAAGCTGATCGAGGGCACCAAGGCGGTGAGCCAGATGGAGCTGGATAAGCCCATCGGCAGCATCGACAGCAGCGAGGAGCTGAACGAGCTGGCGCGTTCGTTCGACATCATGCGCGAGCGGCTGCGCACGGCCATGTCGGAGATCAACCAGTTCACGCAGAAGCTGGAGACCAAGGTCGAGGAGCGCACCGAGCAGCTCAAGGCGGCGCACCAGAAGCTGTTGCAGAGCGACCGGTTGGCCTCGCTCGGACAGCTTTCCGCCAGCGTGGCGCACGAAATCAACAATCCGGTTTCGGGCGTGCTGAACCTCTCCATGCTGATGCAGCGGATGTTGAAGGAGGATGGCATTCCCCCCACCCGCCTGGAGGAGTTTCGCAAGTATCTGGTCCAGGTGACCAACGAGACGGCGCGCGTGGGGCGGATCGTTTCGGACCTGCTGGCGTTCTCGCGCCGCTCCAAACCGCAGCGC
>CAYRWE010000448.1:0-2639 GCA_964427655.1 uncultured Solibacteraceae bacterium | reverse complement strand
TACCAAAATGAGACGGCATTCCGCAATACCGATTTCTTCACACGTTCCTGTCCCCGGTTTTGTTTTGGTTTTGGTTTTGGCTATCACGCCTCTACCTGTCCGTGTATTCCACCACTTTGCCATCCACCTCTTCGACCGTGATGACAAAGCGCTTGCGCGAATCGAGCTTGGGCTCGGGCACCTCGAAGCGGGCGGCCGCCATGCGGTCTTCGGTGCTGTGCGGCGCGATCTTGTCGCGCAGGATCAGGGTATTGTTGTACTTCTGCCCCAGCACCGGCACGGCCGCGAAAAGCTGCTTGGCATCCGTTTCGGAAACCACCATGCCATCGGAGCGGTTGCCGGCGGCGTCTTCGATGGCGACCGAGACCGTGCGCACCACGAAGGCGTAGTCTGCCGGATTGGTGATGCGAAAATCGAAGACCACGATGGAGCTGTTCTCATCGAGCGGCGCCGTGCGGATCTTGAGAATTTTGCCGGGCAGATCGATATGCGCCCCGCGCTGCATGTACAGAACGCCGGCCACCACCAGGGCCACGCAGCCGAGGGCCGCCGCGAAGGCGATCAGGAATGTCTTGTTCTTCATGAGATTTCGTTCATGATGCGCAGAATCTCCCGCATGGACGTGTTGGCGGCCTCGATCAGCGTGCCGTCGAAAATGTGGGTTTCGAGGCCGATCTTGCCCCGGTAGCCGTCGCGGTCGAGCGCCAGCAGGATGGCTTTCCAATCCTCTTTTTCGGGGCTCGAGGGCATCACGCCCTTGGCCTTCACCTGCACGTTCAGAATGCGCTTCTTGGGCAAGAGCGCGTAGCCATCCGGATAGGAGGTTTCGCGGCCGTAGGCGTTGTGCGGGTCCCAGTTGAGGCCCACCCACTTGGAGGGGATGAGCTTCAGAATTTCGGCCAGCTCGGCGGACGTGATTACATTCTGGGAGGCTTCGTTTTCGATCAGCAGGAAGATCTTCTCGCGTTCGGCCTCGAGCGCCATCGCACCGATCGTCTCGGCCACGCGCGGGAAGACCGCGACCGGGGCGGCCACGCGCGAGCCGGTAAAGACGCGCACCTTGTCGGCGCCCATGAGCTGCGCGCAGCGGATGGCCTTGCGCAGATCGTCCATGCGGCGGTCCCAGCGCTGTTTCTCGGCGGCCAGGCGGCGGGCGCGGGTGTCGGCGTCCTCCGGCTCCGTGCGGATCGGCTCCATGCCCGGCCAGGCGAACTTGAGCAGGCTGGTATTGACGAAGGAGACCTTGAGACCTTCGCTCGAGAAGCGCAGGGCGTCGGCCTTGATTTCCGCGTCGGAGAGCTCGAAGTATTCCTTGCGGCTGCCGGGCGGGTTGCGTATCTCGACGAAGCGCAGCCCATATTCATGCGCGAACGCGATGGACTGGTCGGTGGTCAGGCCGATTTCGTCGGTGATCGCGCTGATGCTCGACCGGTCCACATGGCCGCGTGCACGCAAAGCGGATGCGCAAGCCGTCGCGGCCAGCCATTCCCTCCTGGTCATACAAAACGATTGTAATAGAGGAATGGAGTGGACGAGCGCCAGCGGACGGAAGCTGGTTCTGCGGGAAGGCGATATCACACGCGTGGCCGCCGATGCGGTAGTGAACGCCGCCAACTCGGCGTTGGCCGGAGGCGGCGGCGTGGATGGCGCGATTCATCGCGCTGGAGGCCCCCAAATCATGCGCGAGTTGGACACGATCCGTGCGCGCATCGGCCGCTGTCCCACAGGGAGCGCGGTGGCCACCGGCGCCGGGCGGCTGCCCGCGAAATATGTGTTCCACGCGGTCGGGCCGGTGTATCGCGATGGCCGGCACGGCGAGCCGGAACTGCTGGCGGGCTGCTACCGAACATGCCTCGAGCTGGGCGAAGAGCGCGGCGTGCGGACCATCGGCTTCCCCGCCATCAGCACGGGAGTGTACGGCTACCCGCTGGCGGATGCCGCCGCGATCGCTCTTGGCGAAGTGCGCGCGCACCTGGACAAGAGCGATGCGAAACTCGAACAGGCGATTTTCGTGCTCTTCGGGCGCCAGGCTTACGAGGTTTACGAGCTGGGTTTAAAGAGCTTTTAGGGCAAGCTAAAGCATGCCCCACTACCAGGCCAGCGCGGCGGCTGTGTTGCGCGGATCGGCACCCGCGCTCAGCGCGCCGTTGGGATCTACCAGTATGCCCGCGCTGTTGTTCAGCGACCAGGGGCCGTGCACCTCCACTCTGTGCCCAAGGCGCTCCAGTTCGGCGCGCACATCGTCGGAGATGCGGCCCTCGACCCCCAGGTCGCCCGGGTACATGGTGTGCGGGAAGGGCGAAGCCGGGAAACTGCGCGTGGACCAGCGGGGCGCCTCGATGGCCTGCTGGATGTTCATTCCGAATTCCACAACGTTGAGCAGGGTTTGCATGGTGCGCATGCATTGATCGTCGGCGCCCGGGCTGCCGGTCACAAGGAAAGGTTGGCCGCCCTTCATCACCAGCGTGCCTTGCAGGGTGCTGCGCGGGCGCTTGCCCGGAGCGAGCGCGTTAGCGTGGCCTTCGACCAGCGAGAAATAATCGCCGCGGCAATTGACGATAAATCCCAGGTTGCCCACCACGATCTTGGTGCCGAAGATGCTGTGCAGGCTGGGGGTGAACGAGACCATGTTGCGCGCG
>CAYRWE010000447.1:0-2656 GCA_964427655.1 uncultured Solibacteraceae bacterium | reverse complement strand
CCGCTCAACCAGGCGGTGGTCGATCCGGCCAGCCGCATCGTCGTGGAGGGCTACGGCATTCTCCAGCCGCGCATCGGCATCAGCATTCATTCCTCCTCGCGCAGCCGCCTGGCCGCGCTCTGCTCCGGGCAGACCGGCTTCGACGTTTACACGCGGGCCGTCTCGGACGTCTATCAGGACCTGTTCGGCGAGGGCATCTACACGGGCAAAGGCATCTACGAGGTGGACGCCTTCAACGAGACCCTGGAGAGCCGCTTCCCGGAAAACGTCCTGCTCAGCCACGATCTGATTGAAGGCGCCTACGTGCGCGCCGCGCTGGTGAGCGACATTGAGCTGATCGACGACTACCCGTCGCACTTCAGCGCTTACAGCCGCCGCAAACACCGCTGGGTGCGCGGCGATTGGCAGATCATGCGCTGGCTGCGCCGGCGCGTTCCCGATTTCTACGGCAACAGCATTCCCAATCCCATCTCGCTGATCTCGCAATGGAAGATCCTGGACAACCTGCGCCGCAGCCTGCTCGAACCGGCTCTGCTGATCCTGCTCGTGGGAAGTTGGTTC
The DNA here is from genome assembly GCA_964427655.1 of uncultured Solibacteraceae bacterium. Taxonomy (GTDB): domain Bacteria; phylum Acidobacteriota; class Terriglobia; order Bryobacterales; family Bryobacteraceae; genus CAVQNQ01. Next base: position 2,095 of record CAYRWE010000447.1, on the reverse strand, counting down.
TATCTGCCCGGCCCGCCCAGATACTGGACCGGCGCCACCATCGCGATGTTCTTCATTCCGGCCTGGTCGGGCGTTTTCTTCGCGGCTTTCCGGGCGCCCCACGGCCGGCGCGCGCTGGTGGCCTGGGCGCGCGATACCCTGGATAACTTCGCGCAGGGCAACGCCGTCGCCGTGATGAACCTGGCTTTTCTGCTGCACCAGGCTCTGCTCTCGCTCGATGCCATCGTTCGTTCGGTGGCCCGTATTCTGTTCACCGGGCGCAGGCTGCTCGAATGGGAAACGGCCGCGGAATCGGAAGCCGCCGCGGGTCCTAAATCCACTGTGGATGTGTACCTCGAATGGACACCCTGGATCGCGCTGGCCCTCGCCGCGGCGATCTGGCGCGTTCGCCCGTCGGTGCTACCCGTAGCGGCGCCCGTGCTGGCGATGTGGATTGCGTCGCGCGCCTTTTCGGGCTGGCTCAATCGCCGTCCGCGCAGCGGTCGCTGCGAGCTCGGCATCGAGGACCAGCAGCTTCTGGAAACTGCCGGCGAATCCATTTGCCGCTTCTTCCGCGACTGGAGCTCGCCGGCCACCAACTGGCTCATCCCCGACAACGTGCGCGAGGACGGTGCCGCCGAGATGCGCCTCTCGCCCACAAATCTCGGGCTGCTGCTCGATGCGCGCATCGCCGCCGTCCGCCTGGGCATGATGCCGCTCGCCGAATTCGTGTTCGAGACGCGCCAAACGCTCGACCGCGCAGCGCTCCTGGAGAAGTTCCGCGGCCATCTCTTCAACTGGTACGACGTGACTACCCTGGCGCCCCTGCCGCCGCGCTTTGTCTCCACCGTGGATAGCGGCAACCTGGCGGCCGCCCTTTGGACCCTCAAACAAGCCGCCCTGGCTTTCGCCGCGGAGCCGCCCGCCACGCGCGGCCTCACCATCGACCTGGGCGCCGAGCTGGCGCGCATCGCGGCCACCGCCCACGACCTGGTTCGCGACATGGATTTCGGCTTTCTCTACCACGAGCGCAAAAAGGCGCTCTCGGTGGGCTTCAACGCCACCACCGGACGCGCCGAGGTCTCCTGCTACGACCTGCTGGCCTCGGAGGCGCGCATCGCCTGCTTCGTGGCCATCGCCAAGGGCGATATTCCCCAGGAAGCCTGGTTCTCGCTGGGCCGCGGCCACACGCTTTCGCGCGGCGAGCGCGTGCTGATTTCCTGGACCGGCACCATGTTCGAATACCTCATGCCGGCGCTGTGGATGCGCACCTATCCCGGAACCATCGCCGAGCGCAGCCTGAGTGCGGCGGTCCGCGTGCAGCGCGAGTACGCCCGCCGCAAAGGCGTGCCGTGGGGGATTTCCGAATCGGCCTGCCTCAGCCCGGGCGGTGAATATGGCTATGCGCCGTTCGGAATACCCGAACTGGCCCTGAAGCGCATGGACGAAGAGAAGCTGGTGATCTCGCCGTATTCCACCTTCCTGGCCGCCCTGATGGACCCGACCGCGGCGGTTGAGAACCTTCGCCGGCTCGAAGAGTTCGGCTGGAGCGGACGCTACGGTTTCTACGAGGCGGTGGACTATTCGCGCGCCGGCGGCGAGCCGATCCGCATGTGGATGGCGCATCATCAAGGCATGAGCCTGCTGGCCATCGCCGCGCTGCTGGCCGACAACCCTATCCAAGAGTACTTCCACGCCGAGCCGCTGGTGAGGGCCACCGAGCTGCTGCTCCACGAGCGGGTGCCCGCGGCATCGTTGGCCGAGCCGGATTCCGAACCCCTGCCGGCCATCGCCCAAGAGGCAGCCGGCTAAAAGGCGCGCAGGGCGAAGGCGCCAATCAGCAGGGGCGACAGGATCGCCCCGATCGCAATCGAGCCAATCAAGCCAATCACGAGCAGCACGGCGGATTTGACCAGATCCGAGCCGCTGATATCGCGCACCGCGAACAGGCTGGTTACGATGCGCCAGAGACTCAGTAGGGGGCCAACGATCGGAATAATGGCCAGCACGCCGGGAGACTGGGCATAGGCCAGACCCCGGAAGAGCTGCCCGAAATCCAGCTTGCGCTTCACCACGGCCTGCGAGAGCGCCGCCATGAGCCATATGGAAGCCACCA
>CAYRWE010000446.1:0-2656 GCA_964427655.1 uncultured Solibacteraceae bacterium | reverse complement strand
TGTCGGGGAAGGTCGGATAGTAGTCGTGCGGCGTGTTCTTGAGCGAGATGACGATGTCGCTCGACACCCGCCCGGCCGCGCGCAGCACCGCGCCTTGGTTTGAGCGTGTGTAGCTGAAGTCGCGCACCGCCAGTATCTTCCCGCGCGCCGCCAGCGGCCGGTGCATCGCCCCGATCAGGTCAGCGTACCAGTCTTCCGCCTGGGTTGCCAGACAGCGTGGGCAGCGGCACTCGTTGGCGCTGATCGTCACCCGCGTCTCGCGCGTGGCCGGCGAGACAATCAGGCCGCCCAGGTCGGGCAGGGCGGTCATCAACTCGTCCACCTTTGCCTCAAGGTATTCCCACCAGAACGGGTCGGAGGCGCAGATCGCGGTCTCCTTCCACAATTCGGGCCGGGCCTGCAGCAGGGAGTCGTGAAAACTCACCTCCTTCACCTCCAGGAACACGCGCATGCCGTTGTCGCCGGCGTGGCGCAGGATGGCGCGCAGGTATTGCCGGTTGTTGTCGATGTTGTGGTAGCGCACCGGCCAGCGCGCCCAGATCTGTTCCACGTCGAAATAGCGGGCGGGGAACACCAGCATGTCGAGCAGGTCGTTCTTGTGCAGCACGAGCGTGTTCAACCCGAGGGAGGCGCCCTCGTCGATGGCGCGCTTCACCCAGCGCCAGCTCCACATGCGATCGCCGTGCATCTCCACGCCGCGGATGTCGAACAGGGCCATGTCAGTTTTCTCCCCGCGCGCGCGCCAGCACCATCCTGCCCTCGCGGGCGATGTCGGCAACGCGGCGATGGTCCATCAGCAACACGATCTGGTGGTGCAGCTCGGCGTCCTCGCGGATCGGCCGGATGCTTTCCGCAAATGCCTCGAGTTCGTCCAGTGTCGCGGCGAAGGCCAGCAGGTCGGCGGCGCCGGGTCCATCGTCGCGACGGTGCTCCGCATCGCACCAGCGCGCGCGCAGGCAGACCTCGCCGCAAATCCGGAATCCCTCGATCCACACGTCCATGCGATCGAAGATGTCGGCCAGCCACGCGTGCAAGGTTGGCGGCACCGAGGCATCGCCGCGGCGCACATCAGCGGCCAGTGCCGAGGCCATCCCGGCGGCCCGCCGTTTTTCCTCGATCAGCCCCGCCACCCGCGCGCGATCCATCACCAGATCGGCCGCGCGCGCCGGATCCCAGCTGTGCAGCGCATCGCGCGTCTCCATGCCCCACCAGGCTCGCCGCAGGCTGCGCGGATACATGCTGTTGTCGGCGAACACGAACCCGTCGATGTAGAGCGCACCGCGCACGATCGCCTCGGTGCGCGACAGGACGCCGCCCAGCCAGGGTGCGGCCTCCTCCGGCCAGCCGGCATCGGCGAGCCACCGCCGGCATGCTTCCGTGGCGTCGATCGGCGCCCCCGCGGCGAAGGCGGCGGCGAGGATCAGGTTGACCGCGTTGAGCCCATCCAGCGACCACAGATCGTTGATGCGCTCCCACTCGACCCGGAAGGACGCGCCGGAAACGCCCTTGTCCGCCGCATGAACAAAGCGCGACCGCATGTCCTCGAGCGGCATGCAGGGGAACAGTCCCCAGCCCCAGAACTGCCCCATGGTGTCGTATTCGATCCACTGCGTACGCCCCGGCCGTCCGATCGCCGGGTTGTGCGGAAAGCCGAGATAGAAATCGTGCGGCGTCGCCTTGGAGCACAGAATGACGTCGGCCGGCGCCCGGTCGATCGCCGCCACCAGCGGCCCGTGGTCGGCCGGCTTGTAGGCGAATTCGCGCACCGCCAGCGTGCGCCCATGCCGCGACGTGGCCCGGTGCAGCGCGGTGATGATGCCGAGGTACCAGTCTTCCAGCCCGGTCGCTTCGCACACCGGGCAGCGGCATTTGTTCTGGGCCCGCGAGGTCTTCCCCTCGGTCGATCCGGTGCTCGAAATCATGCCGGCCACGAGCGGGAAATCGGCCAGGAACTCGTCGGTCTTACGCTCGATGAACTCCATCCAGAACGGCTCGCTCGGGCAAACCACGCCATCCTTCAGCAATTCCGGGCGAAGTTCCAGGATCTCGTCGGGAAAGCCGATCTCCTTCACCTCCACCAGAACGCGCACGCCGCGCTTGGCGGCCATGCGGCAAACATGGTCGAGCCAGACCCGGTTGTTCTCGATCGCATTCTCGCCGCGCCGTGTCGGCGCGTTCCGCCACAGCCCGTACGGATCGAGGTAGCTGCGTGGGTAGGTGACCATCTGCACCAGATCGGTCTCGTGCAGCACCAGCGTATCGAGCCCGTTGCGCACCACCACGTCCAGCGCGCGGGCGATCGCCTCGCGTGACCAGATGTGCCGTCCGTGCAGCTCCAGGCCGCGCATGTCCAAGCCCACCCGATCCTCCCTTGGCCGGTGTCGCGCGCAGGATCGGAGTCGGCTGCCCATTCGTCAAATACGCGGAATTTCCCCACTCATAGGCCGAACGAATGGGTGCGCGACCCTGGAGCCATTCCGCCAATCCGTTGCTCGCTGTGCGATGCGGTCAAGCTGGCACTGCTGGCCCCATTGGTTTGCTTGCCTCGGCTCGAACGGCTGTGATTCTGGGCATGGCGGCGGTGCCGCCATGCCCAAATGTGGATAAGCGCCGGACCAGGACCCCACCCTGAAACGGCAGTAACAGGCTGAATTTG
>CAYRWE010000445.1:0-2659 GCA_964427655.1 uncultured Solibacteraceae bacterium | reverse complement strand
CATCCCGTTGCCGTTCAGCGCGGCCGCCAGCAGCTCGCCCAGGATGCCCTCCGGCGTCGCCGAGTTGGCGAAGTAGGCCATAAAGCCGGGATGGTTCCAGTGCGTCATGGCGGTCGGGATGAGCCGCTCGAAATCGCTCAGAATGGCGTCCATAGATTCGCCGCGCTCGGGGCCGCAGGCGGGCAGAGCATCGGTGAGTTGGCCGGGCTTCACGGGCGGAAGCACGGGATAGCGCTCGGGACGAGCCAGATAATCGGCCACCCACTCGATCGCGCGGTGGCCATAAAGCCGGAATTCTTCGGGGGTCATGTCAGTGTATGGTTACCGTGCCGGTCGCCAGCATCTTCCTGGCGGCTTCGGCCGGGACCTTCCAGTTTCCGTCAAAACGGCCCTCCGCCACCACATGGGCCAGCGAACCCTCGAAAAGGATGTAATCGCCGAAGGTGCTCAGCAGGCGGTAAGGAGCGGGCGCGAAGGGGTCGCCGCCGCGGCCGGCCTCTTCCGCGCCGGTCCACCAGGGCAGCCCGGAACTGACCAGCGCGTAGTGCTTTCCCACCGCGGCGACGAACAGCAGGCCGTAATCGGCCGCGCCGCGGTTGAGCGCGAGCGGCAGGCGCGCGGCCAGGCGGGCGATCTGCGAATTGGTGTCCGCCGAGCCGAACAGCACCAGGTCGGCCGAATCGATCTCCTCCGGCGTCACCGCGCTATCAGCTTTGACCGGCAACGCCAGCGTCAAACGCGAGTGCGCCGTGGACCACTCCCCCGCCGCTTCCGCCACCTTGCGCCGCGCTTCGATCTCCTCCGCCCCGCGCGCCGCGCCCGTGCCATAGACATAGATGTGGCGGCCCGCCACCGCTTCGGCGATGGGCCCTTCGGCGCCCAGCCGTTTTCCCGCCGCCGGCAGCGGGCCAGCGCGCCACGCGCCCGATGCCCGATTAAACGCGTACGGACCCGTGGCTCTCACGCGCAGCGCCGTGCCATCGATGGTCGCCACGGTCAGCGGACGTCCAGGCGTCACCGTGAGGCCATCCACCTGGTGGGTTTGGACGCTCAGGCGATCACCCTCCAGGTGCGCATCCACGGTGGCCACCTCGCCGGGCGTCAGGCCATCGATGCGCAGCCAATAAGCCGAGCCGTAGCGATAGGCCCGCGCGGCCAGGCGCACGTGCTCGGGGAGGCGCGGCCGGCTGAAGCGCTCCAGCCAGTCGAACAGCTCATGGCCGCGATAGGCCAGGTCCCAGGCATTGTGGCGCACACCGGGGTACTCGATGTAATCGGCCGCTACCCCCAGATCCACCAGGCGCCGCTGCCACAGGCGCGAGGATTCCACCGGCACCAGCGGGTCCTGATCGCCGTGGAACAGGCGTATAGGAAGATCGAGCGCGTTGCCGGCCAGTTCTTCGATGCCAGCGAACCCCGCCGGGCACACCGGCGCCACCGCCGCCCACAAGTCCGGACGCGTCAGGGCCAGCCGCAGCGCGCCGCCGCCGCCCATCGAGATGCCCGTGAGATAGACGCGCTCGCGATCCACCGGGAAGCGGCGCTCCACATCCGCCAGCATGTCGTAGACATCCCGCTCGGCAATCCCCTGGTATCCCATGGTGCCGCGCGCCAGGGGGCAGGCGACGATGAGGTCCGCCGCCGGCGCCGGGAAATTCCGCAGATCGCCCGCCGCCACGTCGCCGAACCGGTTGACCACGCCGAACACTTGCCGCAGGTTCACCGTATGGTTGTTTTCCTCGGCGTGCAGGCTGACGAGCAGCGGGTATTTCCTGGCGGCGTCGAGCGCCTTGGGAACGTACACCGCGTAGGGCTGCTCGGAGCCATCCACGTCTGAGTGGAAGGTGAGGACGGTCTGTGCCACCGCCGCCGAGCCGGAAAACGCCAGAAGCGCCATCCAGCGGAACCGCTTACACATGCCCCGCGGTTCTCTTCGTCTCCGGCAGCCAGGCGGCGAACCACTCGCGGAACTCTTCGAGTTTCTTCTCCTTGGCGGCCGCCAAGGGCAGGGAATGCGGCCCGGTTTGGAGCCCGCGCAGCCCGGTGGCTTCCTTAATCAGGAGCGGCCGCGGAAACTGCTCCACCCAGCCCAGGAACTCGTCGAGCAGCGCATCCAGGCGCGCCACGGTCTCGCGGTCGCCGGCGGTCATGGCCCGGTCGAGGCCCATCAGCAGCTCGGGAATCGCGCAGCCCGCCTCCGAGATGGCGCCGCATGCCGGCCGGGCACCGGGTTCGCCGCCTCCCTCGCCGAAGCGCGCGCTCGTAAGGATCCGGTCGTTGCCCGCCAAAAGGCCAAAGCCCTGCGCCGCAGCCACCGCCTTCAGGCAGGCGAACGCCTCGAGATCGCTGCCGGCCTCCTCGATGCCCGCGTACCGCCCGGTCTCCAGCAGCTCAAGGGCGGTAGTGGAAGCGATGCCGCTCGTGAACTCGGGCGTATTCGAAACGAGCAGCGGGGTTCCCTCGCCCACCTGGGCCGCAAACTGGTTGTAGAATTCCCGCAGATCGTCCTGTTGATAGCGGAAAAAGAAGGGTGGCGGGATCAGCAGGGCCGCCGCGCCGCCATCGCGGGCCTCGCGCGCCAGGGCCACCGAGGCATCGAGCGACGCGCTTCCCACCCCGACCAGGACCGGCACGCGGCTTCGCTTCACCGCCAGGTAGA
>CAYRWE010000444.1:0-2694 GCA_964427655.1 uncultured Solibacteraceae bacterium | reverse complement strand
CCGTTGCTGCCGGTGCCGCGCGCCTTCATCTTCGGCGCGGGCCACATTTCGAAGAGCCTCTCGCGGGCCGCTACGCTGGCCGGATTCTCCACCACCGTAATCGATAACCGCGAGAACTTCGCGAACCGCGAGCGCTTTCCGGAGGCGGCGGAAGTTTACGCGGCCGAATACGAAGAGGTTTTCCCGCGCCTCGCCATCAACGAAACCGGCTTCCTCATCGTCGTCACGCGCGGCCACCGCGACGATATGCGCGTGCTGCGGCTGGCGCTCGACACGCCGGCCCGCTACATCGCCATGATCGGGAGCAAACGCAAGGTCATTAACGTGATTCGCGAGCTCGAGAAGGAGGGGGTGGCGCGCGAGTCGTTCGAGCGGCTGAACGCTCCCATGGGCCTGGATATCGGCGCGGTCACGCCGGAGGAGATCGCCATCTCGGTGGTGGCTGAGATGATCGCGGTGCGCCGCAACGCCGCATCCAACTGGCGCCCGCTCCGTATGTCGGTGTTTGCCGACGAATCGCTGCGGGCCGTGCTGGCCAAGTGAGCGCCACGGGTCTCATTTTGAGCGCCGGCGAATCGCGGCGCATGGGCACTCCCAAGGCGCTCCTCGAATATCGGGGAGAAACGTTTTTGGACCGCCTGGTGGGCCTCTTCTCGGAGCGCTGTTGGCCGGTGATCGCGGTGCTGGGCAACGCGGCCGCCGAGATCCAGGCGCGCGTTACGCGGCCCGCGCGGTTCGTGCTCAACCCGAATTACCGGAGCGGGCAGACCGGCTCGCTGCAATGCGGATTGCGGGCCGTTCCGGCCGGCGCCGAGGGCGTCCTGTTTACACTGGTGGATCATCCGGCGGTGGCACCGGAGACGCTCGACACGCTGCTGGCGCAAAGCGGCGCGATGGAACACCCGCTCGTGCGCGTGCCGCGCTACCGGGGAGAACGCGGGCACCCGGTGTGGTTCGCGAGCGAGCTGATCCCGGAGTTTCTGGCCTTGCCGGAGGGCGCCGCGGCGCGCGACGTGGTGCGCGCGCACGCCGATCGAACCGAGTTCCTGGATCTCGAAGACCCTGGCATCCTGGCCGATATCGACGATCCCCAGGCTTACCGCGACCTGATGGGAGCCGCCCAATGAGACGCCCGCTGCGCACACTTTTCAAGATCGGCGGCGTCGCGCTGGCCTTGCTGCTGATTGCCGGCATCACGGCTCCGGCGTTCGGCGATCGCGTGGGCCAGAAGGTGCGCGTCTCGCTCGAGCGCGCGCTGGGACGGCCGGTCGAGTTTCAAGGTCCGGTGCGCTTCAGCCTGTTTCGAGGGCTGGGTGTTTCGGTCGAGCGCGTCGTGATACATGAGGATCCCGCCATCGGCATCGAGCCGATCGCCTACGTCGAGGGCGGCATGGAGGTAAGGCCGAGCTTCTGGTCCCTGCTCTCGGGAAAGCTCGCCATCGCCTCCATACGGCTGGAAGACGCCAGCATCAATCTCAGCAAAAGCGGCCCGGCGGACCAACCGGGGCGGTGGAATTTCCTCTCCTTCGTAAACCGGTCGGCCATGAGCGCGGCGCCGGCCATCCACGTGCGCAACGGCCGCATCAACTTCAAATTCGGCGAAACCAAATCGGTTTTCTATCTCACCGAGACGGATTTCGACCTGGCGCCTCCGGGTTCCAGCCGTGCGGGGTGGAGCGTCTACTGCTCGGCCAAACCCGCGCGCACGGACCGGCCGGGGCAAGGCCTGGGATCGTTTACCCTGGAGGGCCGCTGGTTCGTGACGCCCGAGCGCGTCGACCTGGACCTGGTTCTCGACAAGACCGGTCTGGGCGAACTCACCGCCCTGGCTCAGGGACAATCCGGCAACGTGCATGGGACCATCTCCTCGCATTTGCATCTGGGCGGGCCGGTCGGCAATATCGGGATTCAGGGGCGGCTGACCATCGAAGACGTGCACCGCTGGGACCTGCTGCCGCCCGGCGGCCACGGCTGGCCGCTCGATATTCGCGGGCGCCTGGACCTGGAGGGCGCGCGTCTGGAGTTGCAATCCAATCCTCCCGGCAATGCGGCCTTGCCCCTGTGGGTGGTGTTCCGCGCCGACGATTACCTCTCGCGCCCGCGCTGGGCGGTGACGGTGAACTGGAACCGCTTCCCCATAGCGCCCGTGCTGGACCTGGCGCGTCACATGGGGGCGCAGTTTCCGCCGCGCCTGCAACTGAGCGGAAGCATGGATGGCGCCATTGGCTATTCGGGCCAGGGCAGCTTTCAAGGCGAGTTGGAGCTCCGCGACGCGGCCGTGACCATTCCCGATTCGCAGCCCGTCAGCTTCGAGCAGGCGCAGGTGGTGGTGGATCACGGACACGCCCGGCTGGCTCCGGCGCTGGTGCGCACGGCAGGCGGCGACCAGGCCCGCCTGGAGGCCGACTACGATATGGATTCGGACACGCTCGATCTGGCCATCTCGGCCGACGCCATGCCGGTGGATGCGCTGCGCGCGCAGGTGGCGCTGGCGGCGGTTCCCTGGCTCGAACAGGTCCGTTCCGGTCAGTGGAGCGGCGATCTGCACTATCACCGGGAGACCGGCCAGGCGGTGGGATGGAGCGGGCGCCTGCAGGTGACCGGCGCGCGCATCGACGTGCCCGGACTGGCGGACCCGCTGGAGCTGACCTCGGCGCGCGCCCAGATCGATGGCGCCCGTGTGGTGCTGGACCG
>CAYRWE010000443.1:0-2701 GCA_964427655.1 uncultured Solibacteraceae bacterium | reverse complement strand
AGAGCGTCATCGACCGCCTCAGTTACTTCTACGCTCACGAGAATTCCAACGTCCATCGCGCGGCGCATGAACTGGCGGCCCGGGCCACGGATGCCTACGAATCCGCCCGCGAGAAGGTTCGCCGCTTCCTCAACGCGACGGCGGCTCGCGACATCGTCTTCGTGCGCGGCACGACCGAGGGAATCAACCTGGTGGCTCAAAGTTGGGGACGCCAGAACATCCACGAGGGAGACGAGATTGTCATCACGTGGCTTGAACATCACGCCAACATCGTGCCCTGGCAAATGCTGTGCTCGGATAGCGGAGCGCGGCTGCGGGTGGCGCCGGTGGATGACAGCGGCCAGGTGATTCTCGAGGAATATGAAAAGCTGCTGGGCCCGAAGACGCGGCTGGTCTCGGTAACTCAAGTTTCGAATGCGCTGGGCACCATCGTCCCCGTGAACGAGATGATCCAGGCCGCCCACCGGCATGGCGCGAAAGTGCTCGTCGACGGGGCGCAGGCCGTGTCGCACATGCGTGTGGATGTGCAATCGCTGGACTGCGACTTTTACGTTCTTTCCGGACACAAGATGTTCGGTCCCACGGGCATCGGGGTGGTTTACGGTAAGTCCGGAATCCTGGATCTCACGCGTCCCTGGCAGGGCGGCGGGAACATGATCCAGGACGTAACGTTCGAAAAGACGGTCTACAATGTGGCGCCGGCACGCTTTGAGGCGGGTACCGGAAACATCGCCGATGCGGTGGGATTGGGCGCGGCGATCGACTATCTGGACCGCGCCGGAATGGCAAATGTCACCCACCACGAGGCCGAACTGATTCGCTATGGCACCGAACAACTCCAGCGTGTTCCGGGGCTGCGGATCATCGGCACCGCGCGCGAGAAGGCGGGCGTCCTCTCCTTCGTGATGGAAGGGATTCGGACCGAGGAGATTGGCGACTACCTCAATCGGGAAGGCATCGCCGTGCGGGGTGGGCATCATTGCGCGCAACCCATACTTCGACGTTTCGGCCTCGAAAGCACAGTCCGCGCCTCGCTGGCGCTCTATAACACTTGCGAAGACATAGACGCGCTCGTGACGGCGCTCCAGCGTCTGCAGCTTGAGCGGCGCCACCGTAACTTATGACCGCCGCTCGTGCGTTGACGCTATCCAATTTGACTGAGCGCCTGATGGCGTCCTATGTGGGCGCCGGCGGGATCAACCACGTCGATGGCAAGAACCTGCCCTCCAAGCATGCCATCGCGGATATTACACTCGACCTGTTGCGCCTGCTTTTTCCCGGGTTCTTCGACGAAAAGCCGATCCACTCTTCGGAAATCGAGGCGGTGACGATCGCGCTCCTGGACAGCGTGCTCAACCGTCTGGAGGAAGAGATCCGGAAGAGTCTGGAATACGCGCCGCCAGCGGGACTCGAGGATGCGGACATGCCCAGTGTGGCGCGCAGCCTCACGCTCAAGTTCCTCGGCAACCTTCCTGGAGTTCGAGAGCTGCTCCAGACCGATACGGAGGCGGCCTACGATGGCGACCCCGCCGCCTTCAGCAAGGAAGAAGTCATCGTCGCGTATCCGTTCATCGAGGCGATTGCGGTGCAGCGGCTCGCGCACCAGCTCTATCTCGATAACGTTCCGCTCATCCCGCGAATCATGACCGAGTGGGCGCACGCCCGAACCGGAATCGATCTGCATCCGGGGGCCCGCATCGGCACGCATTTCTTCGTGGATCACGGGACGGGGACGGTGGTGGGAGAGACGACCGCCATAGGCAACCACGTCAAGATGTACCAGGGCGTCGGTCTGGTGGCGAAATCTCTCGCCGCGGGGCAGGCGCTGCGAGGCCAGAAACGCCATCCGACCATCGAGGACCGGGTGACGATTTATGCCGGCGCAACGATCATCGGCGGCGACACGATTATCGGCGAAGGCAGTACGATAGGCGCCAGCGTCTTCCTCACAACCAGCGTTCCGCCGAATTCGCTGGTGGTTCAGGAGGCCGGGAACGTGAGGGTGATTTCGAAGAAGTCGCGCGAGAGCTTCGTGCCGGACTATCAGATCTGAGGACGCCACGTGGAGGCCGGCCAGAGATCGGCCCCTACGCGCCGCTAATATTTGCGAACTTTCGGGTCCACTCGATCGGACCAGGCGTGAATCCCGCCCGTCAGGCTGCGAACATTTGGAAATCCCGCTTTGCGCAGAAGTTGCACTGCCTTCGCGCTGCGGGTTCCCATTTTGCAGAGGGCGATGATTTCGCGGCTGGCATCGAGTTCCTGCACGCGCTCCGGAAGCTCCGGAAGCGGGATCAGGTGTCCTCCGATGTTCGAGATCTCGAATTCGTCCTCCTCGCGGACATCGAGCAGGTAGAGGTTCTCACCAGCGTCGAGGCGTTGCTTGAGTTCTTCGGCCTGAATCGCGGGTATATTCATTTCGCTTGGATCTCCTCACCACGTGGTAAAAAGCCGGCACATGGTATATCGCTTTTGCCTCCCAAAAGCGATCACAAATCGATTGTGCCACAAAATATCCCTAAAGTCTATAGGGAATCGGGCATACGCGGGGTGGGGGTCCGGCGCCTGCCGCTCCTGCAAGCTCTCTTAACGGGCCCCACGCACACCGCGGCAGTGCGTTGATTCGGATTCGCTGGTGGTGGGCATTCGTGAAAAGGTCCAGTATCGAGCGGAGCGGCAGTCCGAGAACCGCCGCTCCGAG
>CAYRWE010000442.1:0-2716 GCA_964427655.1 uncultured Solibacteraceae bacterium | reverse complement strand
TGCCAGGCCCTCCCCATGAGCTGCGCGCCATGTTCGAGCGCCAGTGCCTGCCGCGCCTCACCCGCCTGGTCCCGCGCCAGGCCATCCGCACGTTGGTTCTGCGCGTGACTGGCATGACCGAATCGGAACTCGATCAGCTCATCGCGCCGGCTTACAAGAAATATCAGAACCCCGCCACCACCATCCTGGCGGCCGCCGGGGACCTGCAAGTTCACCTGCGCGCGCGCTGTGCCACCCTGGCCGAAGCCGACGCCCTGCTGGCCGAGGTAGCCGGCCCCATCGACCTGCTGCTGGGCGACCGCATCTACTCGCGCAACGGCGATTCGCTGGACGTCGTAGTAGGCAATCTTCTGCGCCGCCACCGCGCCACCGTTTCGGTGGCCGAGAGTTGCACCGGCGGGATGCTCGGCGAGCGCCTCACCGCCACGCCCGGAAGCTCGGATTACTTCGTGGGTGGCTTCATCACCTACACTACTGCCATGAAGATCGAGATGCTGGGCGTGCCCCCAGCCACGCTCGACGAATTCGGCGCCGTGAGCAAGCCCGCCGCGGAGGCCATGGCCAAGGGCGCGCGCCGGCGCACCGGATCTACCTATGCGCTGGCCATCACCGGCTCAGCGGGGCCGGACCCATCGCCCGGCCCAGCCGGCCAGCCGGTTCCCGTGGGCACGGTTTGCGTCGCCATCGCCGATGCCATGGGTGTGGATGTGGTGAGCCGCGTCTTCCTGGGAGACCGCACGCGCATACGCACTTTCACGGTGAATATGGCGCTCGATCTGCTGCGGCGGAAACTCGCGGCGCGAAGCTGAGGTTCGGTGCAAGTCCCGATCAGCCGGCCCGTCGATGCTGCGCGGCGCTTCTGCCTTCTCGTTCGAGCGCTTCCGGCAGTTTGCCGCACGCTACCGCATAATAATCGGTGAGGTCGCGCTCGTATTCATCGAGGCGCCGATGGATCTGCCGCAGGTTCCGCTCCATGGTTTTCGGGTCCAAGCGCGTGGAGCGCTGCGATTCGATCGAGATGGGTGTCGTGATCATGCGGCTCGCGGCGGAGCCGGGACCTCTCAGTTACAGCCTGCATCCCGTCCCGCCCGGAAACAAGTTGCCGGAAGTTAACAGCGAGGTATGGCGCGCTGAGGGAAATCGTTGCTCCGAGCCGATCGGCCGCCGGGGCGCTCTGGGTGCTCGCGCCCTATCTCCACCCCAGCGATTTCGTCTGCCCGTCCTGCGCCATATTGCCGCCCACCGCGTGCAGCGTGAAATCCGCGCCTTCGGCAGCCATGCGCGCTTCCACCCAGCCGACCGGCTCGCTATCGGCAAAGTTGTAACCCACCGCCGGAAGATTGATCAGGTGCAGGCCGTTCATGGTATCGAACCGGTAGGCGTGGCTGTGGCCGAAGACCACCGCCTTGACCTTGCGCGCTGGCATCACGATGCGCAGCAGCCGGTCGCTATCCAGCAGATTGTTATCGGCATCGTCTGGCGGATGGTGGAAGAAAATCGCCGTGGGAGTCGCGTCGCTGGTCTTCAGGTATTGCTCCAGCCAGTTGCGCTCATCTCTTCCCACCAGGCCGGGCGTGACGTTGGTCGCCAGCAGCGAATCGAGCAGGATGAAACGCATCGGCCGCGCCTCCACCACGGAAACCTGCCGGTCCTTCACCGGGCCCTCGCCCGCCGGCGCAAATACCGGAAAGAAGTTCTTGCGGTCGTCGTGATTGCCCAGCGTCAGCGCCAGAGCCATGCGCGCCGGCAAAGGATCGAGCAGCGCCTTAGCCGTCTGGTAATCTTCTTTCAATCCCATGAGCCGCGCCAGGTCTCCGGTGATCGCCGCACCCTGCGGATCGGCCTGTACGACCTGGGAAACGGCCTTGCCCAGGTTGGCAGCCGGCGAGAAGCCCCGATTCCGGTCCGCGCTATTAGCGGAAATATGGATGTCCGACAGGAACGCCCAATGGGCGCCGGCGCGCCCGGCGCTGCTCGACCGGGCCAATGCGGCCGAGGCTAGGGCGCCCTGGAGAAATGCTCTCCGGTTCAGGACAAGAGGCATGGATGTAGTCTACTAGAACGAGCTGGCCTTGTGGTTCACCAGCGAGAGGAACTCGTCGCGCGTGGATTTGCGGTCGCGGAAGTCGCCCAGCATGGCGCTGGTCATGGCGCCGGAGTGCTGCTTCTCCACGCCGCGCATCATCATGCAGAAATGGCGCGCTTCGCAGATCACTCCCACGCCCACCGGGTCCAGCACTTCCCGCAGCGTTTCGGCCACCTGCTGCGTCAGACGCTCCTGGATCTGCAGGCGCCGCGCAAAGGCATCCACGATGCGCGGGATTTTGCTCAGCCCGATCACCTTCTGCTTGGGCAGGTAAGCCACGTGCATCTTGCCGTAGAACGGCAGCATGTGGTGTTCGCACATGCTGAAGAACTCGATGTCCTTCACCACCACCATCTCGTCGTACTTCACGTTGTAGAGCGCGCCGTTCAGAATCTTGCGGACGTCCACGCGGTAGCCGCTGGTCAGAAACTGAAGCGCCTGCTCGACGCGTTCGGGCGTGCGCAACAGGCCTTCGCGGCCGGGGTCTTCGCCCAGCTTGAGCAAGATGTCTTTCACCAGCGGAGCGATCCGTACATCCTCGCGCTGCGGCTGCATAACCTCTACCTTGGCTTTATTCGATTTCATCGGCTCCGATCTCAAAGATGTTCCGCGCCGTCTCGGCGATGCGGA
>CAYRWE010000441.1:0-2743 GCA_964427655.1 uncultured Solibacteraceae bacterium | reverse complement strand
TTTTGTGCTACTATCGCGTGTGCCGCGTAAAATCCTGGGAGTAATACCTGCACGATTTTCTTCCTCCCGCTTCCCCGGCAAAGTGCTCGCCCGTATTGGCTCCAAACCCATGCTCCAACTGGTTTACGAGCGGGCCTCCCTGGCGCGTTACATCGGCAGCACGTTGATTGCCACCGACGACGAACGCGTACGCGACGCCGCCCGCGCCTTCGGCGCCCCGGTTAGGATGACGCGCGCCGATCACCCCTCCGGAACGGACCGCGTGGCCGAAGCGGCCTCCTCCACGGACGCCGAGATTGTGGTGAACATCCAGGGCGATGAGCCGCTGATCGATCCCGCGGCCATCGACGCCGCCATTCTGCCGCTGGTTCACGATGCCGACATCTTGATGGCCACGCTCAAGAAGAAGATCGAGGACCCCGGCGAGGTCGCCGACCCCAACGTCGTCAAGGTGGTAACGGACCACGCGGGCGACGCCCTGTATTTTTCGCGCCACGCCATCCCATACTCCCGCGACGGAGAAACCACCGCGCACTACAAGCACGTGGGACTCTACGTCTACCGCCGCGATTTCCTGCTGGGCTATTCCGCCTTGCCGGCCGGCCCGCTGGAACGTGCCGAGCGGCTGGAACAATTACGCGCCCTGGAAAACGGCTACTCCATCCGCGTCGTGGAGACCGAGTATGAGTCCCTGGGGGTGGATACGCCCCAGGATCTTGAGAAAGTGAGCCGCTTATTCGAAGCCTCCATAGGGCACGAGGTGCAACCATATGGCTAAATTCATATTTGTAACGGGCGGGGTGGTCTCGTCTCTGGGTAAAGGCATCGCCGCCGCTTCCATCGGCTGTCTGCTGGAAAGCCGCGGGCTGAAAGTCACCTGCCAGAAGTGCGATCCCTATCTCAACGTGGACCCCGGGACCATGAGTCCCTTCCAGCACGGCGAGGTTTACGTCACCGACGACGGCGCCGAAACCGATCTCGATTTGGGCCACTACGAGCGGTTCACGCACGCCAAGCTCACTCAGAGCAACAACCTGACCTCCGGCCGGATCTACGAGCAGATCATCTCCCGCGAGCGCCGGGGCGATTATCTCGGCAAGACCGTGCAGGTTATCCCTCACGTAACCAACGAGATCAAGGCCGCTATCAAGCGCGTCGTGACCGACGACGTGGACGTGGTCATCGTGGAAATCGGCGGCACCGTGGGCGACATCGAATCGCTGCCGTTTCTGGAGGCCATCCGCCAGATGCGCCACGAGCTGGGGCGCGCCAACACGCTGTTCGTGCACGTGACGCTGGTTCCCTGGATCGCCGCGGCCCAGGAGCTCAAGACCAAGCCCACCCAACACAGCGTCAAGGAGTTGCGCGCCATCGGTATCCAGCCGGATATCTTGGTGTGCCGCTCGGAGCGCTTCATCTCTCAGGAGATGAAGGAGAAGATCGCGCTCTTTTGCGATGTGGACGTGGAGGCCGTGGTCACGGCGCATGACGTGAAATCGGTCTATGCGGTGCCCCTCACCTTCTCCGCCGAGGGCGTGGACGATATCGTCCTGCGCCTGCTTCGTCTGGAGGCCGGCCCGCGCGACCTGGGCCGCTGGAGCGCCATGCTGGAGCGCATGGAGAACCCGCGCGACGAGGTAACCATCGGGCTGGTCGGCAAGTACGTCGAGTACGAAGATTCCTATAAGAGCCTCAAGGAAGCCTTGTTGCACGGCGGCCTGGCCCATAACCTCAAGGTCAACATTCACTGGATCGAAGCCGAAGGCGTGGTGGGCGGCGATTGGGACAGCCAGTTGTCCGGCTACGACGGAATCCTGGTGCCCGGCGGTTTCGGCAAGCGCGGCGTAGACGGCATGCTGAACTCCATCCGCTACGCGCGCGAGCGCCAGGTCCCCTATTTTGGAATCTGCCTGGGAATGCAGCTCCAGGTGGTGGAATTCGCCCGCAACGTCTGCGGCCTGGCGGATGCCGATTCCACCGAATTCAACCCTGGCACGCCCCATCGCGTGATCTTCAAACTGCGCGAACTGAAGGGCATCGAAGACCTGGGCGGGACCATGCGGCTGGGCGGCTGGCCCTGCCGCCTGATCGAGAATAGCTTCGCCTACCAGGCCTACGGCAAGCGCGAGATCCACGAGCGCCACCGGCACCGTTACGAGTTCAATCGCGAGTACGAGGAGCGTCTGCGCGCGGCGGGGCTTCGCATCACCGGAGAAACGCCCGACGGCACCTACGTGGAGATCTGCGAGATCGCCAACCATCCTTGGTATCTCGGCTGCCAGTTCCATCCCGAGTTCAAGTCCAAGCCCATGGAGCCGCACCCGCTGTTTAAGGCGTTTATCGGCGCTTCATACGCGTTCCGCCAGCGCCGCCTGGGAACCGCCGGCCAGACGCGCCCCGCGGAGGCTTTCAGCAGTGCCGGTTGAGTTTCGCGATTTCGGAGGCGGCCGGCCGCTGGTGCTGATCGCCGGGCCCTGCGTGATCGAAAGCGAGGAGCACATATGCCGCATGGCTCGCGGCATCCGCCAGGCGGTGGGCGATTTTGTTTTCAAAGCCTCGTTCGATAAGGCCAACCGCACCAGCATCGGCGCGTACCGCGGCCCGGGCCTGCGCGAGGGTTTGCGCATCCTGGCGGGAGTGAAGGCCGAAGGCATCCCGGTGCTGACCGATATCCACGAGACCTGCCAGGCCGAGGCGGCCGCCGAGGTGGCCGACATCCTCCAGATCCCCGCGTTTCTGTGCC
>CAYRWE010000440.1:0-2753 GCA_964427655.1 uncultured Solibacteraceae bacterium | reverse complement strand
AGCACTTCCGGCTCGTTTTCGCTCTCGTCGTAGTTGGGCCGGAAAT
The DNA here is from genome assembly GCA_964427655.1 of uncultured Solibacteraceae bacterium. Lineage (GTDB taxonomy): Bacteria > Acidobacteriota > Terriglobia > Bryobacterales > Bryobacteraceae > CAVQNQ01. The sequence goes on along the minus strand of CAYRWE010000440.1, from coordinate 2,707 downwards.
CGACGGTCTCCTTGTCGATGTCCTCGAGCAGTGCGGTGGCGAAGCGCGACAGGCGCGCCTCGGTGTACCGCATGGCCGCCGGCGGATCGCCATCGATGGAGCCGAAATTCCCTTGCCCCTCCACCAGCGGATACCGCATGGTGAAGGGCTGCGCCATGCGCACCAAGGAATCGTAGATCGGCGAATCGCCGTGCGGGTGGTACTTGCCCATCACTTCGCCCGTGATCTTGGCGCACTTGCGCGTGGGACGGTTGGGCGCCAGGCCCATTTCGTGCATTCCGAAGAGGATGCGCCGGTGCACCGGCTTGAGGCCGTCGCGGATATCCGGCAGGGCTCGCCCCACGATTACGCTCATGGCGTAATCGAGGTACGAACGCCGCATTTCATCTTCGATATTGATAGGAATGAGGTTTTTCGAGCCCCCATCCCCGCCGCCCGCGGGCGGCACTAACGAGCCTTGTGGTGGTAGTTCCTGATCGGCCAAGCTGATTTCCCTTGTTTAGCGCTTAAGTTCTATTGTAACAAGAATTTAGTTATGTGTGAAGGGCGCTCTGTTTTCGTCTTGTATTCGCCCTTCGGCGAGGGCTGCGGGGCGTTGCCGAAAGGCTCGCAATCCGGAACATCCGACCACGCGGAGCAGGCGGCCTCGCGCGCCCGGTAAGCAGCCATGAGCTATCGTAATATGGTGGTAATGGAACGGCTGTGGGCCGCGAGTGCCCTGGCTCTCTCCCTGGGCCTTTGCGCGACGTTCGCGCAGGTCATCGAGTTCGAGTCAAATGGTTTTAAATATCAGACACTTACCCGGTCCGGGGTGACGATTATGTTCGCCCCGATGCCCTCCCATATCCACGAATACACCATCCTGCAAGTGGCCGTTTCGAACGGTTCGCCGGGACCGTACGTCATTCGCCCGGACGATTTCAGCTACGAGCGCACCGAAGGCAGCAGCCTACGCGCCGTTCCGGCCCAGACCGTCATTGCCATGCTGATGCAAAAGGGCAGCGGGACGGATGTGATCAAGCTGGTCACCGCCTATGAAGCAGGCATCTACGGCAACCCGCATCTGCGTTCGACCAACGGTTACGAGCAGCGACGGCAGTCGGCCCTGGCAATGGGCGGCGCCACGCGGTTCCGGGCCGCCGCGACGGCGAGCGCCATCGCGCTGGTGGGCACCAAGCTGGCGCCCGGCGATTCCACCGATGGGGCGGTCTTTTTTCCCAACGACGGCAAACCCCTGACGGGCGGCCACGTGGTGGTCCGCACCAACACCGATACGTTCACATTCAGAAGCGAATAGGGCTGCTCCGAACCGCGACCGTCAGTGAGCGGTTTGCCGACCTCCCTAATGCAGCGGGTATCCGCGAATCAGCCGGAACGTCCGCGACCAGCGGGTCTTGGTGAAGAAGTGGGTGATCACATCCACGATATGATCGATCCCGATATTGCCGTTGGTCAAATCCTGTGTGGGCGCTTCGAAGGACCAGTAGATAATCAGCGGCGTCCCTACGATATTCTCCCGCGGCACGAATCCCCAGTAGCGGCTGTCGAGCGAATCGTCGCGGTTGTCGCCCATGGCGAAAATGCAGCCCGGCGGCACTACCAGCTCCCCATTGACTACGTGGTTCTCCAGCATCTCGATGGCTTGCGGATAAATGCCCATTCCGGGGGGCCCGGAGGGAAAATCGTCGCGATAAGAATCGGTGTACGTGGTCGAGTGAACTGCGTAGGGCTCGTTGACCGGGTGGCCGTTCAGCACCAGTTGCTTGTTGACCAGCTTGATACGGTCTCCCGGCAGCCCGATGGCCCGCTTCACATAATCTTCCTTGATATTCAGGGGGTAGCGGAACACGATGATGTCCCCGCGGTGCGGCTCGCGGTAGGGCAGCACATGCTTGGAAAGGTTCCCCGGGGGCGCATAGACCAGCTTGTCTACCAGCACGTGGTCGCCGATCAGCAGCGTGTTTTCCATCGACGCGCTGGGAATAACGAAGGCCTGGACCAGCGACGTGGTGGCAAATAACAGCAGGATGACCGTCACCGTCCATTCCGCGATGAAGCCGCGGTGGACTTCGCGTGTGATCTCCTGATAGCGGCTCCACAGGGTCTGCGGCTGGCTCTTCACTTGTGTCTCCACAGCAGCCATTGTATCGGATGAGACGCGTGATGTTTGAATGGGTCTGATACAATCGCCAACAGAGGGGGGGAATAGTGTCCACAGCTACTCAGGAGTTGCCCCGGACGTTTGGCGCTCTTCGTCAAGGCTACTTTAACCGGGAAAAATATGCCGGCCGTTCCGTTAAAGACGAATTACGAAATAATCTGATCTGCAAGTTGCAGCGCGGCGATGCGCTCTTTCCGGGCATCCTAGGCTACGAGGATACCGTGGTGCCACAGGTAATCAACGCGGTCCTGTCGCGCCATAACTTCATTTTGCTGGGCCTGCGCGGGCAAGCCAAAACCAGGCTGATCCGCATGCTCACCACGCTGCTCGACGAGGTGGCGCCGTTTATCGAGGGCTGCGAGATACACGACAACCCTTACAAACCGATCTGCCGCCGCTGCCGCGACCTGCTCGAAGCGCAGGGTGACGAAACGCCCATCGCATGGCTCGATCGCAACCACCGCTACGTCGAGAAGCTGGCCACGCCGGATGTGACCATCGCCGACATGATCGGCGATATCGACCCCATCAAGGCGGCCCGCCGCG
>CAYRWE010000439.1:0-2804 GCA_964427655.1 uncultured Solibacteraceae bacterium | reverse complement strand
GGGATCTCCGGCGCCATCCAGCACCTGGTCGGCATGAAGGGATCCAAAGCGGTAATTGCCATTAACAAGGACGAGAACGCGCCCATTTTCGAGGTGGCCGACTACGGGATCGTGGGCGACCTCTTCGAGGTGGTGCCGGCGCTCACCGCCGCCGTGAAAAAAGCCCGGAGCGGATGAGCGGCTGAAAGGAGGGCCATGCAGCCCACTGTCACTGAGGACGATCTGTCGCTCGAGCGGATTTATCGCTGGGAGCGCGAGCGGGGCAGCCAGGTTTTTTTAACTCAGCCTTTCGGCGGCGGCCAGATCCGCGAGTGGACCTGGTCGCAGGCCGTGGGTGAAGCCCGCCGCATGGCGGCCTACCTCAAGGCGCAAGGCTGGGAGCCCGGCTCCCGCGTGGCCATCCTCTCGCGCAACTGCGCCTGGTGGATTCTGGCGGATATGGCCATCTGGATGGCCGGTTACGTCTCGGTCCCCATCTATCCTTCCCTTCGCGCGGTATCCGTTCGCCAGATTCTGGAGCATTGCGGCGCGCGCTGCTGCTTCGTCGGCGCCACCGACGACCGCGAGATGGTGACCGACGGCGTCCCAGAAGATCTCTGCTCGGTCTTCTTCCCCACGGCGCCGCCCGGCAACCACCCACTGTGGCCCGATCTGGTGGCCGCCTACTCGCCCATACCGGGCAACCCCACCCGTCCCGGCGACGACCTGGCCACCATTATTTATACCTCCGGCACCACCGGCAAGCCCAAGGGCGTCATGCACCGCTTCTCGAGCTTCGCCTACAATGCCAAAGCCCTCTCGAGCCTCCTCCGCCTGGATTCTGATCAGCGCGTGCTCTCCTATCTGCCGCTGGCCCACATCGTAGAGCGGGCCGGCATGGAGGGCGTCTCGTTATGGCTCGGCTCGCGCATCTTCTTCACCGAGGGCCTGGAAACCTTCGTCGCGGACCTGCATCGCGCCAGCCCCACCATCTTCCTCTCGGTGCCGCGCCTGCTGCTGAAATTCCAGCAGGGCGTGCTGGGCAAACTGCCCGCCTGGAAGCTCAACCTGCTGCTGCGCATTCCCATCGTCAACCGCGCCGTTAAGCGCAAGATTCTCGATCAATTGGGACTCGCGACTGTGCGCCTGGCGGCCTGCGGTTCCGCTCCGCTGCCGGTCGAGATCCTGTTGTGGTTCCGGCGCTTGGGTCTCGAACTGGTGGAGGGCTACGGCATGACCGAGACCATGATCACCCACCTGCCCGATCCCGCCAAACTCCGGCCCGGCTACGTGGGAGCGGCTCTGGAGGGTGTGGAGGCCCGCCTCGCCGAGAACGGCGAATTGCAGGTACGCAGCCCCATGAACATGCTGGGCTACTACAACGACCCCGTCGGCACGTCCGTCGCCTTCACCGCGGACGGCTTCTTCCATACCGGCGATGTCGGCACGATCGAGGCCGATGGCCAGCTCAAAATCGTCGGCCGGCTCAAAGAGCAGTTCAAGACCAGCAAGGGGAAATACGTCGCGCCGGCTCCCATCGAGAGCCGCCTGGCCGCCCATCCCGCGGTGGAGGCCTGCTGCCTGATGGGCGCCGGCCAGCCAAGCCCGTTCGCAATCGTGGTACTTTCGGATGAAGCGCGCAAGCGTTCCAGGGATCCCGCCGCCCGGAAGGCTCTGGAGGCATCTCTCGAGGCGCAGATGCAGGCAGTCAATGCGCACCTCGATCCTCACGAGCGGGTGAGCTTGATCGCCATCGTCGATGGGCCATGGTCCGTGGAGAACGGTCTGATGACCCCCACGCTCAAGGTGAAGCGCAGTTATCTGGAGGCCCGCTACATGGCGCTCATCGACGAGTGGAGCAAGCTGGGACGGCCGGTGGTTTGGGAATCGGCCCCCTAAGGAACGCTCGCGCTCCGGGAGGAGCACGAGCCGATGTCCGATAAAGTCGCCATATTCGATACCACCCTGAGAGACGGGGAGCAGGCCGCCGGCACCCGTCTGGGATGCCGCGAGAAAATCATGATCGCCGCGCAGCTCGCGGCGCTCAACGTGGACGTCATCGAAGCCGGCTATCCCAATTCTTCGCCCGAGGATTTCGAAGCCGTCCAGCTCATCGCCCGCGAGATTCAGGGCCCCACCATTTGCGGTCTTTCCCGCGCCGTGGCCGCCGATATCGAAGCGTGCGGCCGAGCCCTGGCGAAAGCCCCGCGCCCGCGCATTCACACCGGCATCGGCTCTTCCGACATCCACATCATGGGCAAGTTCCAGGATGAGCGCTACGGACGCACGCTCGGCGAGAAGAAGGTGAAGATCCTGCAAATGGCTGTGGATGCCGTCAAGCTGGCCCGCCAGTATGTCGAGGACGTGGAGTTCTACGCCGAAGATGCCGGCCGCGCCGACCCCGCCTATCTGTTTGAGATGATCGAGGCTGCCATCGACGCCGGCGCCACCGTGGTCAACATCCCCGATACCACCGGCTACACCGTGCCGGAGCTCTACGGCGCGCTCATCCGCGGGCTGCGCGAGAAGGTGCCCAACATCGACCGCGCCGTCATCAGCGTACACTGCCACGACGATCTCGGCATGGCCGTCTCCAACTCTCTGGCTGGCGTCCTCAACGGCGCGCGCCAGGTGGAAGGCACCCTCAACGGCATCGGCGAGCGGGCCGGCAACGCGGCTCTCGAAGAGGTGGTCATGGCCATCCGCACGCGCGCCGATTACTTCCGCGTGCACACCGATATCGAAACCCGCGAGTTGTACCGCACCAGCCGCCTGGTGGCCGACATGCTCGGCATGCAGGTCCCGCCCAACAAGGCCGTGGTGGG
>CAYRWE010000438.1:0-2834 GCA_964427655.1 uncultured Solibacteraceae bacterium | reverse complement strand
GGTGCGGCGTGGTCACCAGAATGTCGCTGATGGTGGGGTCCTGAAGCAGCGGCTCGAGCGGGCCGAGGCCGAAAACCTCGTCCAGAATCTCCTCGATCACGCGGTCCTTCTCCACCAGCGAAAGGGGCGTCTTCTCCTCTTCCACCAGTTTGGCCACCGCCACGCGGATCTCGGCGCGCACGCGCTCGCCCGCCATCGACGAAAGCGCTTCCAGGTTGATCCGGTCCAGCAGCTTGCGGTGCAGCGTGAACTTCAGCTCCTGGTACTCCGGAGTGTAACCGTCCTTGTTGAAAAGGCGGCTCACCCAGCCGGTTTCCCGGGTCTCGCCCGGTCGCGGCATCGAATCCAGTAGAGTCGGCATGATCGTTATGGTTCCCTTTACCTTCCGCCGGCCAGCCCGGCCCATCCTCTATCTTCAAAAGATTCCGAAACGCTTCTTGGATTTCTCCTCCTCCAGGTTGGAGAGCTTCATGGCCAGCTTGGTGATGTTCCGCCCCAGCTCGGAACTGCGATTCAGCATGCGCCCCTCGGCATAGGTCTCGTACAGCTCGGGGTAATCGTTGGAGACCATCGCGAAGATCGGCACGCCCAGCATCTTTTCCAGTTCCGCGGCGGTGATATCCAGGCGCTTGGGCGCGCGGTTGAGAATGAGCCGGATGCGGTTCTTCCCATATCCGCCGTCGAGCAACGTCTGAATGATCAGCTTGGCCTGGTGCAACGCGGGCACTTCCACGGTGGTCACCAGGCAGGCTTCGTCGATCTCCTCCAGCGCGGCCATGGCGATGCGGCTCAGGCTGCGGCCCAGGTCCACCACGGTCCAGTCGTATTGCGGCCGGGCGAAAGCCAGCACGTGGCGGATCTGCTCGTCCTTGGGCTGCTGCTTGGAAGCCAGCGCCAGCGGCGAGGAGACGATCTCGACACCCGGAATGCCGTTCGAAACCAGCGCCTTCCAGTAGTGGATATCGAGCCGGTGCAGGTTGTTGACGGCGTCCAAAATCGAGTAGACCGATTTCGTCTTGGTGATGAAGCCGACCATCCCGGCATCCAGATCGAGATCGGCCAGCAGAACTTTCTGATTCTGGCGGCCCAGCTCGGCGGCCACGTGACAGGCCAGCGTGGTGGCGCCGCAGCCGCCCTTGGCCGAGAAGAACGCGAAGCTTTTTCCCGCGCCCTTGCCGCCGCTTTCGCGCCGCCGGCTGCGTTCCGCGGAACGTTTCTCGAGCGCGCGGCGGAGCGTCTCCTTGAGCGGCGGGAAGAGATATTCGTTGATGCCGGCGCGCATCGAGGAGAGAATCGCGTCGGCGTCGGCGGCCGTGTTCAGGGCGATGATCAGGGGGTCCCCGACGGCCCCTTTGATGGAAGCCACCAGACCCTCCAGCGGCTCTCTCCAGCCGCTGATATCCATCAGCACCACATCCGGCCGCATGCGCTCCAGGCGATCGAGGAAATTGCCGATGTCCCCGATATCCTGATGCTCCACAATGATTCTAAACGGCAGCTCGGAGAGGCACGCCTGAGCCTGCTCCCAGAGCTCCCGGTTTTCGATCGCCAGCCCTATGGTCAGCGGATACATTGCGGATCTCCGGTTAACGAACTCAAGGCCGGCTCCCTCCGGATGTCGAGGCCGACGGGCTAGGTGCGGCGGCCGGCGCCACCGGCATCAGAGGTATGATCTGGAAAGCCGGAGTGGTGGGCGCGGGACTGGCCTGCCCCCGTATCCGATCCTGTTCCAGTTGTTCGACCGGGACCGTTTCGGCCGGCGGATGCACCGCGACCGGCCCCGTCTTGTCCATTCCGGGCTGCGTGGGCGCGGGTTTGCGGTTCAGAATATAAGGCGATGTGAATCCCACGTCGGGCGTCTTCTGGCCCGCCGGAACCGGGCGCACCACTTCGGGCGTGATAATCACCAGCAGCTCGGTATTCTTGCGGCTGGTTTGCTTGGTCTGGAACAGCTTGCCCAGAATGGGAATGTCCCCAATGCCGGGCACTTTCGAGAAACTGTCGGTGATCTCGTTATCCAGCAGCCCGGCGATGGCGAAGGTCTGCCCGCTCTCGAGCTCCACTTCGGTCTTCACCTTGCGGCTGGTCAGCGCCGGGACCGTCACGCCCATAACCGTGACCGCATTCGTATAATCGAGCGAACTCACCTCCGGCGCCACCTCGATCCGGATGGTGCCGCGCGGCGTAACTACCGGAAGGAAACCCAGGCGAATGCCGTATTCGCGCCACGAGATGCTGATCGCGGCGGTTCCCTGCCCCGGCTGAACCATGGGGAACGGGAATTCGCCGCCCGCCAGGAAGCTGGCCGGCTTGCCGCTGATGGCCAGAACGTTGGGCTCGGCCAGCATCTCGAGCATGTTCTTGGCCTGGAGTGCCTGGATGGCGGCTAGCAGGTTGATATCCGTGCGGAACAAGAACACGTTCACCGCTTGGCTGAGTGTGATGGTCTTGTTTCCATCCGTGCTGATCGGAGCGCCGGTGCCCGCCGCCGTGTTCTGGTTCCCCGCCCCGCTCGACAGGTTCACTCCCAGAGCCAGGCTGGCCGAGCGGTCCACGTCGGCGAAGCGCACCTTCAGGAGCACCTGCGGCTCGACCGCCGGAACCTTTACATGCAGCAGGTTGACGGATTTGCCCAGAGTTTCGGCGATGGCCATGATGCGGTCCGCCGAGATCACGTCGGGCACCGTGCCGCGCACGAAGACCGTGTCGTTATCGAATGTGACGTTGATGTCGTCGTCTGGAAAGTCGCGGGCGATCTGCTGGCGCACCGCCTCCAGCTTCACCGGGCTGACGCGCACCACCAGGTCGTAGAGCAGGCGGCTGCCGCCCTGCTG
>CAYRWE010000437.1:0-2846 GCA_964427655.1 uncultured Solibacteraceae bacterium | reverse complement strand
TCCGCGCCGCCGGCAAGGACGAGGCCCTGCTGCTGACCCCGCCGCGGCGCATGTCCCTGGAACAGGCGATCGCCTACATCGAGGAGGACGAACTGGTCGAGGTGACGCCGGCGGCGATCCGGCTGCGCAAACGCTACCTCGACCCGCACGAACGCAAACGCTTCGAGCGCCGCATCGAGAACGAGGAAGCGGCGGCCTGAGCGCGCCGGGGCGTTGCCCCGGACCCCACCCGGGCTCCGCTCGGGACCCGCCAAGGGCCGGGAGGCCCTTGAAACCCATACCTGTATTGGCCGCGCCAGCAGTCATCGAATACTTTCGCTATTCAATTACTGGCTGCTACGCAGCCAAGAAAAATAAGAAATGTAGAAACGTAGGGCGGAAAAGCGAAGCGTCTTCCCCCGTCGCAACTTTCCGCCGCACCCCCGTGTCCAAGCGTATTCCGCCGTCGCAACGTCACCCCCGCCCCCCCGTCTCCGCCAACTCGTCGCCGCCGCGCATCCACCCGTCGGGATAAACCCCACGTTCCACGCAGCGCCGGAACGACGAAAACGCCCAATCCGCCGGGTCTTCCACCAACCCATGTTTCATCGGATTGAAATGCGTGTAGTCCATATGGCGGCGTAATCCCGCTCGTCGCGGATGGTGTGTTCCCAGAATCGTCGCTGCCAGATGCCGCGTGCGCCGCGCCCCGTCATGGCCGGAGGTCTGAATCATGCGATCAAACAAAGAGTTAGGGCGGGATCAGCGCGTCCTTCAGCGCTTATCCCGCTCTGATGCGGTCTACCCTACGCTCCTCTGAAGGCCTGAACGGCTCCACTAGGGCGGGTCAACTTCAATCCAGGTTGAAATGCCCGGCATAGTTGTGCTTGTGTTTGTCGTTGTAGTCCAACGTACAAGAACACTGGGGAAGTTTGAAATGAAACTTGACAGAATCTCGGCGGCTTCGGCGCTGTTTATCGGTGTCATATCGCCTGCTTTCGCTTGCACCCAAACAGCGCTGAGCGACCAGGGGGCGCGCGTTATGCTAGCCCAGGCGGCCAATCCGGCCGCCAGCGCAGGCTCCGGCGAGGGCGGAAGGACGCAGCAAGGCTCCGGCGAGGGCGGAAGGACGCAGCAGAGCTCCGGCGAGGGCGGAAGGACGCAGCAGGGCTCCGGCGAGGGCGGAAGGACGCAGGAAGGCTCCGGCACCGCCGGCACCGTCAACCACTGACGGGGAAAGCGCCCGCAAAGGAAAGGTGCGTGGAGGAGCGCCATCGTGGCGCTCCTTCACGTTGCGCCGGGAGAAGACCGATGCCAGGCATGCGACTGGTCGCGATCGCTTTGGTGGCGTGGCTCGGTATGCCGCTCTCGTGTGGCGCGGCGCCCCCGCCGCGGGACTGGCCCGGGAATCTCCCCGATCTCGTCGCTTCATTGCTGCCGGCGGTGGTCAACATTTCCATCCTCATGCAGCAGCCGCGAGCGGGCGGCAGCGTCGCCCAGGGCGCCGAGGAGATGTCCAGGCCGATCAAGGAATTCGGCTCGGGCTTCCTGATCGATCCGTCCGGCTACATCGTGACCAACCGTCATGTCGTTGCCGCGGCCTACGAGGTCACGGTCACGCTCGCGGACGGCCACCCTTATCCGGCCAGCGTGCTGTCCACCAATGAACGCCCGGACCTGGCCTTGCTGAAGATCGAGGCCGGCCGTGCGCTTCCCACCGTGCCGTGGGGCGACAGCGGGGCCTTGCGCATCGGCCAGACCGTGATCGCCATCGGCAACCCGCTCGGTCTGAGCAGTACGGTCACCGTCGGTGTGGTCAGCGCGCTCAACCGCGACCTGAATGAAACCATGATCGACGATTTCATCCAGACCGACGCGGCTATCAATCACGGCAATTCGGGAGGGCCGCTGTTCAACCTTGCCGGCGAGGTGATCGGGGTGAACTCGGCCTTGTTCACGCCGGATGCCGCCAACAGGGGCTCGGCTGGGCTTGGCCTTGCCATCCCATCGGAAGACGCCAGCTTTGTGGTCGATCAGATGCGCCGCTACGGCCATTTGCGCGCCGGCTTCGTCGGCCTGCGCCTGCAGCAGACCAGCCCGGCCATCGCTTCGCTGTTGGGCCTGCCCAACACCGAAGGCGGCATCGTCACCGCGGTCTGGCCGGACGGGCCCGGCGCGCGGGCGGATGTGCACGAGGGCGACGTGGTGCTCCAGTTCGGCGACCGCCACACCACCGATGTGCGGGCTCTGCTGCGTGCCATGGGAACCACCCTACCCGGGACATCCGCGCCGATGGTGGTCTGGCGCGACGGCCACACCCGCACGGTAACGGTCGCGGTGGCGTCCTGGCCGAAGGAGGAGGGCATGTACGACCCGGCCGGGCCGCCGGCCATGCCGGATCGCGGGCGGCGCATGACCTCGCCCGATCTCGGGCTGCACATGGTGGCCCTCACCGATCAATTGCGAAGCGACCACAAGCTCGCCCCGGACCAGGGCGGGGTGCTGGTGCTCGGCGTCGAAGCCAACAGCGCGGCTGCCGATGTCGGCGTCTCCCCCGGCGATCTGATCCTCTCCGTGCAGTCGACTCCCGTGAGCTCGCCCGACGACGTGCTGCGAGGATTGGCGGCGCTGCGCGAGCAGGGGCGGGAGGCCGGCCTGTTGCTGTTGCGGTCCAGAGACCGCCCACATTGGGAGGTGGTGCCGCTGAAGGGTTCTTGATGCGCGGCCCGTCCCGGCAGCGAGCCAGGCGATATCGGCGCGAACCGGCACGCGTAGCGGCCAACGGAAGGCCAGTCCGGCCGTCAGGCGGCGGTCAGTAGATCTCCGGCACGAAACGCTGGCTGGTCATCTTCGGGCGCTTGTAATTC
>CAYRWE010000436.1:0-2856 GCA_964427655.1 uncultured Solibacteraceae bacterium | reverse complement strand
TCGATGGCTTCCAGGGAGCGGATGCTGATTTTCGTGGCATCGGCAATCTGCCGTAGAGAGATACCACGGTTATGGCGGATCGTCGCTAGACTCAACACACTCTTCTCTTCGATCATGCGCCTGCCTTACCGGCCCGGGTGCATCCAAGAGGCGCGTAGCAAACCCCTAGGCCGCTGTATTAAAAAATACACTATAACACTACTTACGCCTTCTGATAAACTCTTTTTTTATGTGGCTTTGCCGACGGCACTTCAACGCCATGGTACTGGGCGGGATGACCGGCCGTCTGTTGGCCTTTCCTCCTCGCCCCAGGCTCCTGGTACTAGTAATTATAGAACAATTCAGGCCGGATTACATCGATTCCGCCTGGCCCTCGCTGGCACCCGGCGGATTGCGCCAGATCCTTTCGCGCGGCGCCTATTTCCCCGCCTGCCGCCACTTGGCCAGCACCTTCCCCGCTTCGACCCTGGCGACCCTGGCCACGGGAGCCTGGCCCGCGCAGCACGGGATCGTCGCCGACCGCTGGTATGACCGGAGCGCGCGCGCCATGGTGCAGGCCTCCGGTGAAAGCCTGCTGGCCACCACCCTGGCAGCCCAGGTGGCCGCCGAACCCCGCAACCGGGTATTTGTGGTCTCCATGAACGCCGCCCATTCCGAGCTGATGGCTGGCACACCCGAGGCCAGTACCTTCTGGATGGACTCGGCGGGCCAATTTGTCACCGGCGGCGAGCCGCGCGATTGGATCTCCGAATTCAACAGCCAGAGGCCCCTGGATGACGCCCACGATGCGCGCTGGATGGCTCTGGGCGCGCGCGAGGACGCTCCCCCACTGCGCACACTGCCCTACGACCCCGCGCGTCCCCAGGCGTTCCTGACGCTCTACAAAGCCTCCCCCTTCGGCCAGACCGCCCTATTCGATTTCGCCGGCGAGCTGATCGCGCGCGAGCGCCTCGGGCAGAGCGAGACATTCGATTTTCTCTGCCTGGTGGATAGCTCCACGGCCCTGCTGGGCTACGAAACCGGCGCGCGATCGCCCCTCATGCAGCAGATGGTCTTGCAGCTCGACCGGCGCCTGGAAACGCTTCTCACGCTGCTCAAAATGGCGCCCGGCCCGAACGCCTACAACCTGGTGCTGGCCGGCGGGCACGGTGCGCCTGCCGAGCCCGCCGAGGAATCGCGGCCCCGCATGGCCGTGAACGGGGAGACGCTGGCACGCGCGCTCGAGTGGCCGCTTTCGGCCTCCGGCCCGGGAATCCACGTCGAGAAATACCTGTATCCATTTCTGTATCTGAATCCGGGCTCGGCGCCCGATCCCGAGCCGGTGCGCCTGCTGGCGGGGCGCCTGGCTCTCGAACAGGCCGCCGTGGCCGGATATTTCACCGCCCGCGGGGCCTGCTCCACCAGTGACCGGTGGGAGCGGCGCTTCCGCAACAGCTTTTTCCCGCGCCGATCCGGCGACGTGATGCTCTCCTACCGTCCCGAGTACGTCGAACAATTCGGCCCCAACCGCGGCATCTCCTACGGCTCCCTGTACAATTACGACGTGGATGTGCCTTTATGTTTTTATGGCCCGCAATTCCGCGCGGGCGCCTTCGAAGCACCGGTGGAATCCGTGGACGTGGCTCCCACGCTGGCCCGCGCCATAGGCGTCGCGGAGCCTTCCTCGTCGACCGGCCGCGTGTTGGGCGAGGCTTTTGCCGTCTGATGGCGGCCCTCTCATGAGCGCCCGCGATTCTTCGCTCGCCACCACCTTGTGCGGGCACGCTGAAGCGGCCGGATGCGCCATGAAGACGCCGCATCCGATTCCCTACCAAGGCAGCAAGCGCGCCCTGGCCCCAGCCATCCTGGCTTACTTCCCGCCAGACACCCACAGGCTGCTCGAACCTTTCGCCGGAGCCGCGGCGGTCTCGCTGGCCGCGGCCGCCTCCGGGACGGCGCGCAGTTTCGCGCTGAACGACAGCAACGCGCCGCTGATGGATCTCTGGAAGCGCATCGTGGAATCGCCCGAATCGATGGCAGCGGCCTATAGCAGACTGTGGGAGAGCCAGCGCGGCCGCGAACGCGAATATTACGATTGGGTGCGCGCGAATTTCAACCGCACGAAGCGCGCGGATTACCTGCTCTACCTTCTGGCGCGCTGCGTGAAGGCCGCTATCCGCTACAATTCCGACGGCGAGTTCAACCAGAGCCCCGATAACCGCCGCCGCGGGATGCGGCCCGCAACGCTGGCCTGGCATATCGCCGAGGCGTCCCGCCTCTTGCGCGGCCGCACCGAGATTGCGGCCGGCGACTATCGCGCGGCGCTGGCGGCCGCGACCCCACGAGATCTGGTTTACATGGACCCGCCCTATCAGGGCGTCTGCGGCACGCGCGACCCGCGCTACTTCGGCAGCTTCGATAGGGTGGCGTTCCACGCGGCGCTGGCGGAGCTGAACGGCCGCGGAATCTCCTACATCCTCAGCTACGACGGACGCAACGGCGAGCGCGTCTACGGAAAGCCGATGCCGGAGTCGCTGAGTCTGAGGCGCGTGGAGGTCGAGGCCGGCCGCTCCTCGCAATCGACGCTGCTGGGGAGATCGAGCGTCACGGTCGAATCGATCTACCTGTCGCCGGCCCTGGTTCAACGGCTGGATGTAGCGATCGCGGCCAAACGGCTTCCCCCGGGACAACCGCACCGCAGTCGGCTCTGCAACTATTTCGAGTAAAGCTATCGAGGAAGGAGTCCGCGAAATTCGCGCTTCGTGGCAGCCTCAGATAGGTGGTTCAGCACGGCGCCGTCGGCCAATTTCACCGTCGCTCCCATAAACCTGAATTCCGAAGTTGAGCGATAGTTGTCCTTTCCGGCAGGCTCAAAAC
>CAYRWE010000435.1:0-2868 GCA_964427655.1 uncultured Solibacteraceae bacterium | reverse complement strand
AAGAGGCCGCGCTGCTGGAGGCTTGGCCGCGGCTGCTTGAGAGGGATCCAAGACTGGCCATGGTGCTGGCGCCGCGGCACCCGGAGCGGTTTGGGGCGGTTGGTGCATTGCTGGAGAGATCGGGCGTGGCATGGACCAGGCGCTCCCATTGGCGCACGGAGCCGGAGGATTCGCGCGAGGGCATGAGTCCGGGCCAGGTTGTGCTGCTGGATACGATTGGCGAATTGGCATCGGTGTATTCGCTGGCGGCGGTGGCGTTTGTGGGCGGCAGCGTGGTTGCAGTTGGGGGGCACAATCCGCTGGAGCCGGCGCAGTTTGGGGTGCCGATTGTGATGGGCCCGCATTATGCCAACTTTCGCGCTATTACCGACGACTTGATAGAGCATGATGCGGTGCGGATTGCGACCAGGGAAGAGTTGGCAGGGACATTGATTGATTTGCTGCGAGACGGTGCGGCGGCCGCGGCCGTGGGAGAGCGGGCAAAGCAGGTCTTCGACAAGCAGGCCGGGGCGACGGCGCGGTGCGTGGACGCGATTGGCGAGCTGCTGGCCGGCAAAGGAAGCGCGGCATGAATCGCCGCTGGCTGTTTCCGTTGGTGCCGCTCTATGCAGCCGGCGTGGCTTGGCGTAACCGGCGGATCGAGAGCGGCTCTGAGCCGGTACGGCGGCTTCGCTGGCCCGTTGTCAGTATTGGCAACCTATCCACCGGTGGCTCGGGCAAGACGCCGCTTACCATTGCGCTGGCAAAAGCGCTCACCATGCGGGGGCTGACTGTGGACGTGCTTTCCCGCGGGTATGGCCGCAGGAGTCGCCTGCCGGTCCGCGTCGATCCCAATGGGACCGCGGAGGAATTTGGTGACGAGCCGCTGCTGATCGCGCGGGAGGCGCAGGTGCCGGTTTATGTTGCGGCGCAGCGCTACCACGCAGGGCTGCTTGCGGAGGCGGACAGCTCCGCCGTGCCGGGGGATGGGGTTCACATTTTGGACGACGGGTTTCAGCATCGGCGACTGGCGCGGGATGTGGATATTGTTCTGTTGAATCGCGAAGACTGGCAGGACCGTCTGCTGCCCGCCGGCAATCTGCGGGAGCCGCTTACGGCCATTCGGCGGGCAACGGTGCTGGCGATTCCGGCCGATGAGCCGGACTTTGAAGCGGAGTTACGTGCATGGGGTTGGCAAGGGCCCATCTGGCGGCTTAGGCGCACTATGGATGTTCCGCGCGTCGATGGTCCGGTGCTGGCTTTTTGCGGCATCGCACGACCGGGGCAGTTCTTCTTGGGTCTGGAAGCTGCCGGCATGCGGCTCGCTAAATGTTGTGCCTTTCCCGATCACCATCGGTATACGAATGCTGACGTGGAAAGGCTGACGGTTTCGGCTGTTGTTGCCGGCGCTGCCGCGCTGATCACCACGGAAAAAGACGCGGTGCGCTTGGGCGAGCGTGCTTTTTCTTTCAAAGAGTTACTGCCGCTCAAGGCTGCCGGCCTTGGCATCGAGATTCAGGACCAAGGCGCCGCACTCGATTGGCTCACTGGGCTGATCAGGGCAAACGTATGAACGACGTCTTGATGAGAGCCTCGCCGCTTGCGCCGCCCCGACGGGGCTGAAGGGCTCATTCTGGCCTGCTTCCCCACGCTGAAGCGCGGGGCTAACGACCGCTGCGCCTCCGGCGCGTTGAATATCGGAACCAGGTTAGTCAGCAAAATGGATTCATGCGATTGCCCGGTTGGGCTGATTGCCGCTATTCGGCCCCGCCCGCCGCTGTGAGAAAATCGGAGTTTGCACACCCAATCCCAGTTTCGTCTGCTCGTGGTTCGCTTGGGCGCCATGGGCGATATTTTGCACGCTCTGCCGGCGGTGACGGCGCTGCGGCAGGCGCATCCGGGATGGGTCATTGATTGGGTGGTGGAGCCGCGGTGGCGGGCGCTGTTGACGGCTGGGAGCACCACCCTCCGCGGACCCGGACAGCCCCTTGTTGACCATTTGCACTTCGCTGCTTCGAAGGACTGGCGCAAAGCTCCGTTTAGCCACAAAACTCTGCATGAGATCAAGGCTCTGCGGCGGGCAATGCAGGACTGCCAATACGATGCAGTGATCGATCTGCAGGGCGCCATCCGGTCGGCCGTGGTGGCGCGAATGGCGGGGTGCCGGCGGGTGATTGGCGAGGCTGAGCCGCGGGAGCGGGTGGCGCGCTGGCTGTTTACTGAGATGGTGGCTACCGGCGGCGCGCACGTCATTGAGCAGGATGTGGAACTGGCTTCGACAATCGCCGGAGACAGTCTTAAGCCTGTGCAGCCTTGGCTGCCCGTGGACCCGGCGGCTGAGATCTGGGCCGATGCGCTTCTGCTGCCGGTTGCAGCGCCTTCGGTTCTCATCAATCCTGGCGCCGGCTGGGGCGCCAAGCGCTGGCCTGTTGAGCGCTATGCCGAAGTCGCCGCTGGATTGATTGGCCGCGGCTGCCGTGTGCTGGTGAATTCGGGGCCGGGCGAGGAATCGTTAACCACCGCAATTCAGACGGCGACCGGGGGCGCGGCTACGCCGTTGGCCTGTACACTGGCTCAACTGATTGCACTTACCCGTCGCGTGGCGCTGGTGATTGCAGGCGATACCGGCCCGCTGCACCTGGGTTGCGCGCTGGGCCGGCCGGTAGTGGGCATTTATGGGCCAACCGATCCCAACCGCAACGGGCCTTTTGGCACGCGATTCAAGGTATTGCGCAGTCCTGAAAGCCGCCGCGACCATACCCGCAATGCTCCGCCTGAGGCCGGATTGCTTACCATTGAACCTGCGGACGTGCTGCGCGCTGCCGTTGAACTGCTCGACCCGGAGACCGCCCCATGACCTCGCAACCCACCGCTCCAAAAGCCGGCTCT
>CAYRWE010000434.1:0-2870 GCA_964427655.1 uncultured Solibacteraceae bacterium | reverse complement strand
AGATGTTCTCCGGCCAGCGCATGATGACCAGCTATTTCCGCATCGGCGGGCTGGCTCTGGAGCCCCCGCGGGGCTGGGCGCAGCGGGTCAAAAAGTTTCTGGACGTGTTTCCCAGCCGCGTGGACGAGTACGAGGATCTGCTGACCAACAACCGCATCTGGATTGGGCGGACGCGCGGCATCGGCAGGATTTCGCTCGAAGATATGCTGGACCTGGGCGTCACGGGACCCATGCTGCGGGCCGCCGGCCTCAAGATCGACGCACGCAAGGACGAGCCGTATTCGAGCTACGAGAAGTTCGATTTCGAGGTGCCCACGCGCACCGAGAACGATGTCTACGCGCGCTACCAGGTGCGCATCGAAGAGATGCGCCAGAGCGCGCGCATCGCGCGGCAGGCCATGGAGGGAATGCCCGAGGGACCTTGGAAGGCCGCCGACGAGCACGTGGTGCTGCCCGACCGCGAGAAGATGAAGACCCAGATGGAGGCCCTCATCTACCACTTCAAGATCGTGACCGAGGGATTCCGCGTGCCGGAGGGCGAGGTTTTCCAGGTGATCGAATCGCCGCGCGGCGAGCTGGGGTTCTACGTGGTGAGCGACGGAACCACCAAGCCGTACCGCGTGCACATGCGCACGCCCAGCTTCGGAAATTTGCAGGCGACATCCGAGATGGTGAAAGGCACGCTGATCGCGGATGTGATCGCCTCCATCGGCAGTATGGATTTCGTTTTGGGGGATACGGACCGGTAGCGCGCAAGCCATGACTTTTTCTCCGCAATTGGAAGCCAGATTCGAGAAGCTCCTGAAGAGCTATCCTCCGGGGCGCGAGCGTTCGGCGCTGATTCCGATGCTGATGTACGCGCAGGATGAAGTCGGGTCGGTCACCGATGAGCTGATCGAGGAGGTAGCCCGGAGGGTGGGCGTCACCCCCCTGGCGGTGAACGAGGTGATCTCGTATTATTCGATGCTGCACCGCAAGCCGCTGGGCAAGTACCACGTCCAGGTGTGCACGAATATCAGTTGCCTGCTCAACGACGGCGACAAAGTCTGGGAGCACGCCTGCAAGAAGCTGGGAATCGGGCACAAGGAGGTCACCGAGGACGGGCAGATCTCGCTCGAAGAGGTGGAGTGCCTGGGCGCCTGCTCATGGGCGCCGGCCGTGCAGGTGAACTACGACTTCCACCACTTCGTGACGCCCGAGAAGCTGGACGAGCTTCTGGATGGCCTGCAAGACGGGCACAAGAAGGAAGCCTAGCCCATGCTGTACAACGAACCCAGCCCACTTGAGACCCGCGTGCTCTCGCGCCGTTTCGGCCTGAAGGACTCGGCGTCCATCGATACGTATCTCGCGACTGAAGGCTACCAGGCCTTCCGCAAGGCCGCCGGGATGAGGCCGGAAGAGATCATCGAAGAGTTGAAGATTTCGAACCTGCGCGGGCGCGGCGGGGCCGGTTTTCCGACGGGAATGAAGTGGAGCTTCGTGCCGCGCAATTCGCCCAAGCCCAAGTACATCGTGGTGAATGCCGACGAGAGCGAGCCGGGCACGTGCAAAGATCGCGTTCTGATGGAGAACGATCCGCACCAGTTGATCGAGGGTGTGCTGATCGCCGGTCTGGCGGTGGATTCGCACAAGGGCTACATCTATATCCGCGGCGAGTACCGCTACCTGATCGAGGTAATGGAGAAGGCCATCGGCGAGGCTTACGAGCGCGGCTGGCTGGGGAAAAATATCCAGGGCACGGGCTTCGATTTCGACCTGTACACGCACTCGGGCGCGGGCGCCTACGAGTGCGGCGAGGAATCGGCGCTGCTCGAATCGCTCGAAGGCAAACGCGGCGTGCCCCGCATTCGGCCGCCGTTTCCGGCGGTGGTGGGGGCTTTTCAGTGCCCCACGGTGCTGAACAACGTGGAGACCTACTGCGCGGTGCCGGCGATACTCCGCGATGGCGGGGCGGCGTTCGCGGCGCTGGGCGTGCCCAAGGCGGGCGGCACCAAGATGACCTGCCTGACGGGGCACATCAACAAGCCGGGCGTGTACGAGCTGCGGCTGGGTTTCCCGGTGAAGCAGATGATCGAGGAAGTGGGCGGCGGAATCCGCGGGGGGCGCAAGCTCAAGGCCTTCGTGCCGGGCGGATCGTCGTGCCCGGTGCTGACGGCCGCCGAGTGCGAGGGCGCCACCATGGATTACGATTCCATGGCTGCGCGGAAGACCATGCTCGGCTCGGGGGGCGTGATCGTCATGGACGACCGGACGTGCATGGTGAAGGCCGCGCTGCGCATCATGAAGTTCTACGCGCACGAGAGCTGCGGCTGGTGCATCCCGTGCCGCGAGGGCACCACCTGGCTGCGCAAGCTGCTGGCGCGCTTCGATGCGGGGGCGGGGACCAGGAGCGATATCGACCTGATCGGCGATGTGGCCAAGAATATGCTGGGCCGGACGTTTTGCCCGCTGGGCGATGCCGCCGCCATGCCGACGATTTCGATTGTGGAGAAGTTTCGCGGGGAGTTCGAAGATCATCTGGACGGCAAGCCCTGCCCGCACGAGCACGCCGGGCACATGGTGGTGGCATAGTATGCGGAATGAATTAGTGATTACGGGCCAGCAACCGCTCCCTTACGGTCGCGGCTCGGTAAGCGCGTGCAGAGCCGAGACCGTAAGGGAGCGGTGACACGGAAACAATCGATGGCTGACCTTGTAAAGCTCACGATCGACGGACGCGCGGTGACGGCGCCGCCGGGAACGCTGGTGATCGATGCCGCCAAGAGCGTGGGCATCGAGATTCCGGCGTTCTGCTATTACGAAGGTCTCACGCTGCAGGCCGCCTGCCGCATGTGCCTGGTGGAAGTCGAGAAGATGCCCAAGCTGATGAC
>CAYRWE010000433.1:0-2906 GCA_964427655.1 uncultured Solibacteraceae bacterium | reverse complement strand
CCACGCCTGCCATCGATTCCACGAAGCTTCGCCGGTCCATGTGAACTCCTTTTCGAAACAAGCCGAATCCGTACGGTACATCGCCGCTGGCCGTTAATGCAAGCGCGGCAGCGCGCCGCACGAGCCGTCGTTTACTCCGCGCGCGTCAGAAGGCCGCGATACAGCTCGAAAACGCGCCTGAAATCGATCGCCAGCGCCACCTCGACCGGGGTCGCGTCGGGAGCCACGCGGCGGTCCAGCGGAATGGTGGCTCCATAGAAGCGGCTCCAGACGGTGGTCACATCCAGGTAACGGGGCTCGGAACGGGTGACGAAGCCCGGATCGAGCAGGTAGGCCGCCGCCAGTTCGTCCCACAAGTATCCGACGGCCGAGGGGTTTTTCAGGAAGCCGGGATAGCGCTCGCCGGCATCCTGGCTGTACAGCGCGGTGACGGGCGTGCGCACGGCCGCGATGCGGTCGAACTCGGCTTTGCGGACCTGGGCGGTGTTGCAGACGTCCAGCGGGAACATGACCTTGCGCGGGATGCCCGAGCGCAGCACGATTTGCGCGGCTTCCGGGTCGAACCAGAAATTGAACTCGGCGGCCGGCGAGGCGTTGCCCTGGACGTTCAGATTGCCGCCCATCCAGACGATCTGCTTGATGCGCGTCTCGATTCCCGGCTTCAAGCGCAGGGCCAGCGCCACGTTGGTCATCGGCCCGATGGCCAAGATGGTGAGCTCGCCCGGGTGCCGCTCGATTTCGGAGATCAGGAACTGGACGGCCTCCTCGCGGTGCAGGCGGCGCACCGCCTCGGGGGCAGGCGCGTTCGCGAACGCGCCGGTGTATTCCAGCTTTCCCCAGCGCCGCTCGGCCTCGCGAGCCATGGCGGCGGTGTGGACCAGCGGCGTTTGGGCTCCGGTATAGAGCGGGATTTGCGGGCGCTTCAGCAGATCGAGCAGGTGCGCCACGTAGCCGGCCCCGGCATCCGACCAGACGTTTCCCGGCACGATGGTCACTCCGGCCACGCTTACCAGCGAGGGACTGCGCAACAGCATGACGAGCGCCGCGCCATCGTCTCCGAAAATGCCGGAATCGGTATCGACCACGACCGTTTCGCGTGGTGCCGCGAGGGCCGCGGCCGCCAGAAGCCCCGCCAGAACCGGAATTCCAAACATGTAACTTTAAATATAGCTGGATTGGACTTCGAGCTAGCCGCCGCGGGCCGGCTGTGCCGCCCGGAACGCCGGCCGCGGAGCGAGAATCTTGGGGCCCGTACGCGCTCTGATATGATGAAAATCTCCCGCCGATGATTGTAGAAACCCAGACCGTGCGGTTCGATTCCATCTCGCTCGATGGCGGCGCCACGCTTGCGCCGGTGGATGTGGCGTATGAAACTTACGGCCAGTTGAACGCGCAGAAGTCCAACGCCATCCTGGTG
This sequence comes from uncultured Solibacteraceae bacterium, assembly GCA_964427655.1. Lineage (GTDB taxonomy): Bacteria > Acidobacteriota > Terriglobia > Bryobacterales > Bryobacteraceae > CAVQNQ01. The sequence goes on along the minus strand of CAYRWE010000433.1, from coordinate 1,489 downwards.
TTGCACGCTTTCTCGGGCGATGCGCACGCGGCCGGCATCGGCCCCGAAAACGGCAAGCCGGGCTGGTGGGACAACATGATCGGATCGGGCAAGGGCTTCGACACGAACAAGTATTTCGTGATCTGCGCCAACGTGCTGGGCGGGTGCCGCGGTACCACGGGGCCCTCCTCCATCAATCCGGCCACCGGCTGCCCGTATGCCATGTCCTTCCCGGTGATCACCATCGGCGACATCGTGCGGCTGCAAAAGATGCTGGTGGATTGGATGGGCATCCCCAAACTGCTGGCGGTGACCGGAGGATCGATGGGCGGCATGCAGGCGCTCGAGTGGGCGGTCTCTTTCCCGGACCGCGTGGTTTCGGCCATTCCCATCGCCTGTACCACGCGGCACAGCGCGCAGCAGATCGCCTTCAACGAAGTGGGGCGCCAGGCGGTGATGGCCGATCCCGATTGGAACGCCGGCAACTACTACGGCGGGCAGCCGCCGGCGCGCGGTCTGGCGGTGGCCCGCATGGTGGGCCACATCACTTACATGAGCGACGATTCGATGCGTGCCAAGTTCGGCCGGCGCCTGCGTGGCAAAGATACCTTCACTTACGCCTTCGACGATGTGGATTTTGAGGTGGAGAGCTACCTGCGATATCGCGGCGGCCAGTTCGTGAACCGGTTCGACGCCAATTCGTACCTCTACATCACCAAGGCCATGGACTACTTCGACCTGACCAGCGGTCACCGCTCGTTGGCCGCGGCCTTCGAAAACGTGACGGCGCGCTTCCTGGTGATCAGCTTTAGCTCAGACTGGCTCTACCCCAGCTATCAATCGCAGGAGATCGTGCGCGTGCTGCGCTCGCGCAATTGCGACGTGGCCTATGTGGAACTGCCCTCCGATTACGGGCACGATTCCTTCCTGGTGGATGTGGCCGAGCAGGCCGAGCTGGTGCGCGGATTTCTGGCGAGCACGTTCGAGAAGATCGCATGAGCGGGCAAATCGCCGCCAAACAGACCTTCGTGCGCGAAGTGCTGGGCCGCAGCGATTTCGCCATCATCGGCGAGATCGTGGAGCCGGGTGCGCGCGTGCTGGACCTGGGCTGCGGAGATGGCGGGCTGCTGCAGTGGCTGGCCGAGAACAAGCAAGTGGATGCGCGCGGCGTGGAAATGTCCGGCGCCAAGGTGCAGACCGCCATCGCCCGCGGCGTTTCGGTCTACCAGGGAGATATCGATGAGAGTTTGGCCGGCTATCCGGACCAGGCCTTCGATTACGTGATTCTCAGCCAAACCTTGCAGGAGACGCGCCTCCCGCGCAAGGTGCTGTGCGAGATGCTGCGCGTGGGGCGGCGTGCCATCGTGGCCTTCCCCAACTTCGGCCACTGGCGGGTGCGCGCGGCCATGCTGTTCAGCGGGCGCGCGCCCAAGACGCGGCTGTTCCCCTACGAGTGGTTCGAATCGCCTAACATCCACTTCCTCACGGTGCACGATTTCGAGGACCTGGC
>CAYRWE010000432.1:0-2912 GCA_964427655.1 uncultured Solibacteraceae bacterium | reverse complement strand
GTAGATCTCCATGTGGTGCTCCAGCATGGTGGGCTCGCTCTGGCCGAGGCGGTTGATATCGATGGTGGCGCACAGGTTGCTCAAGCAGCGGTGGCTCAACCACTCGGCGGCTTCCCAGACCGATCCTTCGGCCGATTCGCCATCGCCCAGCAAAGCGTAGACGCGCTGCCCGGAACTGGAGAGCAGCGCGTGGAGGGCGATGCCCGCCGCCGCTGAGAGGCCCTGGCCGAGCGAGCCGGTGGCTACGTCGACGAACGGCAGGCGCGGTGTGGGATGGCCTTCGAGGTCGGAATCGATCTTGCGCAGCGTCAGCAGCCGCTCGCGCGGAAAGAGCCCCGCTTCGGACCAGGCGGCGTAGAGAATCGGCGCGGCGTGGCCTTTCGAGAGAACGAATACATCGCTCGCCGGATTGCGCGGATCGTGGGGATCGTAGCGCATGACCGAATAGAACAAAACCGAGACAATTTCCGCGGCGGAGGCGCAACTTGTGGGATGCCCACTGCCGGCTTCCGTGGTGGAGAGTACGGAATCGATGCGCAGGCGTGCGGCTTTATCCCGCAGCACGCGCACATCGGTGGCTTGTGAAGTTTCGATCGGCATAGGGTCTTGAGGGAGCACGCCGGGGGCCAGACCGGGAAGTCAGGCGCGGCGCGAGCGAATGCCGATCTCGTCGAGGTGCTCGAGCAGGCCGGCGGGGTCGTCGTAAACGCGGTAGGCGCCGGCGCGTTCGAGCTCGTCCTGCCCGTAGCCGCCGGAAAGAAGGCCGATGCCGAGGGCGCGTGCGCGGCGGGCGGCCAGCAGGTCCCAGATGCTGTCGCCGACCACCACGGAATCGAGGATACTGACGCCGGTGGCTTCGGCGGCGGCCAGGAAGAGGTCGGGATCCGGCTTGGCCCGGGCGACCTGGTCTCGTGTCACGATGGGAACCTGGGGGCGGACTCCCAGAAGATCGAGCGCCGCGCGGGCGCTCTCCAAGCGGCCGCTGGTAGCGATGGCGTGAGGCACTTCGAGTTCCGCGAGGCGCGCCAGCAGCTCGCGCGCGCCGGGCAGCGGGCGGACCTGGTCGAGCATCCGCGCGTAGGCCACGGCATGGCGCCGCTGGGCGGCTTCGGCAGCATCCGGGGGGACGGCTCTGCCGATCTCGCGGAAGAGCGCTTCCACCATCAGCCCGCCGCTCATGCCGATGCGCCGGTGAATGCGCCACACGGCGAGGTCGATGCCGGTCTCGGAGAGGGCTTCGTGCCACGCCAGCACATGCTGGTAGACGCTATCGACGAGGGTGCCATCGAGATCGAAGAGCAGAGCGGGCGCGCAGGGGGTCATGTCAGGATGGTGCCACACACGCGGAGGCTGGATCAATGGCCGGGAGCCTGCCCGAGCAGGCCATCGGCGGCCTCGGCGGCCTCGGGTGTGGCGCGCAGAACCACGGCGCTGGCGGGGTCGAACGCCCATATTACCCGGATTTTCGCGGCGCCGCGGACCATATTGGCCGACGCCTGGAGGGCCTGAGGCGTGGCTGGCGGCAGGTAATACACCCGCGCCGCGGTGGTGCCGAGATAACCTTCCGGGTAGGTATGGGCGACCGGCTTGCGGTCCGCGTAAGCTTTGGCGGTGGATGAATCCAACTCGCCGATCAGCCATTCGGCGAAGGCCGCCTGGCCGGGGGTTCCGCGAAAGACCACGCCGGCCGGCGCACTGCGCGGGAAAATTCTTCCCAGGTCCGCCAACCCGCGAACGGCAGTTACGAGTTCCTGGAGATCGGCCATCGGTTTGATGTTGACGAGCCAGATTACACGTACCGCGGTATCTCCCTTAGCTGCGGCGGCGTAGTCGTAGTGGAGGGTGCGGCCGGTGGGCGGCTGCCCGTTTTCAGCCACGTCCAGAGTCTCGGAGAGCCAGGCGGCCAGCGCGAGCTGATCCGCCGTGCCGTGCACCATGAGGGATCGCTGCGCGTTATCGATGGTTATCTCCCGAATATCGGTAATTCCCCGGATCGCGTTGATGGTTTCCTGGAGGCTTTGAGGCGTAGTGACGCGGCTGAAATTCAGTATCCGTTCCTGCGCCGAATCGGCGGGAGCTTGCCCGAATGCGAGCGCTGCTAACACTAAGGCGAGCGTGAACTTGACGTGGTTGCCAGGCACTGCGAGTTCCTTTCAGTGTCTTAAGACGGCGGAACTGGCGGAAGCGTGGAGGGAACCGTTACGCCGATGCTTTCCGCCCCAGGCTGGCCAGCTTGTTCAGCCCATCGATATACGCCTTGGCGCTGGCTTCGATGACATCGGTGGAGGCGCCCCGGCCGGTGACCTTCAGGCCATCCAGTTCCATCTGCACGGTCACTTCGCCCATGGCGTCGCCGCCGCCGGTGACGGCGCGGATGTCGTAGCGTCCCAGCTTGGCCGAAACGCCGGTCACCATGGCAATAGCTTTGTAAGTGGCATCCACGGGGCCGTCGCCGATGGCCGCGCCCTCGTGCGTTTCGCTGGCTACCAGCACGCGGACTGTGGCTGTGGGGATGGCCGCGGTGCCGCTGTTGATGTTCAGGTAATCGAGCTGATAGGTCTCCGGCACGGGCTTGATCTCGTCGTGCAGGATCGCCATGAGATCCTCGTCGAAGACCTCCTGCTTCTTGTCGGCCACCAGCAGAAAGCGCTGATAGGCCTGGTTGAGCTCCGGCTGCGAAAGCGTGTAGCCGAGCTTCTTGAAGCGGTCGCGCAGGCCGTGGCGGCCGGTGCGCGCGGTCAGCACCACGCGGCTGTCTTGCATGCCGATGTGCTCGGGCCGCATGATCTCGTAAGTCTCGCGGTCCTTCAGGAAGCCATCCACGTGAATGCCCGAGCTGTGGGCGAAAGCGTTGCTACCCACCACGGCCTTGTTGGGCGGGACCTGCATGCCGAGCATGTCGGCCACCAGGC